>CAYUIQ010000197.1:0-16970 GCA_964444795.1 uncultured Planctomycetaceae bacterium
CCATGTGCTCGACGCCGGGCGGCTGGACAAGCCCAACGACGATGATCAGGCCGAGGACGTCGACGTGGTCTCTTTGCTGCGCGAGTGTGCCAAGACGGTGTGCCTGCGTTACCGCATTGCCGTGGAGACGGTCTCCTTGGACCTCGACCCGTGTGTCGTGTCGGCCCAGAGCGTCGATCTGGACATGATCTTTCGCAACCTGATCGACAACGCGGTGAAATACGCCGGTTCCGACCCGCGGGTCGAGGTCACGCTACGGGTGCCGCATCCGGGACTTCCCGCCGAGAAGTTGGCGGCAAGTCAGCGCATCGTGGTGCGTATTGCCGACAACGGCCGAGGAATCCCGCCCGCCTGGCGACGCAAGATCTTCGGCCGATTCGTCCGCTTGGGTCTCGAGCTGGAGCGGAAGAAGCCGGGTACGGGGTTGGGACTCTACATCGTTCGGACGTTGGTTCGCCGGCTGGGAGGACGTATTCGCGTGCAAGATCGTCGGCAAGGGCCGGGAACCGTTTTCGAGGTGCAGTTACCCGGCAGCCTCCTGAGCCATGCCCCCGAGGCGGACGGTACGCGTGGCGGATAGATTATTTCGGAGCAGAGGCCTCCGGGAGGAACGGTCCATGTCCAAACACATTCTGATAGTCGAAGACGAAGAACACCTGGCGATCGGGATCAAGTACAATCTCGAGGCGGAAGGATACCGCGTCACGACCGTTGGCGACGGTCCCTCGTCACTGGCTTGCATCGAGGAAGATCCCGGGGAAATCGACCTGGTGATTCTCGATCTCATGCTCCCCGGGATGAGCGGCTACGCGGTGTGCGAGGCGATCCGTGCCTCGGGCAACGACATGCCCGTGCTCATTCTCAGTGCGCGTACCCTGGCCGAGGACCGCACGCGCGGGTTCGAAGTGGGCGCCGATCAATACCTCATGAAGCCGTTTGATCTCGACGAATTGCTTAGCCGGGTGAAGAATTTGTTGGCGCTTTACGATCGGCGGGCCACCGGCGGCGCCGGTTCCGTGGCACCGGCCGAGGTCTTCGAGTTTGGCGACGCGAAAGTCAATTTTGAGACGTTTCAGGTAACCGTCGACGACCGCCCCTCGCGGATGACCCACCTGGAAATGAAGCTATTGCAGTATTTCGTGACCAACGAGGGGCGCGTCATCCCCAGGCAGGAATTGCTGGAAAATGTGTGGGGCATGCGCGGCAACCTCAACACGCGCGCCCCCGACCAGTTCATCCGCCGTCTGCGGAAGACCTTTGAGCCCGATCCAGCCAACCCGCGATACTTCCTCACCATTCGCGACGCCGGCTATCGGTTTGTCGCCAAGGGCGAGACGGAGGAAGAGTAGCCAGCTTGCCGACCCTCCCGTTACGACGCTTCTGCGTGGGCAAGAGAGCACAGGAACCAGATCGAAGCCACGTCACGGCACGTCGACCGTATACTTCGCGCCGATCTTGTCACCAACCTCCTTCACGTAGCGACTCATTCGCTGGCGATGCTCTCGGAGCGTCTCGCGATACTTCGGATTCCCGGCCAGGTTGGTCATCTCGCCGGGATCGGCTTCGAGGTCGATCAACTGCTCGCGGTTGCGGCCCGACTCGTAAATACTGTACTTGAAACGGGCCGTACGCAGCATCCGGCCGAACTGGCCTTCCACGAAGAGTTGCTCGCGCCACACGTCAACCGGCTGCCCCTGGGCCAGCGCCCGAAGACTGCGACCGGGGAGTCCCTCGGGCGGGTCGATCCCGGCGAAATCGCACATCGTCGGAATGAGATCAATTCCCGCGGAGACCAAGTGATCGGTATCCACGCCGCCCGGCTTGGTCACGCCTGGGTAACTCAACAGCAGCGGCACCCGGGTCGCCTCCTCGTAGAGGACCGTCTTGTGTTCCAGCCGATGGGCCGAGTCCATGTCGCCGTGATCGCTGGTAAAGACGATCAGCGTCGTCTCTTCGAGCCCGGCCTCGCGGACCGCGCCGAGCACCTTGCCGATCTTGGCGTCGACCATCTCAGTCAGCCGGCAGTAGGCCCAACGGTGCAATCGCCACCGCTCGGGCGGCCACTGGTCGCGGGCGTGCTTCTTGAACTGCCGCTGAAACAGGCCCGTCTCGATGACCTCGGGCTCTTCGGCCTGGGGCTCGAAATTCTCCGGCAGCGGCGGGCAACGACTGGCGAAAAACTCCTCGCGCGAAACGCCCTCGGGCAGTTGCAGCGCACGGGCCAGCGGCGGCCGTTTGCCCCGGTTCTGCTCGTCGAGGTTCTGCAAGGCCATGTAGCAGATGTCGTGCGGATTGATGAAGGAGAGGACCAGCAGAAAGGGCCGATCGTGTTCCTGGGCCACAAACGCGGCCCCCGCCTCGGCCAGTCCGGCCCGCTGGTCGCCGGTGATCTGCTCGAATCCCATCGACGTCGGGGTCATTCCCTTGGGCAAATGTACCTTGCCGCCGTAGGCCGTTTCGTAGCCCGCCTTGCGAAAAGTCCAGCCCATGCTCCCGGTCACCAGCGACGGTTGCACGCCGCGCCCCCCGTCGCCGTTGTGCTTGATGCCGGCGCGGCTCGGATAGAAGCCGGTCATCATGGTCACTCGCGAGGGCAGGCAGACCGGGTTGCTGCAATAAGCAAGCTCGAACCGCATACCATCCCGGGCGATGCGATCCATGGCCGGTGTTTGCAGGTAGCGGTTCCCCGTGCAACTCATCATGCCCGCGTGTTGCTGATCGGTGATGATGCAGACGATGTTGGGACGCTCGGGTTTGGCGGCAAGCGTTGTTGTGGCGACGGACAATACGGCTACGAAGAAAACGTTTCTCATGGAATCCCTCCGAAAACAGAGCGTTTATTGATGCCGTCACTCTTCATGTTGCACGACGAACCCCTTGCTCTCGGCCGAGACCTTCGTGCCGTCGGAAAACGTAACCGTCCGTCGACCGTTCTCCATATTGTAGACGATATACGATCGCCGGTCACCTTTGCCGAAGACGGCGACCAGCGGATAGTCGGCCGTGACGGTCCGATCGACATGGCCCAACGCGTCCAGTGCGTGCAGCCAGGCGTAGGTGTTGGCTTGCGAATTGCCGGCTTCGGCCGGGTACTTCTCTTGCTGGGCGTTGTACTGCTTCAGCGCGTCTTGCGGATCGTCCAGCGCCCGGACCATCCAGATCAGATCGGCCCATTGGTCCCAATTTGTTCCGTTGTTGGCGGCGACCAGGGCGCGGTAGTTCTTCTCGACGTAGTCGGGATAGTGGCCCAGATAGAGCGAACCACCGTGCATCGGCAGCCAGTTGATGCCGTACACCGCCTCGGGATTGGCCGAGAACCATGTCTCGTTGGCCCCTTTGCCGCCCCAGACCATGGTCACCACCGCCGGCGCATAGTCGGCCGGGTGGTTCTCGTCGTGTACGTCGAACCAATACTCGTGGATAGCCGTCATTTCGGTCGTGTAGAGGAAGACGCCCAGATCGCGCAAGGTGACGTCGCCGGTTGCCTGTCCCCAGAGGATCATCGCGCACCAGGCGTTCATCGCCTCGGACGACGATTCGTTGTTGTTGCCGTCGGCGAATTTCGCATGGCCCGACGCCCACGAGTGGCCGGCGTAGGGATCGAAATTGCGAAGAAAGGGAAACTTCGGATCGTCTCGCCTTGGCGCGGCGATATCGCGCGCCAGCAGTTCGACCATACCGCCCCAACGATCGGAAGCGGCCCACTCGGGATCGACGCGAGCCAACTCGGCCGCCGCCCGAATGAAGTAGCCGTAGTGGAAATGATGGTCGTTCAGGTCGACGTCGCTGGCGTAGCTGGCCGGGTAACCGATGAGCGAGCCCCAACGGTCGTCGTAATAGAACAGGCCGGACGACTTGACCTCGCCCCGTGGGGTGGTGGCGGTACACCAGTTCTCCAACCGCCGTCGCAACTCTTCGTGGAAGGCGGCCGCCGCGTCCGTGTTGCCCGACTGTTCGGCCAGCGGCGCTAGAGTGGCCAGCTTACCCAGGTGCTTGCCTTCCCAGTAGGTGTCCTTGGTCCCCTCACGAGGGCGCTCGGCTTCCCGGTCCAGGAAAACGTCGAGTCGCCGCTTGTCGCGGTTGCCGGTCAAAGGTATCGACGGCAAGACGCCGCAAAACGGCACTCGGGTCGTAAACGACGATCCGGCGGCCAGCTTCATCACGCCGCGAACGGAGTTCAACGGGCAAATGTACCGCTCGATCGGCGCATATCGCCACTGGTGTGGATACAGGGCAAACAGCGTATCGGTTGCTTGGCCTTCAAGGGGCTTGGTGGTCAACGTGAAGGTCGTTCGCACCATGCTGCTCTTGGGGTCGTATTGCCAGGCGATCTTGGTGTCGGTCACGTGGGCGTAGGCATAGCGAGCAAACAGGGCCAGCATCTTCTCCGACTTGCCCGGCAACAGCGCGATCGAGAAATACGCCTTCCCGCCGGTGCGGTTAACCACCGTTCGGCTTCCCAAGCCGGTCCACGTCGACCCGGTGGGTCCGAACAGCCCGTAGTGATTGTCTCCGACGGTGATACCCAACACGGGGCTCTGGGGCGAACCGGACCAGACGATAGGCATCCGGCCGAACTCGATTTTTGGATCGCCCCCTTCATACTCGGCATAAACGAACGGCGAACCGTGGCCGTACGATACGGTCATGCCCCGCCGCCCCACGGCAAATCGCACGCGAACGAACCAGTCGCTGAAGCCGTCGACCCGGGCGTCGGGAAACTCGGGGATGATCGAATGGCCCAGCGTCAGGTCGTCGCCCGCGGGCGACATCGAGCCCATGATGGCCCGGGCGCCCGCGGTGATGCGATTGCCCGGGTAATGCACGCGCAAGCCCGTGCCACTGGCTTGAACGGCCAATGGGTGAGGGTAATGACGCTCGGAGTAGCGCAGCCAGGCGACCGAACTCCACCAATCGTTCGTCGGCATCGGGCCGGCGACGTTCTCGGTTTTGAAGATCTCCGCCGGGGGGCGCTTGGCTTGCGGAGGTAACATCACGGCATAGCTGCCCGCACCGACGGTAACCGAGCGTTCGGCCGGTTCGGCCGAAGTGCTGAAACCGAGGCACGCCGCGCCGCAGATAGCAAGGACGGTTGCTCGCATATTGTTTTCTCCGAAGTGTCGGTAGCGGGCACACTCCGTGTGGGCTGCTACTTTGGAATTGCCGTCAGTCCTTCTCATTCCACAAATACCCCACTAGCACCTCCCAATCGCGAAAATCGGGTACGACCACGTCGGCACCGACACCCAGCAACCGGCGGCGTTTCCAGGCGTCCGGTTTGCCGCACGGGTGCGATTCGTCGCTGGCTACCGCCACCGCGGTACCGCCGGCTTGCTTCACGTTCTGTATCTCGAC
The DNA here is from genome assembly GCA_964444795.1 of uncultured Planctomycetaceae bacterium. Classification (GTDB taxonomy): domain Bacteria; phylum Planctomycetota; class Planctomycetia; order Pirellulales; family Thermoguttaceae; genus JABMRP01. Next base: position 5,356 of record CAYUIQ010000197.1, read on the forward strand.
GTACCCGTCGCCGAAACCCAACAACGCCGCGCCGTCGACGTCGTTCTCCGTCAGAATCCGCTGAATCACCATGGCCTTGGAAAACGCGAGGTAGTCGTCGCATGCCCCGAAGATTCGCTCCCCGAAGAACGGCTCCAGGCCCAACAGGCGAGCTTCCTCGACCACAAACTGCCGGTCGGTGCCGCTGGCCAGGTAAAGCCGCGCGCCGCGCCGCTGCAGGGCGTCGAGTATCTCCAGCGAACCGGGCACCAGCATCTGGCGCGGTTCGACACGACCGGAGCGAAGCGCCTCGCGCCGGCCGGCAATGCGTTGCATGAGCAGGTCGTGATACATCTGCTTGTAAGCAACCGGTTCCTCGGGCACGCCGCCCCGCCGGCCCACTTCCTCGGCCAGGCGGATCATCTGGTAGATGGTCTGCTTGCCGTTGAGTTGCATGACGAAATCGAGACACAGCGCGTGCAACTGCTGGGCCGGCTCGCAGGTGCCGGTTGCCTGCAATACGTCGACCATCATCGGCACCATCACCTCGGGCCAACCCTCGCGGATCAGGCTCAATGTGCCGTCGAAGTCGAAGATCACGTGCGCCGGCGGTCCGTGCCGCGCCGCGCCGCCGATGATCTCGATGCCCGTGCCCGGGAGAAATTCGCCCGAAACCGGGGGATCGAGGGCCGGGCGGTAGTCTGCTTCGTGGGGGTCAACAGTCACGGGCTGGGCATCCAAAAGTCATCGATGATCGGAGACCATTGCCTAGGATTGTCGCCTTTTTCGGCCCGCGTGACAAGCGGGCCGATGCGGCAGTTGCGGGCAACGGCAGGGGGGCGTTACAATACGAGTACCCGATACAACCACCCGCGCGATACGAAAGGACGAGAATGGATCTGAAGCTGAAGGACAAAGTAGCCCTGGTCACCGGCGGTTCGCACGGGCTGGGTAAGGCCATCTGTCTGGCGTTGGCGGCCGAAGGGGCCAAGGTGGCGGTCAACTATCGCCGCAATCCCGAGAAGACCGACGCGGTGATCGCGGAAATACAAGACACCTGCGGCACGCAGGCTATCGGCGCGCTGGCCGACGTCGCCGTTGAGGACGACGTGCGGAAGATGTTCGACCAGATCGAAGCCGACCTTGGCCCGGTCGACGTGCTGATCAACAACGCCGCCGTCTGCCCCACGTGCCAGGTCAAGGACATGGACGTTGAAGAGTGGACGCACACGGTACACGTGAATATGACCGGCACGTTTCTTACCTGCAAGCAGATGGTCGGGCGGTTGATCGCCGCGGACCGGATCGGGCGGATCGTCAACATCTCGTCGCAGGCCGCCTTTCGCGGTTCGACCACCGGCCACGCGCCCTACGACGCCAGTAAGGGCGGGATCGTCGCCTTCACCGTATCGCTGGCCCGGGAAGTGTGTGCGAACAACATTGCCGTCAATTCCGTCGCACCGGGCATGATGTTCACCGAAATGACGGCCAAGACGCTGACCGCCAACCCCGACAAATACCTCAACCGAATCCCCCTGCATCGCATCGGCGACCCGGCCGAGATTGCCGCGGTCACCGTCTTTCTGGCCTCGGAGAAGGCCAGCTACATGACCGGCGCCTGCGTCGACGTGAGCGGCGGTATGCTGATGCGATAGGGTTTACTACCAGGAGTTACCCCGTGAAGCATTGCATTTCGACGATCGGTATTGCATGGTCGTGCGTTGCGTGTTGCCTCGCGGCAAACGTGGCGAGCGCCCAAGATGAAGTCCGCCAGCCGGCGACCCGCGCCCTGAAACTCCGCGTTATCGAAGGCGAGTGGGGCGGCTCGCAATTGCAGGACATCAAGAAGACGTGCCACTCGGCGGGTATGGAATTGTGGAAACACTTTCCCGGCCGAAAGCTCCACCCGATCGTCATCGGCCGGTCGCGCAACGGTCCGATCACTTGGTACGACCGGCTTCCCAGCGGCGAATATCAGATCCGGCTCGATTCTCAGAGCAACTTGTGGGCCCAGTTTTCCTTTCAGTTCGCCCACGAGTTGTGCCACGTACTCTGCTGTTACAGCGACGACAAGCATCCCAACAAGTGGTTCGAGGAGTCGCTCTGTGAAGTCGCTTCGCTGTTTGTGATGCGGCGGATGGCCGAGACCTGGAAGACGTCGCCCCCGTATGACAATTGGAAGAACTACGCGCCACACCTAAAGGAGTATGCCGACGATCGAATCGAAAAGGTCCACCTTCCGCCCGATACGTCGCTGGCCGAGTGGTATACCGAAAACGCGAAAAAGATGAACGAGGAAGGGTCGCAGCGCGACAAGCAGCGGATCGTGGCCGCGGCCCTGCTGCCGCTGTTGGAGGCGGAGCCTTCGCACTGGGAAGCGGTCGGTTACCTTAATGCGAGCAACCGATTCCCGAATCAGAGCTTTGCCGACTATCTGGCCGACTGGGAGTATTTCGTTCCCCCGCAACACAAGCCGTTTGTGCGCAAGATCGTGGCGATGTTCGGCATCGCTCGGTGACCGCCGAGTCGCTCACTTCCGGCGCCACAGCACACGGTCGTCCACCGCCAAATCCTTCCGCACGGCCGCGGTGTCTTTCATAAACCGCTTCGCGTCTTGCGGATATCCGGCCGTCGCGCGCAGCCCTTCGCACCTCGCTCGCCAAAACGCGTTGAACGCCCGCATGGCCAACTCGCGCAGGTATTTCGAAGCCATCGAGGCCAACGCGGCCGGCAGATACGATTCGGCCTTCGTCTGAAAGGCGATGTCGACGCGGCGGTTGCTCGGACCGAAACGGTAGACGCTTCGTTCGGCGCTTTCGCCGCCGATTTCCACAAACGACTCGGGGAAATGGTCGACCAATACGGGCAGGTATCGCTTCCGCCCGCCGTGCCGGTCGCAGACGATCGAAATCGGCTCATCCCCCAGCGGCCCGATCAGCCGGGCAACCAATTCGAGCGTCAGGTGCGACAACAGCGATCCCTTGGAGTCATACCGCTGGAGCAGATCGTTGAACTCCTCGGGAAACACGGCCCGACTGGCGATCCGCAACAACCGCACTCCGGCCGCGTCGAGCCCTTGGCACAACGTTTCGGCACCCTGCCGCACGTCGCCGGATTGGGCATCGATGGGGATTGGCTCGTCGTAGTCGGCATACCAGGGGATCGCCCGGCGCGCCGCAAGCGACTCCGGAGCCAGCAGCTCCCAGGCGTCCTGCCAGGCGGCTGCAATCGATCGGCCGGCAGGTGGTTCCGCCGACTCGGGCGAGTCGCCCGGAGAGCCTACCGCAAGGGCAGCCAACAACCCCCGCTCCAAGTGCCGTAATCCCTTGCCCGGTTGATACAACGCTTTCGAGTCAGCCATCACGATGTTCGACGCATCGCGCCGAAGCGCGCGTTGCCCGGCTGGTGCGACCACTCCCTCGATCCGCTCGTACAGATCGGCGCCGCGCACCCCGGGAGGGACTTTCCAGACTGTGGCGGAAATAACCAACGGGCCCAAGTTCGGACCGTATCCCGCTTCATCCGTGCCGAGCAGGTAGGGCATGTTTCCTCCTGGATGGTCGTGCAAGTCCGGAGCGGAACCTCTCCGCTGCTTCCGGGGCCGACGAACACCGATTATACCGGTTCCGGCGTCAAAACGCACGCGGCTTTTCCCGACACGTTGCCCTGGACGGCGTGGTAATATCGACCGCCTTTAACGGGCTTGCGCGTCACCGAAACCTTGCCCGCCGCGGCCGAGTTTCGCTGGAAACTTTTTCCAAAATCGTTTCGGCTTACCTCGTATAAGGTTATCGCAATTAGGGGCGGCGGGCACCGGTTTTTCCTCAAGTTTACTGTTGACTTCGCACGCCCATCGTGTATATCAGAAGTAACGGGCGGGAAACAACGGCAACGGGCGAACGAAGAACGGTTTTTCCATGAACTATCGAATCGAGCCGACCGCAAGCGTCTGGAGTTGCCTGCGACATGGCGGACTCGATCGAACCGGTGCGGAATCCGGTGCCGTGATTCAACAGTGGGCCGAGCTTTCTCGACGCGGACGATCGTGCGGATGTCATTCTTCCCAGGGCGGTGTGATTGCGTGGTGGATCTCGCCGCCGTATCCATTTCGGCCTCGGCCACCCCAGTAGAACGGAGGAATTTCGGGCTCTCGTTTTGGGCGCTCTCGTCTCGGCGCTCTCGTTTCGATACGATCAACAAGAACCCTTTTTTCAACGAATGATCTCTATGCGACAATCATCAAGGCGCGATTGCCGCGACGGGGCGTGTACCCTTACGTAAGCCGGACTGGCATGATTGCCGCGGCGCTGACAACGTGCAGCAGCACGTCGGTCGCCCCCAACGGTCACCGCGTCCTTATACCGAACAGACAGCGAACAAACGCGATATCCCACGCTCCACTTCCACGCCGCCATCTCACTGGCAGCCGAGTGGACCGTCGGAGTCGCGTTTTTTCTTTCCCCTCCCCAGTTGCCACTCGCACCTGTCAATTGGGGTTTGTTTTCCGCGCGACCAGCCGATCTCATGACCGGTCAGGGATACCGGTCCCCAACAGATAGACATTCCGAATCGCATGTCCTTCCCGGCTTCAATGTTCTCCGGCTTTACTTCAAGCAGGTCCGAATCCTGACCCGCGGAATCGCCTTTACAAAACGCCGTGCCGTTCAATGTAATTGCCGCCGCTGCCAGGACGACCAGAAATGCATGTTTGTTCATATTGCCTCCCAGGCATCTCCTGTTTCCCGTTCCTATTCGCCAATAAGCCGAAAGCACGGATTACGAAAGTTCCTGCCTCCGCCTCCCACGCCTCTCTCATTCACCGCAGAGAGAACCAGTAGGATGTCGCCTGTTCCGTCATAGTCAAATTCCAGTGTCTGAACCCCCTGATCCGAAGGTTTGCAATCCCTGCTGGCATGCGCTGTACGTTCCGCGGTGCCCCGCGTCGTTACCTCGGCTTCTTTGCCGTATAGATCGTCATCGCCCAGAACAACCTCGACCGCGTCGTCGTCGGTGTCACCTGGCGAGCAACGGTACAGAGAGACAAAGAAGAACCTCTCGCCCTCCTTGATCTTCCCCGCGGCTTTCAGCCTCTCGGCCTTCTTGGCGCGTCTGGCCTGAATATTGCATCCCCGGCCGGTTGGTTCCTCTTTCTCAACGTCAGAGAGATCAATCGAGAACCGGACCTTGCCGGGCTTCCCGCCGAAGCGCTTGCCGTCGAGAACGAAGGCCATGCCGCGCAATGATCCGGTGCCGAACTTGTAGGAATTCGCTCCCAGAACGCCCGCGACATCGTAACAGGAATACTTGGTGGTGTAGGTAAATGGAAAATGTCCGCTCCTGATATACCAGGTGTCTTTGGGCATGCTCTCATTGAAGCTCAACTTGTCTCCCACTGCAACCCACGGAATATCGGGTTGGTACTTGAAGCCTTCATGCCAGACATAACCGTTCTCCAGGACGGGAATCGTGTAAACCGCGGTGTCTTCACCATCGACATCGGCGGCCTTAACTGTCAACGTCTGCGTATGTCCGGCGTCAGCGGCGGTCGGGGTGCCGGAAAACGTGCCATCCAAATGCACCTCGAGCCAGGCGGGTCCGTCGACCTTGGAGAAGGTCACCGTCTCATTATTCGGTTCGGACAAATCCGAAGAGTCCGGTTTGCGGTAATGGTAATACACACGATTCCTGTATGGCTGACCGGGCACGGCCGCCTTGCGTGAATACTCCTCGGCCTTGAACGCGGGCGCACCCGCAGGCCCGGCGACAATGCGGAAGTTGCCGCGGTTTACATGGCCGCTCTTATCGGTGACCGTGACGGGAAAGGTGATTTCACCTTCCGCCGGAGCGGTGCCGGTCAGAACGCCGTCGCTGTCCATCGTGATCCACTCCGGAAGGTTCTCGGCGGCAAACCCGAGTTTGTCCTTGGAAACATCACATGCCGCCGTGCGCAGGTCGAAAGTGAACTTCCTGCCGGGAACCGCTGCCATGATGACGGGATCGGCCTTGAACGCAGGTCGGTCGAGAATCAGGTCCACGTAACGATGTGCCAAGGTCGTGTACCCGGAGCGGTTGAAATGCGTATTGTCGGTCTTGATTCCCTGGATTTCTCCAGTCGGCTTGCCGTTCTCGTCGACCAGGTTTCGCTTGTGTCCTACAAGATGACTGGCGCCTGTTGATTGAACATGCGCGGCCTTGTTGAGCACATCGATGTGCGCCAGCACGTTGCCTGTCGTGATCTGTGCTTCATAGGCCCCGCGGGGGTCCTTGACTTCGGGATCGGTCGGTGCCCTTGGAGGAATGCTGTAGGGATTGTAGTATGCCCATTGAGGATTAAAGGCTCCCGTGACAAAGGGAAGGTCCGGATCGCCCACATAGTCGCGAACATCCCGAACCAGGCCGTGTAGTTTCCTCGCATAGGCTTCGCGCTCTTCCAGGCGATTGTCCGACTCGCCCTGATGCCAGATAAACCCCTTGACTGTGCCGTCTTCCGGCAGACTTCGTACACCCGCCGGATGCATACTGCCGCCCTTGACGAAGAAATTGATCGCCTTGCCCCCGTATGCGTTGACCACAATGCCAACCTTGACCTCGGGGTCGTCGATCTCCTCCAAGTACTTCTGCGCAAAGGGCAAAGGAATCGAAAAGCTGGTTTTGACATGTCGGGTCGTCGGATGCGCGGCAGGAACCCATCCTCCTCGTTTTCTCCGCAGAACCCGCGGCGCCGGTCTGGTCAGCGGATCATAGTTGCCCTCATCATCGTACAGGTGGCTGCCGTTGAACCCGCCGGCCATGTTGGACTGGCCGGCAAAGATGAAGATATGAAACTTCTCCTTGTCCGTCGGGACCTGCCAGTCCTTGCCTAGAGTTACTTCCGCCGTCTCAGGCGTCGTCCTTACGTCCTCCGGCTCTTCGGCGGCTCCCACTCGAAGGCAGAGGGCAAGCGTTATCAGAGCCAGTAAGGCTAATGCACTTTTCATAATTGAGATGCTCCGCACTTCGTGGTGTTCGTTGGTTGCAGGTGGAGTTGACTGTCGAACCGGTAGCGTTTGCCGGCCATCGCGGGTACGTCGGTGCGCAAGATATCCTGACGATTCGTGGTTGCGATTACACCGGTTCTCCGGGGGTGCAAACCCGACATCAAGGCGGCCCGAGTCGGGCTGCAAAACGCATGCACGTGAAAGTTTGTCAATGGGACGCTTTCGGCGGCAAGCTGCAAGCTGCGGAAGCAGTCGACACATAGTCATCGTTTCTGGTTCGGATGGTTGGGCCTTATTCCGCGATCACTTCCGCGCCACACAAAAGGGGGGGCTTGCCGGAAACGAGCTCCAGCGCAAGTTCGATTGCGGTGCAAGGGGCGATGCCGCTCACTTCCTTGGCGAGCGCTCTGCACGGTGTGCCGGTCTCTCCAACGATGTCGAGCCGTGACAACACCTTCTTGCCGTTGATGAGCACGTCAAAGATCCGCTCGCCTTGGCGCACTTGCTCCGGCTCCATCAAGTGCAACACCGCGCCGTATTTCTTTTCGAGTGTTCCCATGATCTTCAGTTTGATATCGCCCGTAAGCCCGGATACATAGATCCACGGACGCTCCGTTCCGGTGACAGGCGTAAAGTCCGAATTGAAACGAAATCCCGAGACATCGTCCGTGCCTTGAACGGGCAGAACAAGGAAGCCTTTCCCTGAGCGGGTGACCTGCGGCCAGGCCAGAAAACTCGCGCCGGTGGTCTCGTCGTAGTGATCGCCGGGCGCATTGAAGTTGATTCTCAACGCGCGAAAGTCGGCGGGACTGCCGACGATCTTCTCGGCGCCTTTCCACGCGGAACCGATGCCTTGCCCCATTTCCGGCCCCTGACGGTAGATGCCCCAGCTTTCATGGCGCTGCACGGGGATCAGGGCAAGCGACGTCTTGTAGTTGAATGAGCAAGTGCATGTGGCGGCCCCCTCCGGCGCAAGCAGCATGCCTCCGGCGGGCAGTAGACTTATCCAGCAGCTCGTCCGCTTCTCGTGTAGCCAGTAGCAAGGCGAATTCTCGGTAAGCGATGTATAGCCAAGCGCGGTGGAGCGATAGGCAAGGATGTGATTTCCGGCCGACATGCTGCCGCAGAAGTTCTGCCCGCTAAGTTGAAACTGCGCGGGATTGCCGGTCAGCGGATGTTTGGCCACGAACTTCGGTTCGCCTGTCTTCAAGTCGAAGGCTTGAGGGGTATAAATCGTATCTCCCACGATGAAGACGTGTCGGACCGGGCCGCCTCGTCTGCTGGTGGCTCTAACCCTTTCGCATATCCACAATCGATCCCCGTTGGCCGCGTCGAAAGCCGCCAAACCGGACGTTGCATCCTCCGCGACGTCCGAGAAGTTCGCAGTCGCCACGAGAATCCCATCTTTGAGTAAGAGTGCTTTGACTTCGGGAGCCAAACCTTCTCTCGTCCATGCCGTGGCGCCATCGGAAAGCCGCACCGCCACGAGCTTCGACTGAAAGTCCTCGTAGTTGCCGCGGCGCTTCATGCCTTGGCACGTCCACTGGTCGGTACGATCGATGTAGTAGAGCTGCTGGTCATCGCTGACGATGGCCGTGGGCATAACCGTATCGTCGAGCGTGACTTCCCACGCCTTTTCGCCGGTTGCCTTGTCGTAGGCGAAGATATGGCGGCTTTGGTGCGGAATGGCCATGCCGTTATGCTTGAGGTTGGCGGCGTCGAAGCCCAGTGTTCCCACAATGCGATTGTCCGCCATGCCCAGAAATTCCCATACGACCGAAGGGGCTTTCAAGGAGTGTTTGCCGCTCTTCGTCTTCGACGTAAGCACTCCGTGCAGCGGGATGAGCTTCCGGGTGGCCTCTTCTTGCGCCGGCGTAAGCTTATGCACGTACTGGCGAACGCTCTTACCGGTCTTTGCATCCAGCGCGTAACAGGTGAGGCCTTTGACGCAGTAGACCCGATCGCCGTCGGTGATGATGTTTCCGCCTCGAAACGCTGGCGGGAAGCGGCCGACATCCTCGATATGGCGGTTCCACATCTCGCGCCCGGTATAGGCATCCACGCCGATAACGTCGTGCTGCCCTTGAATGAACATCAACCCCTTCGAGAACAGGGGAACGGGCGCTCGCCAGTGACGGGAGACAATGCGATCCGGTCCGACACCGCCCCACCAGAGGATCCCCAGCGGCGGTCTGACGACGTCGTCTCCGCTCGAGAAGGTATTGCCCGGATTGGCGTGGGCACGTGTCCACTCGCCCGCCCCGGGAAGAGGACCGCGCCGCACGATAGTGCCGAACGAACCGATGGAGATTTCCTTTTCAGGAACTCCGCAGGCGATGAGCCTGCTTTTCGATGCGGGAGCCGCCGATCGCTCGCCGAATTCATAGGCAACTCCGCCCCAGGGACGAAGACTGCGATAGAGTCCTTTGAAGTCGACCTTGTCAGCGGGACTGCCGAGCCTGTCGCCCCAAACAATGCAGTTTCCGCAATATGGCGCATAGGTGATCTGGTCGAATGAACCGTCGTGAAGCTGGGACCTGACGCCGAGCATCCCCGCCTCGTCGAGCAGTGTCCGCATCCTGGTTCTCTTTGCCGCATCTGGCTCGAGACAGTATACGGTAAGCTCTGTTTGGGTCAGCAGGTCAAGAAGAAGCGAGCCGTCACCGGCACCTAGCATCAGGCAGTACCCTTCGGTGATCCCAATCTCTGCGATGACTTTCGCCGACATCTGCTGCGAAACGGCGGGAAAAGACCGTCCATGGGAAACGGTCTTTCCAGAATCAAACTGGCCTTTTCCGAAGCAGTAGACATTGCCGGAGGTTGTGGTTGCGATGAACGTGTTCTCTGAAACCGAGAGGCCGCGGACGGCTCCCTCGACTTTCCTCTGCCAGAGCCTCCCACCGTTCTTGACGTCCAAGAGAGTGACGGTACCCTTCCCACCGGCGACGATCGTGTCGCCGACAATCATCAACGTGTAGACCCGGCCGATATCCGTGCTCCATTTGGCTAGCGAAGTGGGGTCGTAGTATTTCGGTCCGCCCTTCTGGCCCTTTCCTTCCGGGTGAGCCTTGTATGCGTCCCGCAATTGGTCCGCATTGATCCGAATGACGGAGCCGGCGCCGCCCATAACCAGATCTTCCTCGACGGCCGCCGCAATGACTCGCCCACCAACCAGCGCGATTTCCGGGTTCCCGGTCCGATAGTTATACAGAATGATCCCCTCGGCATTTCCCCCGATCTGGTACTCGGTGTCCTTTACGTCCGCATCTCTGTAATTGTGCTGGCGTTTGAACATGATCCAGTCGTGGGCCGCCATGATCCAAGACCCGCCGGGGTAGTGGGCCTTGTAGCCGAGCCCGATTTCGTGAAACAGAAGCGCTCCGGTCTTGGCATCGAAAATCGCCGGAGCGGCCCGTCCCGCCGCCACGTACAGGGTATCCTTGTAGAACGCCAGGTATCCCTGGGGGCTCACTCCGCCATAGCCGCTGCCGTGAGGCAGAAGCATCCAGCGATGCCCGGTCGTGTCATTCTCCCAGATAACTTCACCGGTGTCCGCGTCGAGGCAATAGACGATCACGCCGTCGACCGACCACATGCCGGCGGTGGTATAGAGTTTGCCGTCCTCGACAAGAACTCCCGACCGGCATGGCCATTTGGAGACCATCTGCTCATTGCCTATGCAGCGCTCGGCAGCGGGTGCGAGACGCTTCTTCCACATGAGTGAACCGTCGGACGCTTTTAGGCAATAGAGGTAGCCGTCATCGGAGACGGTGAACAGCCTGTCTTTGTACAACACGGGGGCGAACCGTACCGGGCCCTCCGTGTAGAATGTCCACCGTTCCTCGCCGCCGCCCAAGTCCAGCGCGCGGACCGTATGGTCCGCCGATGAGCCGAAGTAGACCATCCCGGCGCCAATCGTAACCTGGTCGGAATAGTCGAAATCGATGAGCTGAAGTTCGCCGAACGGCTCTGGCCACGCGTTTCTCGGTGCGTGGCGCTCTTGGTAGGTCCACAGCAGAACCGGTTGTGTCGGCACGACCGCATCGGTGTAGCCCGATCGCCGGTTGTTGCCGAGATACTCCGTGGCCGGCAAGCTGTCGGCCAGTGTCATGCCCAGAAGTAGGGCGACGGCAGTCACGGATCTTGTTTGCACGGTCATGTCTGGGCTCATCAAGCTATTCTCGTCGGTTCATGCGCTGCTTTCGTTCGTCTGTGTCATTCGTGCGCATGTCGATGCAGCACGCGCCTCGCGACTGCATCCCCAGAACCAATCCACCCGGGCAGATGCAGGTTCATTATAGCACGGGGGCAGCCTTGTCGTTGGACATCGTTACCGGTTACGAAAGATGGGACGATGCCAAGGATCGCCAAGAACACGAGAAACAGGACCAGCCTTCTCCCAATCTGGCCATCTTGGCCTCGCGGGCCATGGGGACCACCAAGGGGACGATCCTGGTGAGCGACGTGTTGTTCCACCCCGGTAGCCGCACGACTACCTCCGTCGAAAAGACGATTCATCTCGACGAGATGCTTCGCGAGGGAGAACTCGACTGGCCCAGCACTATCTTCCTCGCTTGACTTCCGCTTGCGTCGTCTCGCTTTCAGCTTTGCCTCAAGGGCCCATCCGCACCACCCTCGATGCTTTCCGAGGTGGACAAC
>CAYUIQ010000198.1:0-16668 GCA_964444795.1 uncultured Planctomycetaceae bacterium
GGCATTCCGTTGAAAGAGCCGGCGCCTTCGGCTGGGCGTTAAACGAACTCGCGGGCACCGTGCGCGAAAATCGCGATCAAACGACTCAAGCATGGCCCCGTTAGTCTACCCTCTCCCCAACATCCCATCAAGATCACGGCCGAAGCACGAACGCCGGCACGCGGGCGTGATAGTTGATGTTCGGGAAATCGTTTTCGAGCTTCTTGCCCGGCGTGCTGCGACCGCTTTCGATCCGCTGGTCGAGCAGATCGAGCAATTGCTCGATGATCTCCGGATGTTTTGCAGCAACGTTGCTCGTCTCACGCGGGTCGTCATCGAGATTGAACAGTTGCACAAAGGGCGCTGCGCGCAGATCGCCCGGACTGGGTCGGCGGCCGAACTCGGCCCGTGCGGCTTTCCAGGCGTCGTTTGAAGCCGGCGTGTTACCGCCCCAACTTCCCGACGCACCGCTGCCCGGGCAAAGGGCCAGTTTCCACGGCCCGCGGCGGATCACCCAGTGGCGGGTCGATTGCATGACCATCGACGCGCGCGGCGCCTCGATCGTCGGGTCGGAGAGCAAGGGCAGAAAACTGATCGAATCGGGGGCCTGATCTTCGGACAGTTTGTGGCCCGTGATGTCGGCCAACGTGTACATCAAGTCGTTTAGTCCCACGAGCCGGTCGCACTGACTCCCTGGCTTCACGACGCCCGGCCATCGCACGACCAGCGGCACGCGCAATCCGCCTTCGTAGACCGAGAACTTGTACCCCCGGTAAATTCCGCCGCTGTAATGGCCCTGCTTCTGGAGTTGCTGGAGATTGCCCGCCGTTGCCTTGCGAGTATTTCCCGCATAGGCGGCCGGACCGTGGTCCGAAGTGACGATCACCAGCGTGCTGCGATCCAGGCCGTGCTGGGCAAGCGCCTTGACGACCCGGCCGACGCAATCGTCGGCTTCCATGACGAAATCGCCGTAGAGCCCCAGGTCGCTCTTACCCTGGAAGTCGGGCCGGGGGCATGTCGGCGTGTGCGGAGCGGTCAGGGCGAAGTAGAGGAGGAACGGTTTTCCCTGGCGCGCCGCCTCCGCATTTTCCGCAATGAACCGTTCGGCCTGGCCGGAAAACGTATCGAGCACCTTGTAATCCTCGAAGTCCTTCTCCGCCGGGCCCACCCGATTGAACGCGCTCCAACCCTTGCGAGCCGTGACATCGCCGACAAACCGGCCGTCGCGCACGAACACGTAAGGGTACATGTCCAGCGAGCCGGGCAGAATGAAGCTGTCGTCCCAACCACACTGCGGCGGACCGAATACCAGCGGCTTGGTGTAGTCGACGTTGTCCAGCCCCTGGTTCTTACCGTCGAGCGTGGGCATCAGCGTACCCAGGTGCCACTTGCCGACGTAGCCGGTACGGTATCCGGCCGCTTGCATCATCTTGCCGAGCGTGAACTGGCTGGCCGGAAACCGCGGGTTGAGAAACCCCCACGGTCCGCTGGGACGCGCGCCGCGAACTCGCCACGGATAGCGGCCCGTCATAATCGATACACGCACCGGCACGCAAACCGAGGCGACCACATGGGCGTCGGTAAACCGCATGCCCTGCGAGGCCAGGGCGTCGATGTGCGGTGTGTCGATCTTGCATCGATCCCCGCCGAAACAGCCGACATCGCCGATCCCCAGGTCGTCGGCCATGATGTACACGACGTTCGGCCGGGACGAGGGCCCCTCGGCGGCTACCGCATCGAGCGCACAGGCGAAGAAGAAGGCCAAGAGGATCGGCGTGCGTTTCATCAGCGGGGTTCCTTTGCGTGACTTAGAGGCGGCCGTGAACCACCGCGTTATACCGCAACCGCCCGGCCTCTGCCAGCGCCGAGATGCCGATGGCCGCTTGTCAGCCGGCGATGAGCAGGTTACGATGCCGGTTCTTGAAGAAGACCGTGTGCCACTGCTTGCTTGCAAGCAGTGCCGCGGAGTTGGGCTTGACACCCGACAGACACGCACTGCTTGCAAGCAAGCAGTGGCACACGCCTACTCCACATTGGCAGGCTGGTAACCTACCCCACTTCGGCCAAGGAGCCGCCCAATGGCCAGAAAACTGCACGACGGCCGCGAAGACGGGCTGGAACCGCTCGAGACGCTCGACGTTCGCCGTGCCGAAGGCGTGGCCGGCTTGCTGGAGGCGATGTCGAAAACAGCCTTCGGCGGACGGCAGTTGGGCGAAGCCTATCACGTCCTACGGGCGATGACTGACGACCCGGACTGCACCGTCGTGGTGACCGTCTCCGGGGCGATGACCGTGGCGAAGATGGGACGCGTGTTGTGCGAGATGATCGACGCCGGCATGGCCGATCTGCTGGTGACCACCGGAGCCGTCATGGCCCATGGGCTGTCGGAGTCGATCGGCGGGGTCCATTACAAATACGATCCCCAGGTGGGCGACCGCGAGCTTTACGCCAAGGGCTACAACCGGGTTTACGACACGCTGGAGATGGAAACCAACCTTGGCGACGCCCAGGAGATTGTCGGCCGGGTCGTGGCGGAGATGGATCGCTCGCGCCCGATGTGCAGTTCGGCGATCTGTCGAGAACTGGGCCGGCGGCTGGCGGACGACGGGCAGATGCCGAGTATCTTGGGCTGTGCGTTTGGGCGCGACGTGCCCGTCTACGTGCCGGCCTTCACCGACTCGGAGTTGGGGCTCGACGTGGCCAACCATTTTCTTGCCGACGCTGCCGATCCGCGGCAACTATTCACACCCGTCCCCCATTTCAACCCGTTTCTGGATCTCAACGACTACACCCGGCGAATCCTTTCGGCCAAGCGCTTGGGTATCTTCACCATCGGCGGCGGTGTGCCGCGCAACTGGGCCCAGCAGGTGGGGCCGTTTGTCGACCTGATCAACATGCGTCGGGGCACGAACCTGCCGGTCCCCCGGTTCGGTTATGGCGTGCGTATATGCCCCGAACCGGTCCACTGGGGCGGACTGAGCGGCTGCACCTACAGCGAAGGCGTTTCCTGGGGGAAGTTCGTCAGTCGCCAAGACGGCGGCCGATTCGCCGAGGTCCACTGCGACGCAACCATCGCCTGGCCGCTGTTGGTTCGCGCCATACTGGAGACGGATGGGTAGGAGCTGTCCAGGTCGTTGAGCCCCGGAGTGTCGAAGAACGTGGCACTAGCGCACCCCCCGATATGCTTGTGCCCCCGGCGATGGAACCACGGATCTGAAGGTCGAGAAGATCGACGCGTCCGGGGCGATTCTGGCCGCCCGATCCCACTGCGAAACATGCACCGACCACCTTCACGGCTCCGCTGCCACGGAGGTGGTTTTTTCATGGGCACAGCCCGTCGTACATTCGAGAGTGCCGGATCGACGGGCTCGGAGGCCCATCGTGCGATGGGGGCAGGTTTGGCGAATGCTGACGGTCCACTTGCTCTAACCCCTTGACAACAAAGGAGAACGGAGCCCATGATAGGGAAGAGATTTCCCCTGCGCCGTTCCTGTTGGCAAGGACAAAGAACGATCGAAACTTCATCAAACCAGCGACAAAAGGCCATCGAGCAGTTATGCGGCCAGCCGGACGTTGCCGTGCTCATTGTGGGGGGTGGCATCAACGGCGCCGGACTGTTTCGCGATTTGGCTCTGCAAGGCATCGACGTGGTGCTGGTCGACAAATCCGACTTCTGCACCGGGGCCAGCGCGGCTTCTTCGCGAATGATTCACGGCGGGTTGCGATACCTCGAGTTCGGGGAGTTCAGCCTCGTTCGGGAATCCTTGAAGGATCGCAACTTGCTCCTGCAAAACGCGCCGCACTACGTCTTCCCCCTGCCCACGACCATCCCGCTCTTTGCGTGGTTTTCCGGAATGTGTAGTTCGATCCGCCGATTTCTTCACCTGGGCGGTTCCCGGCCGACGCAGCGCGGGGCGCTGATGGTGAAGGTCGGGCTGACCTTCTACGACATCTTCACGCGAAAAAGCCGGCTCATGCCCCGGCACAAGTTCACCTCGCGCCGCGAGGCACTTGCCCGGCGGCCGAAGATGCGACCCGACATCGTCCGCACGGCCACCTATCACGATGCCTGGATCAGCTACCCCGAGCGGCTCTGCCTCGAATTGCTCATCGACGGCGAGAACGCTTGCCCCGAAGCCCGGGCGCTGAACTATGTATCGCTGCAAAGCACCTCGGGCGATACGGTTTCGTTGCGCGACGAACTGTCGGGCGAGACGATCGAGGTCAAACCGCAAGTGGTCGTCAATGCCACCGGGGCCTGGATCGATTTTACCAATCGATCCATCGGGCACCAGACGGAGATGATCGGCGGTACCAAGGGCGCCCATCTCGTACTCGACAATCCGGCCCTGTACGACACGTTGCAGGGCGAAATGATCTATTATGAAACGGCCGACGGTCGCGTGGCCGTGGCACTGCCCTGGCTGGGGAAATCGCTGATCGGCTCGACCGACATCCGCGTCGACCATCCCGACGACGTGCGGGTGACCGAAGAAGAGATCGACTATATCCTCGAATCGATCAACCGGGTGCTCCCGGCCGTGGGGGTTGATCGGTCGCAGATTCTCAGCTACTTTACCGGCGTCCGCCCGCTGAAGAGCAGCGGCTCATCGGCCACCGTCCAGGTCAGCCGCGATCACCTCTGTGCCGTGACCGACCCGGGCGACGGCGTCGACTTCACGACCTACTCGCTGGTCGGCGGCAAGTGGACCACCTTCCGCGCCTTTGCCGAGCAGGTAACCGACCGGCTCCTGGGGCATTTTGAAAAGACACGCGGCGCCACAACGGAGAATCTGCCCATCGGCGGCGGCAAGGACTTTCCCCAGGGCGAACAGGCCAAGAGTCAGTGGATCGCCCGACTGCACGAGCAAACGCAACTGCCCGAGGATCGCATCGAAACACTGCTACAGCGTTACGGCACACGGGCCGAATCGGTCGCCCGGTTCTTGGTCGACGGGCCGGACGAACCGCTGCAACATCATGCCACGTACACCCGTCGCGAGGTCGAGTTCATCGCGACCGTCGAACGAGTGATGCACCTGGACGACCTCGTCTTGCGCCGCACGGCCATCGCCCTGCTCGGCGAACTGACCGCCCCGTTGCTGCATGAGTTGGCCGCCATCCTGGCCGAGACGCGGCAATGGACCGAGGAAGAAACGGCCGCCGAGGTCAGTCGCACCGTCGAGATCCTCGCCGATCGTTTTGGCATTAGGATACAGTAGCCATCTTGCTGGAGCAAGATGTAGCCCTCGCCTCTCGTTACGACGCTTCCGCGTCGTAACGCATGGCCGGACGCTTTGCGTCCCTGCATTGGCTGCCGCCAGCCGTTGGCTTTCCTCGACGGACGCTCTACGCGTCACTCTTGCGAGTCTTGCGATCTTGCTCTTGAGATGCGGTCTCGGATCCACTGGACGGATCGCCAGACGTCCGGGTAGAACAATTCCACAACTCCACCGAAAAACGCGCCCACGACAACCGACGTTGGCGTGAACCAGGTCATTGGATCAACGAAAAGATCGGCCAACCTACCTTCAAACGTCTGGGTGGTAGGTGGCGACCAGAAAAACCCCAAAACGGATCCGATCGTCACGCCGACAACCAGTCGACGACGCAAGGCACCGTCTTTACCGGCGCTGCACAGCGCCGAAAGCAGGACACAACCGTAGGCCGTGAGGAGGATCTCGATGCGGTCTGTACTCCAAATGGTCGCCCTCCCGGGCCGCGTGGCGATCCAGAACGCCGCCGAAAACCACCACCCGCAGAACGCCCCAAGGAAGAGGCAGCCGATTACGGCGAGCTTGGCGATCATGACTGTACTCGTGGTAGGGCTCCGGGAATCAACCGTACCTCTTTCTCGCCAAAACATATAAACGAAAAGCGGAGAAAGCCAGGATCGGACCTGCGAGTAGGAAGTTCAGATGGCGCGAGGGCATCTCATGCCCACGGCCCAATGGTTCCACCAGAAAGTGTAGCGAAATCACCACCGCACAGCAGTACACGACTACTCCCAGAACATCAATCATTGGTCGCTTCATCGCCATGTTCCTCTCGCGATCGGACCCGGCATCATTCGTCCATTGAATTCTAGCCTCCGCAGCAACGTACCGGTAGGTATTGCCAGAGGCGAGGCAGAGTCCGCTCTGCTTCAAGCAGCCCTCACCCTAGCCCTCTCCCAAAGGGAGAGGGGACCACGCTTCGGCGTTTCTACCCGCCCACCGGATACGTCCCGTACTCCCTCAGCGTCTCGATACAAGCAAGAAAATTCTCCGGCTTGACCGACGAGTGGATGCTGTTGGAACTCGATAGGCAATAACCACCGCCGGGGGCCGCGAGTTCGATCGTGCGACGGGTTACTTCGCGGACTTCCTCGACCGGGGCCTGGCTGAGTAGATAGCCGCAGTCGATGTTGCCGACCAGGGCGATGCGGTCGCCGTACTTCTGCTTGATCAGGCCGATGTCCATGCCGGCCGCCGGTTCCAGCGGGTTCAGGGCGTCGATGCCCGTGTCGATGATCAGGTCGATGACCGCCATGATATTGCCGTCGGTATGTTTCATCACGTAGGCCCCCGCCTCGTGGGCGGCGTCGACGCAACGTTTCAAGCCCGGCAGGACGAACTCCTTGAAATGCTTTGGCGACATGAGCGTCGAGTTCTTATCGGCGTAGTCGTCGCCGAACACGACCACGTCGACGCCCGCGGCCACCATCCGCTGCATGGCCGGGATGTCGTAGCTCAGGGCCACGTCGATCAGCTCGTGGACGAACTTGGGCCGTTCGATCATGTCCATCAGAAACTGCGACGTGCCGCGCAAGAAGGCCGGGTTGAAAAACGAATCGCGGCAGATGGCCGTCACCGCCTTCTTACCCTTGTACCTGGCCACGATATCGGGAATCCCGCCCAAGACATCGTCGGCCGTTGGATCGGGCGGCTCGTACGTCTTCAGATCCTCGGGCCGCTTGATGGGCCCCTCGATCGGCGCCGGCGTGCTCTCGGTCCCGAACGCGCGAATGACCCCCCATTTATCGCGAAACAGGCCCTTCGCCTCGTCGATAAACTCGACGTTGTCGCGACTCCAGGAACTGCGATTCTGGCTGACGTTGTCCATGCCCAGCCATTCGTTGAACTGGAAATAATCGCAGCCGGGCAACATGGCGTCCATCACCCGTTCGTCGATCACGCACTCCAACAGCGGCACGCGGTCCGGCTGACGGCGTTCCATGGCGGCGGTAATTCGTTCCAGCGAGTTCATACCACGGGCTCCTGACGAGGCGTTGAGTTACCGGGCCGAGCGGTGCAATCATCGTATCGCCTGAGGCCTTTTCGTGCAAGAACATTGCCGCGGCCGCCGGATCGGCTATGCGAAAAGAGGGGTCGTGCAATCCTGGGGGGAAGACGCAGGAAGACGGGGTCCGCGACGGCCAGCCGGTTGACTGGGACCGGCTGAAGGGCTAGGGTGGCGGGAGTGGAACTCTCCCGTAGCCGCACTCGCCGGAGTGCGGTCGTGTCGCGTTGCCCGCGTTCTGGCGAACGCAGCTACTGGTAAATCTCTTTCTGTCGCTCGCCTGAGCCTTGCCGGGAGGTGCGGTCCAGGACTGTCAGAAGCGCCGTCCCGCGACGAAGGAGGCCGATCATGAGACTTCTCACCGTACCGCTGGCTGTTGCCATTCTGTGGCTGGGAAACGGGGCGACTTGCCCGGCCCAGCAAGAGAGACCCACCGTCCGGGAGAACACTTACCAAGGGAAGACGGTCGACGGCTGGCTGCGGCAACTGGCGGATGCCGATCCAGAGTCTCGCCAGGAAGCCGTCTGGGCGCTGGCCGAGTTCGGCTCGGCGGATCATCTCACGATTCCCGCGCTGGTCAAAGCGCTGGAAGATGAGGACGCGCGCGTTCGTGTGGCGGCTGCAAAGATGCTCTGGGGTTGGAGGCGGGGAGCCAGTAAGGCAATCCCGGCCCTGGGACGCACACTTCGAGACAAGGACCCGGATGTGCGCGTGAAAGTCGGCCTGACACTGGGAGAGATGGGCTCGACAGCCATGCAAGCGATACCGGTCCTGGTAAGAGTGCTGCAAGATGAAGACTCGACGGTTCGCTCGGATGCAGCTTGGATCCTGGGGTTCATGGGGCCGGAAGCCAAGGACGCGATTCCGGCCTTGGTGAGGGTACTGGAGGAAGACGAAGATAGGGATACACGTGCTTCGGCGGTTTGGGCGTTGGGTTCGATTGGCTGGAAGGGCTCGTCGGCCAAGGACGTGATACCGGCACTGGCGAAGGCGCTGGATGACACCGACCCGGAGGTGACCGAGGCTGCGTTTCGTGCCCTAAGCGATATCGGCCCACAAGCGATACCCGTTTTTACAAGAGCACTGAAAGCCGAGGACGCCGACGTCCGCCTTCATGCGGCCGAGAGCCTGAGTTACATGGAAGGAGCCGCAAGGGACGCAATACCGGCTCTAGTTGAGGCGCTGCACGACGACAACTCGCAAGTGCGTTACTATGCAAGACGGACATTGGAAGAGATCGGTCCTCACGCGATCCCGGCCCTGATCGAAGTGCTGAATGACAAGGACGCGAAAGTACGCTCCTCGGCTACCTACGCCCTGAGTGAGATCGGCCCTGAAGCAGTGCCAACCCTGATCGAGGCGATTGAAAATGACGATCCGAAGGTGCGGTCTTCGGCTGTCTACGCTCTTGGATCGATTCGCGGGTTGCCCGATGAAACCGTGTCCACCCTGGTTAAGGCACTCCAAGACGTGGCTCCGGATGTGCGCTGCGCAGCCGCTGGAGCACTGCGATCCATCCGTCCGCCGGCCGAGCAGGTGGTGCCCGCCCTGACAAGAGCACTGGAGGATGAGGCCCCGCGCGTGTGTTTCTCGGCCGCCTGCGCCCTGGCAAACATGGGGCGGCCCGCCAAGCCAGCAATTCCGACCCTCATCGCAGCACTTCGAAGCGGGGACCCGGCAATACGTTCCCGGGCGGCCCGATTTCTGGGAATCATCCAGCCCGCGGTCACGGAGGCCGTACCGATTCTGGTAAAGGCGCTGAGAGACAAAGATGAGGATGCGAAAGTTCGTCAGTCGGCCGTTGAAGCTCTGGGATGCATGGGTGCGGCAGCCAAGCAAGCGGTGCCGGCCCTGGAGGAAGCACTGCAAGACGAGGACAGGAATGTCTGTTACGACGCTGCATGGGCTCTGGAGGAGATGGGGTCTCCACCGATACGACTGCTGGAAAAGGCACTGAAACACAAGAATCCTGATGTCCGTTACGCAGCTGCGGGCTCGCTGGGGAGCATGGATCCGGCGGCAAGACCGGCGATACCGGCTCTGCTGGAAGCACTCGAAGATGAGGATCGGAGCGTGCGATCCGAGGCTGGCCAGGCACTCAGTCAGTTGGGGGGTGCGACTCCGGAAGCGATTCCTGCTTTGCTGAAGGGAATTCGACACCAAGACTCGGACGTTCGCGAGGCGGCTGCGTCCGTGCTGGGGTATACGCTGCCGGTTACCGAGGGGATGATCACGGGCCTGGAAAAGGCACTGGAAGACGACAACCCCCAGGTACGTTCTCTTGCCGCCCGCACTCTGAGGTTCGTGGGACCGAAAGCCAAACGGACGGCGCCGACGTTGGTCAAGGCATTGGAGGACGTGGCCCCGGACGTGCGCTGCGAGGCCGCCAGCACCCTGCGCATTGCTCCGGCAACCGAACAAGTTGTCTCTCCCCTGATCAGGGCTCTGGAAGATAAGAACTCGCGTGTTCGGTCTTCCGCCGCCTCTTCCTTGGGGAGGATGGAGCCGAAAGCGACAGAGGCAGTACCGGCCTTGGTCAAGACGTTGGAGTCAGACGAGGATCGAGAAGTTCGCTATGAAGCCGCCCTGTCACTCATGTTCCTGGGGCGGGCAGCAGAGCGGGCGATCCCGGTTCTGGTTGATTCACTCCAAGAGAAGAACGGCCCGGGAATCTACCCTTACGCGGCTGAGCGAGCCTTGGAGAGAGCAGGGGCGGCAGCAATCCCGGCCCTGATCGATGCACTGCGGCATGAGAACGCACAGGTGAGGTCCGATGCCGCCGAGCTTCTGGGAAAGATCGGCCCGGAGGCAGTACCTGCTTTGCTCGCGGCGCTGCAAGATTGTGACTTGAGCACGCGACGTTGGGCCGCCTGCTCCCTGAAAGGGATAGGTCCGGCGGCCAGCGATGCGATTCCGGCTTTGATCACAACAATCGAAGACGACGTGGAGCCGAGAGTACGTCGTTCGGCTGCCTGGGCCCTCGGAGCAATTGGCCCGGCGCCAGAAGGTGCGATACCGCTTTTCGTCAAAGCTCTTGAAGATTCCGACTCGGGCGTTCGGAGTGCGGCTGCTGACGCTCTGGGCGCGATGGGGCCGGCCGCCCAACAGGCAACCCCCGCTTTACTCAAGGCACTGAAAGAGGAGAACGACTGGTTCGCGCGTTCGTGTATGGTCAAAGCTCTGGGAACAATGGAACTGGAAGCCGAGCAAGCCGTACCAGTCCTTATCGACGTCTTGGAAGATGAAGAATCGCACGCCCATTCCGATGCAGCCAAGCTCCTGAGAAAGATTGGCCCGGCGGCAAAGGACGCGATTCCCGCCTTGGTGAAGACACTTGCAGATGAATCACCGAGTACGCGCATTGAGGCGATCCGGGCCCTTGGGCATATGGGCCCAGCGGCCCAGGAAGCGATACCAGCCCTCGAAAAACTACGGGAAGACTACGACAAGAAAGTTCGTCAAGCAGCCGCCCGGGCCATCGAGGTGATCCGCGGTAATCGTTGAGCGATCACGACGCGTACTTAGCACTATCGAAGGAGACACCGTTATGCGAAGGATCCGCCTTTCATTTGCCGCAATTACGTTCTTCTCCATGACGGCCGCGTCCTTACCAAGCGACGACACGCCTTTCACCAAACGCGGGCCGCTGGACGGGCATGCCGAGTACGTGCGGCAAGTGCTGGGGACGCTCGACTTGGAGCCGGGGCAACAGACGCGGCTGGAGAAGATCGTCGACGACGGTCATGCCGCGTGGCGGGCATGGTTTCGGGAGAACCAGGAGACGGTCGACATGCACGCCAACGCGGTTCGAGCCGCCAAGGAGTCCGGCGATAAGGAGCAAATCAAGAAGACACAGAAGGAAAAGAAGGTATTTATGCAC
Source organism: uncultured Planctomycetaceae bacterium (assembly GCA_964444795.1). Lineage (GTDB taxonomy): Bacteria > Planctomycetota > Planctomycetia > Pirellulales > Thermoguttaceae > JABMRP01. Next base: position 11,141 of record CAYUIQ010000198.1, read on the forward strand.
ACGGCGCCGTCGTTGTTGCGCCAGCCGGAACCGGTTCGCGCCGCGCTGTCGGAAGTGCAGCGGCCCGTCTTCGACGAGCGGTTGGATGAACTGAAACGCGGGTTGCACAAGCCGCGAAAGTAGTCTCCGCGTCACTGCAAACGCTTCAGCAACTGGATCTGGCCCGCGTGATAGAGGTCGTGCGCCGCGACGCCGGAGATCAGGAAGCCGTAGCTCAGGTTGCCGCCGGGGACGATCTGGGGAAGTTGAGCCGGGCGGAGACTGGCAATGGCGCTGCGCATCGACTGGTGCGTTTCGACGAGAAGCTGTACGGCTTGGCGCCATGCCGCTTGAGTGGTCTCCTCGGGGGTGAACCAGTCGGACCCTTTCAGCGGAAATGAACCGCGCTTCTGGCCGAGGATGCGGCGACGAACCGTGTACTTCCAGTAGGCGGCGTGCAACACGATTTCCCAGATACAGTGCCGCTGGGGGCTGGGTCGCCACACGGCTTGGCGATGCGTGACACGCCGCACCGATCCGCGAAGATTCGTGCCGTGCCACGACCGGTGATCGAATGCCTGGTCGATGACGTCCAAGAGTGTTTGAATGTTGGAAGCATTCATCGCGAACTCCCGCGAAACGAACCCCTAAACATCCTCCGGCAAATCGTGGCCCATGCGGTCGCGCTTGGTGGCGATGTAGCGGGCGTTGTGCTCGTGGATGGGGCCGACGATGGGGACCTGGTCGACGACCTCCAGATCGAAGCCGCCGTAGATGAAGGCGTCGGTCTTCTTCGGGTTGTTCGTCAACAGGCGAACCTTCGAGAGGCCCAGGTCCTTGAGGATTTGGATGCCCACGCCGTAGTCGCGGCTGTCGACCTGATGGCCCAGCGCCAGATTGGCTTCGACCGTGTCGAGTCCCTGGTCTTGCAGATTGTAGGCCTTGATCTTCTCGACCAACCCGATGCCGCGGCCTTCGTGCGGCAGGTAGACCAAAACACCGGCCCCTTCCTGGCCGATCATGTCCAGCGCCATGTGCAGTTGGTCGCCGCAATCGCAGCGTAGCGAGCAGAGCAGATCGCCGGTGAAACAGGAGGAGTGGAGGCGGACCAGGGGTGCCGCGGCCGAGGCCGGATCGCCAATGACGATGGCCACCGGTTCTTGCGATTCGTACTTCACCCCGTAAGCGAGGATACGCCCCTGGCCGTACTTCGTGGGCAGCCCGGACTCGGCCTGCAGGTAGACCAGTTCCTCGCGCACGCGGCGGTAGCGGATCAACTGCTCGATACTGATGATCTCCAGTTTGAAGCGTTCGGCCAACTCGAAGAGTTGTCTGGGGGTGGCCCGATCGCCTTCTTCGCCGAGGATTTCGCAGAGGACGCCGGCCGGCTGCAATCCGGCCAAACGTGCCAGATCGACGGCGCACTCGGTGTGCCCGGCCCGCCGCAGTACGCCGCCTTCCTTGGCGATTAGGGGGAAGAGATGCCCGGGCCGAACAAAATCGGCGGCCGTGCTCTCGGGGTCGACGATCGTGCGAATCGTCATGGCCCGTTCCGGGGCGGTAATGCCCGTGCGATTGGTCCGGTGATCCACGGGAACGGTGAACCCGGTCCCCAGCGGGGCCGTGTTGTTGTCGACCATGGGCGGCAGATCGAGCCGCTGGCACACGTCGGGCAAGATGGGCATGCAGAGTTGCCCCCGGCCATGTGTGATCATGAAATTGACGATTTCCGTGCTCACCTTCTCGGCGGCACAGACGAAATCGCCCTCGTTCTCTCGATCCTGGGCGTCCATCACGATGATCACGCGCCCTTCGGCCATCGCTTCGACGGCCTTCTCGACCGAGGAGGTTATTCTCTCACCCATCGACAATCTCCCGAGCTTCACAAGAAAAGGGGGTACCCCTCGTTGGAACCGCTTCGGACATCACCCCCGTGGAGCCCGTTCGCAGGACGGCGGCATGGGGGGGAGAGATCGGCAATACCGGGGGGGTGGCGCAGACGGAGACCACGCACTCCTATTCATTATAGTGGGCCGCGTCCCGGTTGCCAGGGGAGGGCCGAAGTGAGGCCATCGTACGGGCTTTGAGGCTCAACTGAACTGCCAAGCGGCCATTTTGAGCATGTCGCGGAGCCGGCGGTTGGCGGCCAGCACGGCGGCCGGCTCGAAGCCGCAGTGGACCAGGCAGTGCTCGCAGCGGGGATCGTGGCCCGGGCCAACGTGGTCCCAGTCGGTCGCTTCGAGCAGTTCGGCGTAGGTCCGATAGTGGTCGTCGGTGATCAGATAGCAGGGGCCTTTCCAGCCGCGGACGTTGCGGGTCGGATTGGCCCAGGCGGCGCAAGTCAACTCGCGCTGGCCGCGCAAGAATTCGAGATAGACCGGCGAGGTGAACAAGCGAAATCGGCCCAGCAGGGGTTCCGCCTGGCGAAACTTCTCGTGGACCTCCCCCCGGGTCATGAAGATCCGCTCGGCGGCGTCCGCGTCGTCGGCCTCGACCGCCTGGTAACCGTAGGCCGGTGAGAGCATAAACCCGCTCACCCCGATTTCGGTGAGAAAGTCCATCAGCACGGCGATCTCGTGCGGATCGGTATCGCGGTAGACGGTCGTGTTGGTACAGACGGAGAACCCGGCCTCGACCGCGGCGCGGATCCCGCACATCGCTTGAGCGAACACCCCGTCGCTCCCGACCATCCGATCGTGGGTTGCTTCCATGCCGTCGACGTGGACGTTGATGAACAACCGCTTGTCGCGTGGCAAGACGGGCAGTTTCTTCCGCAGCAGCAGTCCGTTGGTGCAGAGATAGATATGTTTGCGGCGGTCGAGGATCTTCTGGAGCAACTCCTCGACACCGGGATAGATCAGCGGTTCGCCGCCGCAGACACTAACGATCGGCGCTTCGCACTCGTCGACCGAAGCGAGACATTCATCGATCGAGAGCCGGTCGGATACGGTGTCGGCATATTCGCGAATCCGTCCGCATCCGGCACACTTCAAGTTGCATGCGTGCAGCGGTTCGAGCATCAGCACCAACGGGAAGTGCTTCGAGCCGGAGAGCTTCTTCTTCAGTAAATAGGCCGACAGCGAGCGGGTGAGCGAGAAGGGGAATCGCATGAGGCAAGGGTCTCGGGGTCAACAAGTGGGGTAGATTTAGCCGCGCCGCGCGGTCCGGTCCTCCGTGTCGCTCGGCTCCGGTGCGACGACCAATCGCGGTTGGGGGGCGTCGACGTCGGCCAGCGACGCGCCCAGCTTGACCGCACACCGGGCCAGGGCCATCAACGGGAAGTAGATCGGGTAGTAGTGGTAGCGGAGGTAGAACACCCGGGGGAAGCCGGTGCCGGTGAATTCCGGTTCGTCCCAAGTGCCGTCGGCTCGCTGCCGGTCGACGAGGAAACGGACACCCCGAGCGACGGCCTGGTGCTGGCCCAATCCGGCGGCCAACAGTCCCATCACGGCCCAGGCCGTTTGCGAGGCGGTGGCCGGTCCTTGGCCACGCAGGCTGGGATCATCGTAGCTATCAGGTGATTCACCCCATCCACCCGACGGCTGCTGATAGGCCAGCAGCCAATTGGCCCCGGCGGCCATGGCCGGGTCGTCGCCGGCGATGCCGACCGCTTGCAGCCCGACCAACACCTGCCAGGTGCCGTAGATGTAGTTCACGCCCCAACGACCGAACCAGCTTCCGTCGGCCTCTTGAGTCTTGCGCAAATAGGCGACGGCCCGGTCCACCACCGGGTCGCCCACGCGCCGGCCCATGCGTCCCAGCGCTTCGAGCGAGCGGCCGGTGAGGTCGGCCGTGCTGGGGTCGATCATCGCGTTGTGATCGGCAAACGGGACATGGCAGAGGAACTCGTGGTCGTTGTTTCGGTCGAAAGCGCCCCACCCGCCGTCGTCGTTTTGCATGGCCAACAGCCACTTCGTGCCTCGCTCGATGGCCTTGGCCGTTCGGTCCAGTTGGGCGATTCGTCCTTTGGCGTCGGCGGCGTGGGTGATCGTTTCCTCGGTAACCAGCCGCAACTCGGCCGGCAGCGATCCGTCGACCCCAGCGGAGTGGCACGGCTCGGCGAACTGATCGGCCAGGACCATCAGGGCCATGGCCGTGTCGTCGCAATCGGGATAATAGTCGTTGGCAAACTCGAAGCACCATCCGCCCGGCTCGGCCTTGACCGTCTCCGACCAATCTCCCTGCCGGGTAATCTGTTGATCGAGCAACCAGCCGATCGCCCGGGACATTTCCGGCCGGTCGGGCTGCGTTCCCGCCTCGGCCAGCGCCCGCAGCGCGAGGGTCGTATCCCAGACGGGCGACTTGCACGGCTGGAGGCGGTCGGTCTCGGTCTCTTCGTCTTGCAGAACAAGCCCGTCGAGTTGCTCTTGGCAAGAACGCATCTCGGGGCTGTCGTCGGCGTAACCCAGGCATCGCAGTGCGATGATGCTCCAGACAATGGGCGGGAAAATGGCGCCCAGGCCGTCGCTATTCTCCAGTCGCTTCAACATCCACCGCTCGGCGGCCGCCACGCCCCGGCGCCGCAGGGGCAGGATACGGTGTCGCTGGCACCAGCGGAGCATCCGGTCGGCGGTGCGGAAGAACCGATCCCAACTCAACAGGCCCTTGCCGCCGTTGGTGCCCGGACATTGCAGCGGGGCCCAATCCTCGGGCTCCTTGAGGAATAGCTCGCGAATCCCCCGCTGCGGATCGATCCGCCGTACCGGTTGCCGGGCCGAGATGATCGACAGCGGCACGATGATCGTCCGCGACCAGGAACTGACCGCGTACAGGTTGATCGGGAACCACTTCGGTAGCAACACGGCCTCGGGAGGCACGGCCGGACATTGATCATAGGATATTTGCCCTAGAAGAGCCAGATAATAGCGGGTGAAGCTGTTCACCGCATCCGCCCCGCCGGCATTGAGAATCGCCTCGCGGGCGCGCTGCATGTAGTCGGCGCTCGGGTCGTGACCGGTCAGTTTCAGCGCGAAATAGGCTTTCACACTACCGCTGATCTCGACGCGGCCGCCGGGATACATGGCCCAACCGCCGTCGGGAAGCTGCTGCTGGAGAAGATATCGGGCCGCCCGCCGCGCGTCTTGCGAATTCTCGCGCCCCAGGAAAGCCAACAGGAGAATATACTCACTCTCCAGAATCGAGTCGCCCTGCAATTCGGCGACCCAATGGCCTTCGGGATGTTGCCGGCCGAGCAGCCATTGCCGGGTGCGCGCCACCGCGCGCCGCAAGCTATCGACCAGCCGATGTTCGGTATGAACTGCCACGGTGGCGGATTCACCAAGGTGGCCTTCCCGTCCCGCCGTGGACAGAAGGCGCACGTGCTGAGGGTATCTCATCCGAGTACTCGTCCTGAGTTGGTAAGCGGTCGTCCATGACACGCAACGCCGGTATGATAACCGGGCGCGACTAGCTTACGCCATCCCCCCGTGTTCGACAAGAGCCGTTTGGCCCGTTGAAAAAGTCGTGTGCCACTGCTTGCTTGCAAGCAGTGCGTGTTTGTCGGGTTCTTGGCTCAACCACGCGGCACTGCTTGCAAGCAAGCAGTGGCA
>CAYUIQ010000199.1:0-6595 GCA_964444795.1 uncultured Planctomycetaceae bacterium
GTGTCGTTGGTCCGAATCGGGGTGGCTGGGGTCGAGCGCAGCGAGCCCCCAGTTCGTTGCGATCTGGGGGCTCGTTGCTCGTCCCTCGCATCTCGACCCCAGCCACCCATCAATTGCACGGTTACTGAATGCTACTTCTCCTTCGCGATCGTCTCCATCAGCTTCTTCAATTCAACCACCTTCTCCGGATATTTGTCGGCCAGATTGTTCCGCTCGCCGATGTCGGCATCAAGGTCATAAAGTTCTTCGGCCGTCTTCCGTTCCCTGTCCTGGGCATAGCCGGGGACTTGGTGGGTGGCCTTGAGATACTTCCAGCGGCCCTGACGCACGGCGTTGTTCGTATAGAGAAACGTTTCGCGAGCGCCCGTTTTGCTCTTTCCCAGCAACAGTTCCGTCTGGTCGACTCCGTCGATCGTGCGATCGGTTGGCACCTCAAACCCTGCCAGGTTGGCAAACGTCGGCATGAAATCGATGGTCGCGAAGATGGCGTCGGACACCTTGCCCTCGGGCACGTGTCCCGGCCAGCGGACGATACAGGGGGCCCGGTATCCGCCCTCGTAGCAGGAGCCCTTGCCGGCACGGAGCGGCCCGGCGTTGCCCCAGAAGATCGAACCCTCGGGATGCCCTTTCTTGTTCTTGGTGTAGGCGGGCTGGTTCCAGGGGCCGTTGTCGGTAGTGTAGATCACCAGCGTGTTCTCACTCAAGCCCAACTCACCCAGCACATCCAGCAGCCGGCCGGTTTCGTGGTCGAATTCCTCGACCACGTCGCCGTACAGACTTCCCGCCGACTTGCCCCGGAAGCGGGGTGAGGCGTCGATGATGGTATGCATCATGGTGTGGGCAACGTACAGGACAAACGGCTTGCCCTTCTCTCGCTTGTTCTTGAGGAAGTCGATGGCCTTGTCCGTGTAGAGCCGGATCAGGCTACCCATGTCGCGCGTGCCGCCGGCCTGCTCATTATTCTCATGGAAACCGACGCCGCCGCCGTCGTTGGCGCCCAGTGTGCCGAAGTAATAGCCAAACCCCTGTGCATTGGGCATGCGCTCGATGATCGGTTTTCGATTGGAGACGTCCCACTTTCCGATGCAGGCTGTCTGGTAGCCGACTTCTCCGATCAGCTCGGCGAAGGTGACTTCGCTGGCCGGCATGCCCCAGCCCTTGCTGCGCAGGGGATAGCGGCCGGTCAGCAGTGCCGAGCGCGAAGGCCCGCAGACCGCCTGGGCGTAGAAGTTCGTGAACCGCGTCCCTTCCTTGGCCAACTGATCCATCCGGGGCGTCCGGTTCTTCTCGTTCCCATAGCAGCCAAGATCGGCGTAACCCTGGTCGTCGGTGAAGATAATCAGAATGTTCGGTCGCGGCGCATCACTCTCAGCCGCCCGGGCATCACTCCGCGCTTCGATCAACGCCGCCGCCAGGCAGCAGATCAAGATGCATTGAGTTCTTCTCATCGCGTGCTCCTGTCCATTTCAGTTGAGATACTTATAAGTTACCCGCGGGGAACGGTTACTGCAACTCGATCGTCAGCATGGGCGTCTGCTGCGGGCGCGAATACTCCGACGCCAGAACCTGCAATCGCGTGTATTGCCCGTCGTCGATCGAGCGATCGATGACCGGCGCGATCGCCACGCCGTAGTTGGGGACCTTTCCGGATATCCACTGACGCGCCAGGCCGGTTACGTCGAGGCGATACTCGATGGGCGGATCGACCGTATCCCGACCTCGATCGGGCGGCACGACAACATGATCGATCAGAGGGCCCGTATCGGTGGCCAGCGCGAAGCCGTCACCGCCCTTCCATTTGGCCCCGGTCGACGGCCGGCGCCAGGCGACGGTTGCTTCGTCCCAGGGCGTCTTCATCCCCAGTGCACACACCTTCGTGCTGCCCTTGCTGCTGGGATCCCAAACGTAGAAACTGACGGTGGCCTTCCGCACGGCGGCACCGGCCGGTAGCTTGACGCCCCCCAGGTCGAAACGTACGAGCAGAGCGCTGCACGCGTCACGGCGAGCCAGTCGGTTGTCTCGCGGTACAGCACCGAAAGACTTCTCGGGCTGTTCGGGATCGATCAGTGCGTCGCGCACGACGGCGCGGCCCTGCAACGTGACGACGGTGGCCGGCGGGCTCGACGGTGTTTGTGCCGGCGCTGGTGTCGCGCCAGCATCAGCATGGCCCACGGCATAGGCGGGCGGCGCGTCGGCCGGGTTGCGTGGCGGCGTGCGCAGATCGACCAGTTGTCGTTGCGGCTTTGGGTGCAGGCTTGCGACGGCTTGGGCCACGCGAACGCGCAGCGACCAGGCGTCCTGGGGCAACAGATCGGCGTAGTGCGTGGTCCCGGCGTCTTCACCACCGGTAAAGCCGGTCCCCTGTTGCTGTCCGACGAGGTTCAGAACCCGCCGCACCGCCTGACCGGTGGCCCAGCGTGGCTCGCCCATCGCGCGGGACAGGAGCACCAGGTATTCGACGTCCTGCTGGCCGCGGCGGTAGGCCTTCAGGCGGATCGATGGCACCGGCTCGTCGCGCCCGATCGCCTGTCCCGGATAAAACAGCGACAATGTGTCGGCCTGTTTCCACGAGTTGTCGCGGCCGATCGTCTGCCACGGCACCACGCCGTCGCCGCCGCGCGTCCACGAATCGAGACACCAGCCGACCGGTTGCATGTTGCTCGCCTCGATGGCGTTGGTCGTGCCGTAGGGGACGACGATATGCCCGAACTTCTCTTTGCGTCGCATCACCAGCCGATGGTACTTGTCCAGCGCGCGGCCACCGACGACGTTGTAGTCGAGCACGTGGTCGAGCGCGTCGCGTTGCCACTGGGGCCGGGAGATGTCGCCCCGGTAGCAGAGTTTGATCTTTTCGGCCGCCCCAGTGGCGCCGCGAACGCCTTCGTGAAACGCCTCGGCAAAGTAGCGCAGCGCCCAATAGTCCTGGAAGTTGGCCGGCTCGTCGAGCAGCCAGGGCGAAGAGCCCCGCGACCAGCCGTTCTTCTTGAAGTTGTTCTTATTGTTCTGGTAGCATTGAAAGATCGTCTGGTTCCATCCCTTGTCGCGGAAGTGCTCGGCCATCTGCCGCGAAGCGTCGACGAACGTCTGCCGGTAGCTCGGCGGGAAGGCCCGATCCGCCCAGTAGTCGCCGTTGTAGTTGGCGTCCATCGTGCTCGGCCAATTCTCGTGCAAGGGGAGGTAGAAGCCCTCGATCGGCACGCCCCGGCGCGGCAGATCGGCGAACGCGGAACCGTCGAAGTACTGCGCGAAGCGGCGATCCCAAGCCGTCCAGTCGAACTTCTGCCCGTCCCACTGCGGTGCGCAGCCGTCCGACACATTGCCGCTCTGGTGATAGGGCAACCGGTTGAGCACTGTGCGGTGTCGATGAGCCAGACGGTAGTAGTCGCGCTCGTTCTCCGGCAGGTCGTAGGCATTCATCTCGGGCAGGAAGCTCAGAAAGTCGGGCAGATGGAAGTCCCAGACCCAGAGCGAGGTGTCGATCCGGAGCGAGGCGTCCGCGGTGCGCAACGTCAGTTTGGCTCGGTGCGGCCCGATCGCGGCGTCGTGCGGTACGTGGATCTCGCACAACAGGCTGCCGTGCGTCTGCCCGGCGATGGCTGCTCCGGTGTCGGGCAGATCGAACGGCCGCGCAAGCGGCACGATCGGATCCGGCAAGGGCCCCCGCTTCGACATCACGTAGCCGTAGCGGGCGAACCGTACCTTGGCCTTTGCCCGCTCGTCGTCAAATACCAGCGCCGACCGCACGCCGCGCACCGTTCCGCCGAAATCGATCTGAAAGGCGACCGTCTCTCCCTTGGCCGCGGCCAGGCGGATTTGCGGCTTCTCGGCACTGAAGAGATGATTGGCCGTGCGGTAGCCCGCCGCTTGCTTCGGAGTCATCTCGCCCGTTCTCGGATCGACCTTGTCCAGCGCATCAATGATGGCCACTTCGGCTCCGCCAAGCTTTGGCAGGGAGCCGCCGGCAGTGAACGGGGCAGGGGGGCGGCCGGGCAATGGTTTCGGCCGGCGCGAAGAGATGGCCAGCGGCACACTCACGCCCTGCGAGACGTTGCCTGCCGCATCGACCGCCGCAATCGTCACCGGCATCCCGGCTCGCCATGCGGCGGGCATGTCGGTCAGTCGCATCGAGATGGTTTCGCCCGGGGAGCCTGCCGGCGGGATCTGGTAGCGCGGCACCGGCTTGTTGCCGACGGTAACGAGGAAGCCGATCGTTCCGGCCGGCCCCGCGTCGGCCGGCGTCGTCCACGATAAGTCGGCGTTGCCGGCGGGCAAATCGCCGGTGCCGATCGCCAGGGCGGTTGGTGCCGCCGGCGGCTGCGTGTCTTCCGCACCGAGCAAAACGGTCAGGTACGGGGCGGTCGCCTCACCCGACTCGCGACTGTGGAAGAACCGGTTGGGCATGTGCCGCGGGGTGAACTGTTCGCCGCGGCGGGTCCATTCCGACCCGACGTCGTCGAATACGAGCAGCCCGTGGCTGATCCCCGCCACACGCGCCGCAACGACCTGCGGATCGACCGGTACGTGCTGCCAGCCCCGGCCGTTGGGTGATGTGGCATCGGCCATCCGCCAGATCGTCCCTCCCTGGCCGAGCATGACTGAAACCAGATCGCTGCCGGGAAATGCCCAGGCAACGTCGGGATGCCGCCGGTGGTTGAAGGTGGAACTTCCCGCCTGGGGAGCATAGCGAGGCGAAGTCCCTTCGAGCCAGGGCGAGCCGAAACTGCCGACCGTGACCCGGCGAACGATCTCGCTGCCTTGTGGGTGCATGTGCAACGTGGCCCCGTTGATTACCCGACCGCGCAGTGGCGCCGGATCGAAATCCAACAACGACATCTCTTGGATCGACTTGACCTTGAGTTTGGCGGCCCCGCCGAGATTGCAGTCGGCCTCGTCGCCCACCGCCGAGAACCAAGTATCGCGGACGATCGGCACACGGATCGGTTCGCCGACGGGCGCGGCCGGTCGTGGACTTGAAGCGTCGGCGGGGCGCGGGGCGGGCGGAAGCGCCACGCCATCGAGCACGGCCCGTTTCACTTCGCCGATTTTGCGTACGGAGAGCCAGCCGCGCAGAAGGTATCCGCTGTTTCTCAGGTTCTCGGGCGTGGGGGCGCTGCTGGGAGTCGCCCCACCGGCGGACGCCGTCGGGTGGACATTGTTGTGTCCCAGGAGCGTGCCGTTGAAATCCCCCCGGCGGCGGTGAAGAATCTCTTTCTCGTAGTCGATCAGAGGCAGCCCACGGGCCTTGGCGATTTCTCGCAGGGCCGCGTTGTACGATTCGGCCAGTTCGCGCCGCCCGTAGTGCGGAGGGATCGTCGAGAGGATGCAGATCGAGTCGTGGCCGAGAACGAGGTCAATCGCTTTCCGCATATCCGCCTGGTAGGCAGCCAGCGGTCTGCCGGCCGAAGCGTCGTTGGTACCGAGCATCAGGACAACAATCTGGGGCCGGTAGTTCTCGAGCATGGCTGAGAGCGAGGGCATGTTTCGCTTGCCGCCGGCGAGCATTTCGTCGGCGCGAATGCCGCTGCACGCGGTGTGCGACCGTCCGCCAGCGGGATGATCGAACCGGGCCAGCCACCAGCCATCGTTGTTGTCGTCGGCGCCGCAGTGCATCCACCGGAGAACCGACTTGTCGGCCTCGGTCTGCCCCTGGCCGGACCGGGCCCATTGACCGTAGGGGTTCGAGTAGGTGATCGAATCGCCCACGTGGAGCACCACGCCGGGGCGACCTCGAAAGCCCGCGGCCACCTTCTTCATCGCGGCGACGTAGTCCCACGATTCCCGCAGGGGCGCTTCCTGGGCACCAGTAGCGGCGGCGCCGGCGGCGACCAGCAGAATGGATATCCACAAACGTGACGCGTGCATTACAGCCTCCCATGCTTTGCGTTTGAAGGGCCGGCGCCCGCGGCTGGGCGTTAAACGAACCGCGTTCTAAGACTCGGGCGGCACGGCCTCGCGTTTTGTCTTCGCCGACCTTGCGTGGGCGTCGAAGAAGGCGAAGATCTCGGGGAAGTGCTCAAAAGCAACACGGATGTGACCGCCGCCTTCGACCTCGATGTACTGATGTTGGATGCCGAGTTCTTTCATCTTCTCGACCCAGCGCCGCGTGCCGTGGACGAGTCGGTCCTTGTCCCCTTGCACGACAATTGCCGGGATGTGCTTGGCAATCCGCAGTCGTTCGGGGTCGCGAGGAACGGCCGGTGCGATGGGAGCAATGGCCGCCCAAATGTCGGGATACTCGATGGCCAAGTGCAAGCTTCCTCCGCCACCCATCGAATGGCCCAGGAGATAGATGCGGTTCTCGTCGACGTTGAATTCGTCCCGAACCAGTCCGAGCACGTTCATCACGTCTTTCTCGCTCAATTCGCCCAGATTCTCCGGATCCGAACCTCGGCCGCCGCCCTTTCCTCGCGACCCGTACCAACCGCTTGAGTTGTATCCCATGGGCGCTACGACGATATATCCGTGTTTCTCGGCGTGCGGGATGAACCGCGGATAGCGGATGATCTGCCACGGATTGCTCCACAGGCCGTGCAGCGCGACAATCAACGGCGAGGCTTTCGATTTGTCGTAGCTTGTGGGCACGTACAAGGTGTAC
>CAYUIQ010000199.1:6605-16646 GCA_964444795.1 uncultured Planctomycetaceae bacterium
GCTCGGACTGGTTCGGGACGAATTCAACGTCGACGAGAACCGCATCCATCTCCTTGTCGGCCTCTTTGAAATGGTACGTGCGTCCCTGAACCTTGCCCTTGGCTTCCTGGGCGAGCAGCGAGGCCGGCGTCAGAAAGACAGCCAGAGTGCAATTCACAAAGACGAACATGGCAACCAGTGGAGATAGCTTCAAACGACACATGGCGAACGGTCTCCGGAAAGAATTGTGAGAATGACACCTGCGTCGCGATCATCGCGACCACAGTCCTGTACGCCGCGGCATCCCGACGCGGCACGGCCCGTCGAGCCTAATCACGCAGCCGACCGATAACAGCCTCACATATCACGGTTCATATTGCAACCACCACGGGCTTCTCGGGCGGAAATGGTCCTTGAACCTCGGCAAACGGCGGCTCATCAGCGTGGGCTACGTACACGGAGTCTGCTGGGGTTGAGTATGGGCGAACCGGCCGGCAGCGTCACGCACTGCCACATCGATCAGATCGAGAGGGCGGATTGCCTGGATTGGAGGAAAACTTGACATGGGGCCTCGATCGCAGTAGCATCCAGGGCATCGTCGGTGAGGTGAGCTGCCGGCAACAGACCTTGGGCAGAGATCGGCTTCCGTTCATTCTGACAGTGGGCCTCTTTACACAACCACGTTTACCGCCAGGAGATGATTCATGTTACAGCAACGATTCAAGCTGTTGTTGATTGGGCTCGTGAGTCTGCTGCTTTTGGGATTCGGGATGCGGGCTGAGGCGGATTATGGCGTGGAATCAAAACGCCCGCTATCGGATCCCAATCAGGCCAGCATCGACGATCGTGTCGTGGGTACGTGGCAAGCGGTGATCCGAGAGAAGCAGTACTATCTTCACGCGGGAACGGGCAATATCGTGGGACAGTCCAACTGGATGGAACTGGTTCTGGTCAACCCGGGCGATAAGCCCACCTTCTATTTGCACCACAAAGTCGGATTTCCCTGCAAGGTTGGCGACATGGACTTCTTCACGGTTGCCAACGTGTCCGTGCTCATCGCCCAGTTGCGCGGCTCCAAGACGGAGGAACTCATCTCTTCGGTCGAAAGATACGACATCCTCAGGTACGAGGTGACCGGGGATACTCTCGACGTTTGGCCCGCCGATCAGAAAGCCGTGCGAGCCGCCATCGAAGCCGGTGAAATCAAAGGAACCGACGCAACCATCGACGACACCCCGGAAAACCTGGCCCGTTTTCTCGAAGCGTCGGCCGCCAAGCTATTCCTCCGGAAGATCCATTACACGCGGGTGAAGTAACGCGGAGGGGGCAAGTGATGAATGAGTATCCATTCACTCTGATCCTATCGGGCGTTTCCGAGATTACCTCTAAGCTGGCCGACGCGTTGGATGAGGCGACTGGTGGCGATATCGAATTGAATATGCGCGATGGCGTCGCCTTCGCTGCACGACGCGGTGACTTCGCGTTGGCTGTTGATGACGACATCGGTTTTCAGAATCGGTGGGCTATCGAAAAGACTGGCGACAAGTTCGTGTTTCAATTCGCGTGCGTGTCACCAATGGAGGGCTTTGAAAAGGGTGACGGATCCATCTACAGTTACAGGTCCGGCGACGATCCCGAGACGGGCGACTGGCCCTCCGTCGAATTTGGGAACTTGCCAAGACATTGCTTGCTCACCAAAGAGCAGGTCGGACCGCTGCTGGTGCAACGGTGTCGGGCCGAGAACCCTGGTGAGACAGCCGGTGTCGTGTATGGATCAGACAGCGGGGAGCACGTTTGCTGACAGAAGAAAATAGGGAGAAATAGGCGGGTTGACAAAGGAGGAGGAAGGGCCACTACCGTGAGAAACGGTAACGTTGAGCGGGGCAGACGATATCGCCCCCCGCTGAAGTACGCACTCGTCATACTTGTCATCGTGGGCGTTTGCGCCCTCTTCATGATCGTGCCCGACAGAACCATCGACCCAGAAGGTGCCCGAATTGCAGACTCGGATCGTCTCGACGGCCGGTCGGCCTTTGCTCTTGCTGAACAACGTCTCCAGACGCGGAAGTCGGCGTCTTCGGCTGGGCAGTAAACGACCTGTTGGCGACATCTCTTCTTTCCTGGTGTCCTGCGCGTCTTGGTGGTGCTTCCCTTGCTCGGCCGGTTGTCCGGATCGGACTTGCCACAAAGACACCAAGGGCACGAAGAAAGCGCGGCGAAGTGCCGAACGAGGCAAGAGGGGAAACACGGGTCAGGGCTCTTTGATTCGGATGCTCGTTCTGTTATCCTTGCTGTCAACCTTGCCTCTCCGTTGATCCGTTCTTTCTCTTCCTGGCCAGGAAAACACCATGAATCCTGCAAAGGCGAAACAACTTGTAGAGTTTGGCAAGAAACAAGGCCTGGATGAGTCCACTATCCTCGCGTTGCGAGATGCGGCGTTGAAGGACGAAAGCATTGCACTCTTCCTAAGGGAACAAATTGAGGACGTTGGGCTCACTTATCACCACCTTTCGATTTTACTGATGGCGGCGTTTGATCTGCAAGTGGGCGACATTCAGATCTTGCACCTGTGGATTGACAAGCGGATTTCGGACAGCGATCTCGATGTAAGCCTAGAAGAGTGCATGGACATCAGTGGATGAGAAGTCAGACTAGAGTAGACTGCTTCCCCGTACGCTGAACCACCACGCGCGAAAGAGGGCACATTCCGCTCTGGCAACGCGCCTCACCCGGCGGCTACGCCGCCACCCTCTTCCGAACGGAGAGGGGAGATGGGGCTTGAGTATCACTGCTCAACTCCAAGGACTCGTATCGGAAGTACTTCCGTATAGTAGCCATCTCGCGGAGCGAGATGGCTACTATACGCCCTCCGCTTCGAGGCGCTCCAGCACCATCCGGCGCAGCAGCTTGTAGTCGGTCTTACCGGTGCCGAGCACGGGGATCGTTTCGATGCGGACGACTTCGTCGATCCGCATGACGCCGCGAAAGCCGGCCTCGGCCAGAACGGCGTTGGCGTCGCGCGGGGTGATCTCGACGGTGCTGAAGAGCACGATCCGTCGGCCGCCGGGGGTTTCGACGCCCTCGACCGCGACCTGGAGACCGTCTTCGGTGGCCGGGTAGCGGCGGACCAGCGGTTCTTCCAGCGCGGGCAGCGATACCATCTCGCCACCCACTTTGAGGAAGCGTTTTAAGCGGCCGCGAAAGTGGATGAACCCTTCGTCGTCCAATTGCACGAGGTCGCCCGAGTTGTACCAGCGCTTGCCGTTGAGTTGGACGAATGGGTCGGGACCATCGTAATGCAGATAGCCGCCAAACACCGACGGGCCGGTAACCAGCAACAGGCCCGTCTCGCCGTTGGGCAACTCTTCGTGTGTTTCCGGATGGACGACACACACTTCGACGCCGTCGAACGGCGGCCCGACGGTCCCCGCCTTGGTACGTCCCAGGCGGTTGCCCGACACCACGGGCGAGCATTCGGTGATCCCGTAGCCTTCGAGGATCGTGGCATCGGGAACCAGTTCGGCGCATCGGGCGAACGTGGCCTCCGGACATTTCTCGGCACCGGTGACGATGACTCGAAGCGAGCCCAGATCGTCGTTGGTGGCCAGGCTGAAGATATGCCCCAAGAACGTGGGCGTGGTAAAGACCATGGCCGGCCGATAGCGGGCCGCCGTTCGCACGAGTCCCGGGGCGTTGGTCGGATCGGGATAATGCACGACCCGCATTCCGGTCAACAGCGGCAGCAGGATCGTGCCGGTCAGGCCGAAGCTGTGAAAAGGCGGCAGGAAGCCCAGCAGCCTGTCGCCGCGCTTTGCCCGAATCGCCGTTACGCCGGCCCGCACGTTGCAGATCAGATTGCGATGCGTCAGGGGAACGGCCTTCGGCGCGCTCTCCGAACCGGAGGTGAACAGGACCACGGCCGGGTCGTCGGCATTTTGCGCCGGCAGTCTTTTCAAGAAACGGCCCGGCAGCAGATACGATCCGAGCAGAGTCGTCAGCGCTTCGAGCTTGCCGATCCCGCCGCGGAGATCTTCGAGGAAGACGTACTCCGCCCCTTCGCATTCGATGCCCAGCCGATCGATCAACTTGCGCGAGGTCACCACGCGGCGGATGCCAAGCGTTTTCACGGCATGAGCCAGATTGCCGGGTCCGGTGGTCCAGTTGGGCATCACCGGCAGCTTACCCGCGGCGTGCAGTGAGAAGAACGTAAGATCGGCGGCCACCGAAGCGGGCAGCAGCAGCCCGACACAGTCGCCGGGGAGCGTTGCCAATCGCTTGCTCATCAATCGCGTGCCGACCAACAGCCGGCGGAAAGTCAACGCGCCGGACAGTTCGTCGGCCACCGCCACGTCGCCCGGCTGCGCCATGGCCCGACGCACAAACGCCTCGGCCAGCGTCTCGGCCAGAACTTCGGCGAGACCCTCTCCCGCAGGCGGCCGGTCCCACGCGGGCGGCGCCGGTTTGGCCGGTTCCTCGGCGCCCGTTGCCAGCCCGTCGGCCAGCGCCCAAAGTTCACCGATCGTCGCGGCCACCCGGTCCGACCGAAAGCCGAAGCGATCCTCGATTTGCAGGGCGACGTCCATCCGATCGAGACTGTCCAGCCCGATCTGATCCAGCATGGTTTCCGGCTGCTTTTCTTCGTCGATCAACGGTCGCCCGAGATGCTCTTCGACCATTTCATTGACGGCGCGGATCGAGGCCGGCTTGATTTTCTCGACGTCGACCTGTTCGGCCGCCTCGACGTCGGGAAACGCAAACTCGCGGGCGCCGAACAGGCAGTGATACGGCACATGGACCGGTTCTTCCGGACCTTTGCGACGATACCACTCTTCGAGATACGGATTGATCGCCTCGCGGGTCAGTCCGGGCAAATCCTCGGCGCGAATGACCTCGATGGTCATCGTCACTTTGCGCCGTGGAGTGAAGAGCAGCAGATTGGCCAGTACCCAGCCGACGCCGCGCACCGCGCCTTGAGCCAGATTGGGCCGCTGGGCGGTTCGCGCGTAGCCAAACACGCTCCCCCAGAGCCCCCGCGTGCGCAACAGCACGATGTTGGCCCGGGGGAATCGGCTGAGGATCTCGGACGCCGCCCGGGCCGATCCGATCGACTCGTAACCCCGGTGTTGAACTCTGCCGGATGGGTAGATGAGGAAGTTTTCGCCGCGTTCCAGGCCGGCCACGACGGTATCGATCATGGCCAGGGTTTGTTCATGGGCACTGCGGCTGTGCTCGGCCAGATCGGGGACCTCCATGGCGTCGATCGCGCGAAAGATCGGGTTGAGAGCCACCTTGCGGTACATGCCCGAGAAGACCACCGGCCGCAGCGGCCGGCCCAGCCGAATATGACTGAGCACCATCGGCGGATCGATGTAAGCCGGGTGGTTCGGCATGACCAGCGTGGGACCGTCCAAACCTTTGAGCTTCTCCAGCCCTGTCACCTCGACCCGATAGCGCAACCGAAAGACCACGCGGAGAAACCACCAAAAGCAAGCCTGAAACAGCCGCGACATCGCCGACTCCCTGTTTTTCACTTGGGGGTTGTCCGGATAACGGGCGACAGATCGCCATGAGTATAACGCGCTACCGGTTCATTTCCTCGTACATCGCCTCGATATTTTGCAGCGGGACATCGCCGGCGATTTCGCCTCGGGCGATTAGTCCGCCACCGAATCGGCCGTAGGTTTCGACATCGGCGCGCACGGCGTCGCGAACGTCTTGTGGTGTTCCCCGGGGAAGCGTCCACTGACGGTCCAGGTCGCCCAGCAGGCAAACCTTGCCACCGATCAATTCGCCGAGCCGCTGTCGCGACATGCAGTTGCACTGCGGGTTGAGTACGCTGGCGCCGATCTCGATCAGATCGGGAATAATCGCGTCGATCACCCCGTCGCTGTGGAACCAGACGTGTTTGTCCGACCGGCGGACCATGTCGAACATCCGGGAATATGCCGGCTTGAACAGGTCGCGCCACATTTGGGGGCTGATGAGCAGGGCCTTCTGCGTTCCCCAATCGTCGCGAAAATGCACGCCGTCCAGCCCGTCCAATTCAGCCAGACGCCTCAGCCGGCGGAGCATGACCTCGAGGATCATGTCGCGAAGCCGGAGGCAGTAGTCCGGCTCTAGCAAGAGATCTTCGTTGATCGCCCCAAAGCCGTGCAGGTAGTACATCCGCTGCCAGAGCGTGTCGCCGTCGGCCAGCGTGTACTTCCGCCCGGCGTTTTCTTCGATCCGCTGCCAGACCGCGGCGATGATCTCGTCGGTGGCGGTATCCGGCGGTTGGTAGCCGGCCATCGCCTTCCAGTCGGCCAACGGGTGGAAGACGACCTGCCCCTTGTGCTCGTCGTTTTGGCGCACCCAATCGCATCCCCACGGATCGCGGCTGGGCTTGCCGATTTCCGGGCCGAATTCGCCCGAGGTGGCGCTACCCACGCGGGCAACGTTATCCGGATACTTTTCGAGAAGATCTTCCAGGGCATCGCCCAGGCGCGTGCGCGCGCCGGGCAACACGTCATGCATCCAGGGCACCCGATCGGGGCCCGTCATTTCAATCGCTCGGATGACGCGCTGGCGGCTGTTCAACGATCAATCGGCCTTTCGTTGCAGCAGGATCGACCATGCCCAGGGGCCTTCGGTCTGGGGGTTGGTCGAATCGAACCGTGTTTCCTCAAGCCGGCGAACGTTGAACGGTTTGGCAAAGTCGGCGCGGATTTCTTCTTCCTTTACCCGTGGTGGCCCGCTGTGGGGCCGCGGTTGGTTGGCGTTTCCGGCGAGGATGAGCACCAGCGATCCCTCATGAGTAAGCCGGCGGACCGATTCGACGTATCCGGCCGCGTTTTGCCGACGCACGCCGTGGTAGCATCCGCGGTCAAAGATCAGGTCGAACGGTTTCAAGTCGGGCGGGGCCAGCACGTCGGCCAACACCCATCGCACGCGGACACCGGCCTCCTGGGCCTTCTTCTCGCCACGAACCAAGGCCGTGGGGGCAAGGTCGAGGGCCGTCACGTCGAACCCCTTCTTGGCCAGATAGATGGCGTTGGTGCCCGTGCCGCACCCCAAGACGATCGCCCGGCCGGGTTTCAAGGTGCCGTCCTCGACCGGTTGGGTCAAATTACTCGACGGCCGGCCCGTATCCCATCCCGGTCGCCGGTCGCCGTGGTAGGCCGTGTCCCATCGTTGCACCAGCCGGATTCCCTCGTCGCTCGACGGTAGCATGCCCAGCGGCAACACACGCCGCGCGAGTAGCGTCTTGCCATCGGCATCGGCCACGGTGATCGTGCCGGCGTCGGTGCCGTCGTTGGGTAGCGAAACACGGTAGGTGTGGTCTTCGGTCGTAATAGCCAGATCCAATTGCCCCTTGCCCGATTCCAGTTCCACGCCAGGCGCCTTGCCGCCATCGGCGTCCTTGCTGAAGTGAAGCACGTTGAGGAAGCGGATGCGCCGGGAGCCCTGGATCCGGCCTTTCTCGGGATTCAACCTGTGGCTGTGCAGCGTTCCGCCGTCGACCGTCAAACGGGCGTGGTGCCCTTCGGCTTTCGAGGATTTGTCCCTCTTGAGAAACCAGAGCGTGGACTCTTTCATCTGGGCCGGATCGACCTGATCTTCGACGATGAACGTGGCCGGTTTGAGGAAGAGGAATCGGCGCACGGACGGCATTTCACTCTCTGGCGGACCCACCACGGCGGCAGCGTAGGTAAACGCCCGATTCTCTTCCAACGCGATCATCTTCCACGACGCCGGCGGAACGGCTCTGCTGAAAGCCGCTTTACGAACCGCGGCCATCGGATCGTTCAAATAGCCGTCCGTCCGGTCCGCGGTGGCAAGATCAGCGATTTCCTGGGGTGGCAATGCGCGAATGTCCGCCGTCGCCGTCGCCTCTTGACCCACCGTGTGACCGGCCGTTGCGGCAAAAAGCAGCAGTACAACCGGCAGAATCCACACAAGGCGACTTGCCCAAAGTACGTATACCCGGTTTGTCCGCTTCTCAGCCATGGCTCGGTCCTCCGCGAAAAAGGCCAGTGGTCGGTCCCCCGAAACGGGCGATACCCGCGGCACGCATTATATCAACTCGGGACAACCTGCAAATCGGCCTCCCGGCCAATAAGCTATATTTTTCACGGTTTCACGAATCCTCGAGGAAGCTCTCCATGGCCACTACGCAAGAGGGCCTGTTGGTCCACGTCTTCGGTGCCTGTCACCATTACCGGGGCTACGTCTTGAACGAGGATCGCCGTCTGGCCGAGGTGCTCAGCGATTCGAACAAGACAATCCTCGAGTTGCACGATGCGACGGTTGCCGGTGCGGGTGTCCGCCCGGTCGAGGTGCGGTGCGGATCGATCAACTTGCTCAAGAAGGATTTCCTGCTGGTGATTCCCGAGGGTCGGCATGAAGCGCCCGTGCGCCGCTGCAACAACTTTCAGCAGAAAGTGCAGTATGGGGCGGTCCTGACCATGGCGGGCTACGTGCTCTCGGGCATGGTTCATCTCCCGACTCGAGCGACGCCCTGGATGTTGCTCGACGAGGATGCCAACGTGGCCGATTTCTTCGGCATGACCGGCATCACCATCCACAGCGCGCCGCACGACTGGGCGCCGAAGCATTGCGACGTGGCCGTGGTCCGCCGAGGGGCGATCGAAGCCCTGCACATGACGTCCGCTCCCGTGCCCAAACAACAAGGTCCCGCCCCCGCACCCGCCGCCGCGATCTCGCCCACGGCCCGCGATCTGACTGTTTAGGGGCGGCCGCCCCTTACTCTCACGGTTTCCTCTGCTTCCGGCGGTAGCCGCTGGGCGAGATGCCTTCGAGACGCCGAAACGCCCGGCCCATGTTGTCGGCGTTGGGGAAACCGGCCCCGGCGGCCACTTCCTTCACCGATAGATCGGTCTTGGTCAACAGCCGTTGGGCGCGCTCCAGCCGGCAGCGGATGATCTCCTCGTGGATCGTGTGGCCCAGCGCCTTGTGGAAGCGGCGCTCCAGCGACCGCCGCGTGACGGGTAGTTGCCGCTCGACGTCGGCCACCGTCAGGTCCCGCTCGCTCTGACCCCAGATCAACCGCAGGGCGTCGGCCACCAGCCGGTCGGCCACTGTAGCCACGTCGCGCGGGCCGCGGCCTACCAACTCGGCCGACCCGGTTTGCGTCGTCGCCAGAATCGCGGCGAGGATCTCCATCGTGTCGGCCGCGATCAGGTGGGGAAAACCGGCGGCCTCTCCGCGCAGCCGCTCAAGCAGCAAGCAAAACGGCTCCAGGATCGCCTGCTCGACGCCGGTGACGTGTACGGCATGCTCCGCCGCGAAGAAGCCCCGCTCGACCAGGCGGTCCATCGTATCGCCGGCGAAGCTGACCCAGTATTCATCCCAACCGGTCTGCACCGACGGCCGATAGCGATGCCAGACGTCGGGAAACAGCAGGAACACCGTGCCGGGGCCGATCTCGACGCGGCCGGTCGGCGTCGACTCGAACTCTCCGCATCCCGAAGTGATGTAGACGACCGTGTACTCCGGGAGCTTTCGTCCGGTCCTCCAGGAGAAGTCGTACGTGGTGGGATGAGGCGTTAGGGGGTAGG
The DNA here is from genome assembly GCA_964444795.1 of uncultured Planctomycetaceae bacterium. Taxonomy (GTDB): domain Bacteria; phylum Planctomycetota; class Planctomycetia; order Pirellulales; family Thermoguttaceae; genus JABMRP01. The sequence goes on from CAYUIQ010000199.1 coordinate 16,142, forward strand.
ACTCGTAGCCGGCCGGCATCGCGGTACACCCGGCACCGGTCACGTAGAGACCCCAGTCGAGGTCCCTTTGGCGGATCGGCACGTAGCGGAAGTAGTTCTCGTCGATGCGTGACATGGCCGCTATCCTACCGTGGCGGGGTATGCTCGTCAAACGCGAACCGGCCGAGGCGTCGCAAATAGTGTCGCAAAATGACGGAAGTTTGGCGACTAAAAACGTAGACATGGAGGGAGCAATGGATTAGCGTGGAGGAGATTGCGGGGGTTTCCCCGTCGCGGTCTGCTGAACCGAGACATCCAATTCTGGAGCTCCAGCGATGATTGACCGAACGAACTACCTGGCGATGGTGGCGATTGCACTTCTCTTGGCCGGCGTCGGGGCGGCACAAGCCGCATTCATTACGCCGACCAATGCGTGGTCCACCTCGTATTGGGCACGCGATGGCGTCAGTACTGAATGGCACTTCCATAGTCCAGGTAACGACTTACGATCGTGCGCCGTTTCGGG
>CAYUIQ010000200.1:0-16609 GCA_964444795.1 uncultured Planctomycetaceae bacterium
TGAGCAGGAATTAGGGAGCGTGTGCGATGAAAGGGCTTCAAGGTCTGATACTGGCAATCGGCGCGGGCATGGCGGCGGCGATGTTCAACTGGGCCTATCTGAGCAGCCGATCCCAGGATATCGAGACGGTCTACTTCATCGGCATTGCCGAGGACAAAACCATCGGACGCGGAGATCGTTTGAAGAAGAGCGATCTGGCGCCGATCGAAATTCCCCTGAAGAATGCCGGCAACCTGGACACCTTCGCCTATCGTTTCGACGACGCCGAGACGGTCGTCAGCATGGCCGTGACCCGGCAGTTGACCCCCGGCTCGATGTTGCTTCGCGAGGATCTGAAGACACCGGCCCCGAAGCTCGACCTTGATGCCAAGCGGGCCGACGAACGGTGGATGGCGGTAGCCGTCGACTCGCGAGAATTCGTACCCGAGTTCATCAACCCGGGCAGTCGCATTGAGTTCCACATCACGCGGCCTTCGTCGCGAGGTCCAATGGCCGCCGGAGGGACGCCAACGCCCGCCGGCCAGCCGCCGGTGGCCAGCGGCGACGTGGTTTCCTCGACGGAGGCGGAGATCGTCGGCCCGTTTACCGTCCTGTCGGTCGGCAATCGGCTGGGGAGCGTCACGGCAATGCAGGCGGCAAGAATCCGGCAGTCGCAGCCCAACGTGATCGGCATCCTGGTAACGGTCACGGGCGGCCAACTGGACCCCGAGGCGCAACGGCTCCAGGAGTTGCTCGCCGAGACGACACCGCAAGCGATCAAGATTTTGATTCCTCCGGCGGAAGAGCCGTAGGTCCGTTGTTGCACCACCCCGTCCCGACAATCTGGCCCCCGACACCCCGACCCTCAACGAGTCCGAACCTCAGCAGCCTGATCGCCGATGAAAGTCTGGTACAACAAGATCAACGAAAGTCGCCGTTTCGTGGTGGACGTATCCGGGACCGAGGTGTCGGTCGGTCGCGATCCGTCCAACGACGTCGCCCTGCAAAGTCCTCTGGTCTCGCGTCAGCACGCCGTGGTCCGTATCAACGGCGACCAATTGCTTCTGGAGAACTTGGGGCTCAACAGTTGTCTGGTGGGCGACGAGGAAGTCCTCGGCGGGCAGACGGCCGCCTTTGTCCCCGGCGCCAAGGTGCGCATCTGGCCCTACACGCTCTCCTTCGAGGCCGAGCAGTCGGCGGTCGTGACGCGCGACGAACTGGAGGCCCATCTCCGCTCGATCGTGGCCGACCTCGAGTTGCGTATCCACCGGAAACTGCTCGAACGGCTCGAACTGTACGAGTACGACGACGCGCCCGTGGCCGATTCCGAAAACATCCTCATGCTGGAGAACAACGTCGAGGACGCCTGTCGCGAATTGGACGTTTTCGGCGGCCACAACGAAGCGCTGATCGAAGAGATCACCGGCCTGACACTCCGCGACCACCTGATCAACCAGATCGTCATGGAGACCGACACCGACGAGTATTTCGATCTGGCCGCGCTCACTTCCAACGAGTTCGACGTTCCCGCCACGTTGGTCCCCGAACGCGAAACCGAGTTGCACGGCATGCTGCAATTCGTTCGAGAGCAATTGAAGCTCGACCAATGCCGTGACGCCAGCGAGCAGATCACGCGCGTCGAGAAGCAATTCAACGACATTTTCCACCTCGTGCGTCCTCACCTGCACAACGAGCTGCGCCGATACTTGATCTTGCGCACGCTGAAAAAGGATCTCAAGGACACGGTCTTCGGGTTCGGGCCGTTGCAGGATCTGCTTCGCGCGCCGACGGTGACCGAGATCATGGTCGTGGCCAGCGACCGGATTTACGTCGAGCGCGACGGGATCATCGAGCGTTCCGGACGGCGGTTCATTTCCGACGAGGTGACCGAATCGATCATCGAGCGGATCGTGGCCCAGGTGGGGCGGCGGGTCGACAAGAGCCAGCCGCTGGTCGATGCCCGGCTCCCCGACGGCTCGCGGGTCAATGCGATCATCCCCCCGCTGGCCGTCACCGGCCCGTGCCTGACGATCCGCAAGTTTCCCGCCCAGCGGCTCACCATGGACGATCTGATCGAACTGGGCAGTATCGGTCACGCCGCCGCCACATTCCTGCGCGCCTGCGTGATCGATCGGCGAAGCATACTGGTGAGCGGCGGCACGGGTACGGGCAAAACTACCATGCTCAACGTGCTCAGCAGCTTCATTCCGTTCAAGGAACGCATTGTCTCGATCGAGGATACCAGCGAACTGCGGCTCCACCAGGAGCACGTGGTTTCCCTGGAAAGCAAGCCGCCGAATATCGAAGGGACCGGCGAGTACACGATCCGCGATCTGGTCCGCAACGCCCTGCGAATGCGTCCCGATCGGGTGATTGTCGGCGAGGTGCGCGGCGGGGAAGCGCTCGACATGGTCCAGGCGATGAACACCGGACACGACGGGTCGCTGACCTCCGTCCACGCCAACAGCGCCGAGGAAGTGACCGAACGGCTGGAGGTATTGATCTTGATGGCGGCCGAATTGCCCATCACCTCCATTCACCGCCAAATCGCCTCGGCGCTCGATTTGATTGTCCACATTACCCGATTGCCCGGCGGAGAGCGCGTGGTGACCCAAATCGCCGAAGTCACCGGCGTGGACCCCCAAACCAAAGATGTGTTGGTGACCGATATTTTCAATTACCGAAACGGTACTTCCTTGCAGCCGACCGGATACTTGCCGTCGTTTGTCGACTCGCTGGTAAGCAAGGAACTGCTGGAGTTGGAATTCCTCTACGGCGACCGTCAGGCGGAATAGGAACCCGCCGGCGTGTGTTTTTTCAGCGGGCTGCTACGCCCACGGGTTGCATCCCGTGGGGTCAAGGAACTCTTGGACGACCACCGAGAATAAGCGAGAAAAGCGCGATGTCCGACCTCGATCTCTGGCTGGCCAACGGCGCGATGGGTGTGGCCGTGGCCGTGGCGGTGTTCTCGTGCCGTCAGGGACTAGGCCGGTTCCTCGATCTGGTCGAGGCCGATCTGGCCGACAAACTGCGGCGGCTTCGCGCGCCGGCCGAGGGATTGCGAAAGTTTTTGATCGCATGGCTGGGCGCCGTGGCGTGTATCCTGTTCGGGTTTTGGCTGGTGCTGGGTAGTCTGATTTTTGGGCTATTGTTCTCGGTCTTTCTCCTTTGCGGGCCATGGTACGCGGTTCGGCGCATGGCCGAGCGACGCAGGCAGAAGATCGAAGACCAACTGGCCGACGCCATGGTCACGTTGGCCAACGCGGTAAAAGCGGGCCTGTCGCTGCCCCAATCGCTGGAGATTCTCGCCGCCCAGGGCCCGGCGCCGTTGAACGTCGAGTTTCAGCAGATCGTCACCGAGTACAACATGGGCAAACCCCTGGAGGAAGCGCTGACCGAGGCGAAAACGCGGCTGGACAGCGAAAACTTCACCCTTTTCGCCGCGGCCCTGTTGGCCAGCCACGAAAGCGGTGGCCGGCTCAACGAGACGGTCGAGCGCATCGCCCAGGCGATTATCGAATCGCAACGTCTGGAGCGGAAAATCGTCTCCGAGACGGCCCAGGCCCGACGCTCGGCCGTTTACATGGCCCTGGCCCCGGCGCTGATCCTCTTGGTCTACTATTTCATCGACCCCGATGCCACGACGCGGCTGTTTGTCACGCTGCCCGGCCAGTTGATTCTGGCCATCGCCGTTGTGTTTAACGTGGTGGCTTTTGTATGGGCGCGGGCGATTTTGAATCCGGATATTTAGAGTAAACCATGATCCCCATTCTATTTGCCGCTGGAATTCCCCTGCTTCAACTGATCGGCAGCGCGCTGGCCGGAGCGGGTGTGTTTTCTTTGGGCTGGTGGGTGTTGCGCGTGTTGTGGACCGAAGATCTCGAACAAGGCCGCCAATGGCGCTACGACATTAGCCGAATCAATGAACTGCGACGCGTCGATACGATCTATCGCGTCTTCTACCCGTTGATTCGGAGCCTGGCGAGATTCAATCGGGCCGCCTTCCGCGAACAACTTCCCGAGGTCCAGCGGCAGGTGGCGGCCGCCGGCATGCCCCGAGTGTGGCTGGCCGAGGAGTACCTTGCCCGGATGGAGTTGATCGCCCTCTTCATCTCACCGGTGTTTTTCTACCTGATGGTGAACGAATTCGGCGCGGCCGGGCTTCTCCCCGCATTTGCGTTGACGATCGGGACGCTCTGGATACTGCGGCACCACCTGGCAAGCCAGGCCGCCGCGCGTTTGGTGGCGATCAAACGCCGCATGCCCTACCTGCTCGATTTGCTCACCCTGCTGATGGAGGCCGGGTCCACGTTTCTCGACGCGCTGAAACAGGGCGTCGGCGAGTTTCGCGGTCATCCCGTGTCCATCGAGTTCGGCCGGGTATTGACCGACATGAACATGGGCAAGACCCGGACCGAGGCCTTTCAATTGCTGCGCGAGCGCCTCGCCGACGACGAAATTGGCGCCATTGTCGGCTCGATCATCCAGGGGGAAACTCTAGGAACCCCCCTGGCCCGAATCTTCCGTACCCAGTCCGACGTGCTCCGGATCAAACGCAGCCAGCGGGCCGAAAAGATTGCCGGAGAGGCGGGTGTGAATATGTTATTGCCGGCGGTGTTGATTATGGCCGCCACGGTGCTCATCATTCTCGGACCGTTTCTATTGAATTTCCTGGCCGTTGGGCTGATGCTCTAAGTCACTATTTCCCGTACCCGGTAGCCGCCAAACCGATGCCGATCAAGCTCGACTGTCCCCACTGCAAGAACCCCCTGTCGGTCCCGAAGAAATTCGCCGGAACCGAAACTCGCTGTCCGCGCTGTCAGAGCGAGTTCCGGGTGCCCGAGCCCGGAGAACAACCGGCCGAACTGCCGCGAGCACCGGACGTTCCGACGTCGTCGCCGGCCGGATATCCGCCCTCGCTGCCCGTGCATCGGCCTCCGGTCGAGTCGTCGATCCCCCGACTGCCGGTAACCGGCTCGCCGGCGCCACGTCCGGAGGAGAGTCCGCCGACGTCCTTGGCCAGTAGTGTGCCCGCCGATGCGTCTGCCGGCGGTCCGGCTTCCGCGAAAGAAGGCCCCTTGCCGACCGCGTCACTCACCGAGACCGAATCTCCGCAGCCGACCGAGCCACCTCCGTTGCTCTCCCCGGCGCAGCGGGCGGGCGAAATCCAAGCTTCCACCGCGAAGCAAAGCAGCGACACACCGGCCGTCACGCCCCGTCTGCCGACCGGACCCGCTCCTCGCGTTGCCCGGCTGATTGCGGCCAAGACCGTGCAATCGAAACTCCAGCTTGCCGAGGACGGCCATCTTCCCGATCTCCAGCTTCTGGAAAGTAAGGACGCGGAGACGACCGAGAAGACCAGTCGCAAGATCAACCCCTTTGTGCTCGTTTGCCTGCTGTGCGTGAGTTTCTCTGTAACCGTTCTGATGCTCCTGGTCGATCCCCAGAACACCGGCCGCCAAAGCAAGGCCAAGTCGCTGGCCCGGAAGAAGCTTGTCGACCACTACATTCACAACCTCGACGACCTTAAACCGCTCCAACCGTACCAACTCGATCTCCGGCGGGCCTTGCAAGCCCACTCGCGAGGCGATTTCCAGAATGAACGCTTGTATTTCCAAAGGGTCTTGCGCATGTTGCGGGCGGAAGACCGGGCAACGAATACGGATTGGCTCACCGGACGGAGGGGGGGCGCCAGCCATGGAGAGGAAGACGTCGGCGACCTCGATCTGGAGAGGCAACTGACCATTTTACTGAGCGACCAATGAGGATTCGTCAGGCGTCAGTAGTAACCCGAACCGTCAGCGAGGACGGAAAGACAGCCTCGCTGGCGCTTCGGGTTACTAAGGCGATTAAGATAGCCATTGACAAGGATCACGAGTAGGCCGATGCCGTCGAACGAGCGATACGAGATTCTGGACCAGATTGCCACCGGCGATTACGCCGCCGTCTATCGTGCCCGGGATCGCGAACTGCAGCGCGAAGTGGCCGTCAAACAGATCCACGCGCAGTTTCTTGCCGATCGGCAGCAACTCGATCGATACTGGCACGAAGCCCAGTTGCTGGCCGCGCTGCACCATCCCAACATCCTCACGATCTACGACATCGTCCGCCCCAAGGGATGGCTGATCCTCGAATTGATGCGTGGCAGCTTGGCCGAAAACGTGAAGAAGGCGCCGCTGGATCTCGGCGCGTTGCGCATGGCCATGCTGCACAGTCTTCATGCCCTGCAATTCCTGCACGCCAACGGGATCGTCCACGGCGATGTGAAGCCGAGCAACTTGTTGCTGGACAGGCAGAAGCTGGTCAAACTGGGTGATTTCGGCCTCGCACGCCGCGCCAGCGACGAATCGGGGAGCCTGCTCAAGGGAACCACCAAGTACATGGCACCGGAGGTTGTTTCCGACCAGTGTGGTGCCGTCGGACCGGCCGCCGATCTCTATTCGCTCGGTTTCTCCGCCTATGAACTGATGTGTGGGCCTCAATTCGAGTCGCTCTTTCCCGGGCTGTACAGCTACGGACGTGATACCCAGATTGCCTGGATGATGTGGCACGCGACCGTCGACCGAAAGCTGCCCGCGATCCCCGAGGTCCTCGAAGGCGTACCCGACGACCTGGCGCTGGTGATCGGAAAACTGGTCCGCAAGGATCAGCAGCAGCGATACCAATCGGCCCAGGAAGTGATCAACGACCTGACCACCACTCCCATCGAGTTGCGGCCGCCGGAGCAAGCCGAGCAGGACGAGGAGAAAATCGACGAAAAGGCCGGCCGGCGCCGGCGGCTCCTGATCGGAGGGGGCATCGCGTTGGTCTGTTGTCTGCTGCTGGCGATCTTTTTGCTCCCGGGCAAGGAACCGGTCGTCGAAACACCGCCGGAGCCCGTGCCGATCGAAGGGGTCGTCGCGGAAGTGCTGCTGGACGAGCGGAAGCTCATCGTACGCCTGGCCGAAAACGACAAGCCGGAAGAACTCGACATCCTCTCCCAACATCACGTCTACGTTAACGACAAGCAGCAACTCCCGCGCAACTTGAAATCGGGAGACTTCGTTACCATACGGTACTTCTTCGACGACGCCGGGCGGCGATTGATGGAAATCCGCGCCAACCGCCCCCAGAAGAACACCGGCGTGATCGTCGACGTCAAGGCTCCGGCCGGGCGCATGGAGTTTACGACGATCGTCGACGGCGACCCTGTAAGCCACACGGTGACCGTCGGACGCCGGGCGAAGATCACGCTCAACGACAGCGATTCGATCGACTCGCGACCGCTGACGCTGGCCGATCTGCACCAGGACGATCGGGTGACCGTTTCCCACGTGGAGCAAGAAGGACGCCGCCGGGCAATGGAGATTCACGCCCTGCGCGTGGTTTCCGTCGAAGGGACCATTTACGCCCTGGCCAGCGAACTCGGCGGCGACAGGGGAGCCATCTCGCTGGCCCTCGGTGATGCGGAAGACCCGGCAATCGAGACCCACCCGCTGGCTCCCGATTGCGAGGTCATGCTCAACGACAGTCTGGTGCAATGGACCGACTTACAGCCGGGAGACAGAGTTTCGGTCAAGCGCGACGTGGAGATCGTGCGGATCGATGCCCAGCGCATGCTGACGCTCAGCGGGAAAGTCGTGACGGTGCCCCGCGGCGCGCAATTGCTGGTCGTCGTACCCGACGGAGAGGAGCGGGCAGTCAACATCGACGTCGATGATCTGTGCGAGACGATCACGCTGGCCTCCGAACCGGCCCGCCTGGCCCAACTGCGACCCGGGGACGAGGTGCGGATCGAACATAGCTCGCTCGACGTCGGTGCCGACCGCCCCAAGGCCCTGTCGATCGCCGCCGTTCGACCTCCGGACCTGACAAAACGGGCAATCCTGATTGCGGTGGGAAACTACGACGACGTCACCCTCGCTTCGCCGGGGGCAACGGCGGCCGATGCCCAACTGTTGCGCGACGCGCTGGTGCGCCGCTATCAGGTGGCCGACGAGCACGCCCAGTTGTTGTCCGATCCCGGCCGGATCGTCATCGAGCGGACACTCGACGAAGCGGTCAGCTTGCTGGGCGAGGAGGATTCGCTGCTGGTGTTCTTTGCCGGTCACGCCTACACGGACGAAGAGGGCCGGGTTTACCTGGCTCCCAGCGACTTCACTCTCGACCGGATCGCCGCGTCGGGAATTCTCTTGAAGGATCTGGTCGACAAGATGGAGGAGTGCCAGGCCGGAGAGAAGCTGTTGCTGCTGGACTGCTGCCGCGCCGATGCCGGCGGGGATCTGGTCGCCCGCCAGCCTTCGACCGCCGAGATGCTCCACTCGTTGGACCACGCCTCGGGGCGCACGTATCTACGCACGGTCGCCGCCGTGGCCAGTTGCTCCGCCGGCCAGCGAGGCGTCCATTGGGAGCAAGAGGAACACGGACTGTTCGGCTATTATCTCGCCCGTGCGTATGCCGGGGAAGCCGACCAGAACGCCAACCTGCGAATCGACCCGAGCGAACTGGAGGCGTTTCTCACTCGCCAGATGGCGGCGACCGCCGAAACCATCGCAAGCCAGGCAACCCCCGAGGTGTTCTATCCCGACGCCACGCCGCCGCGACTGGGCGCCGAAGCTCGAAAAGCGATCGGTGACTTGCTGCTCCATATCCACGACAGCCGCCTGTCGGTCGACTCGTTGCGCGGGCAATATGTCACGGCCAGGGGATTGGCCGCCGGCGAACCGGACGCGGACCTTGTCTGGGCGTTGCTGCTGCTGAAAGCGCGTAAGCTGACCGAGGCCGGCACGCTGCTGGAAGGGGTGAAGAACGCGGCACCCCGTTCGGTCTTGCCCCGCGAACTACTGGTCTGGCGGCATTTCAACGGGAAACAGTTCGACGAGGGGTTGGAGGAGATGACCGAGCTGTTTTCGACGGTCGTCAAGCCGGCCAGACCGGGTGAAGTCTACCCCCCCTCGGCGAAGCGGCTGTTCACCAGCGCGGGAATACTTCGCCAGTACGCGGCGGTCATAGGAAAAGAAGTTGGCGACGTGGCAGCCGGCCTCGACGAGGCGGTGGCAAAGCATCCCGCGGCGGCCGGGAAGGTGTATCAGGACGGGCGCACCGAGGTCTCGACGAAGATTGCCGCCTTCGATCTCGAAATCCAGCAAGGGGGCGACTACAATGTGGAGCAGAGCAGGCGCCGCTTGACGACCTATATCGAGTTTCCCTACATAACCGTCGCCGAGGAAATCCGAACGGGGCTCGATTCCTCTTTGCCGGCTATCAGACCCTAGGATACTTTGGTGAAAGCAACCCAAGGACAAATCGGCCGAGTTTTTGTCATCCGGCTGGAAGACGGCGACGAACTGCCCGGCTGTATCGAGCAGTTCGCGCTGGACAACGGCGTATCGGTCGGGCAGGTGATCCTGGTCGGTGGAATCGGTGCCGGCGAGGTGGTTGTCGGGCCGAGGCATTCCGACGCCATGCCCCCCGAACCCATGCTCCTGCCCGTCGATGGTGCCCACGAAGTGGTCGGAGTCGGCGTGTTGGCCCCGGGAGCAGATGGAAAGCCGGCCCTTCATATCCATGCCGCGCTGGGGCGGTCGGGCAATACGCTCACCGGGTGCCTGCGTCCCGGCGTGTCGGCCTGGCTGGTTGGCGAAGTCATCCTTTATGAAATCACCGGCACCCGCGCGCGGCGCGTCTTCGATTCCGCCAGCGAGTTTTCTTTGTTGGAACCGGAAGACTGAAGAGGGAGAACTCGATCATGTCGTGCAAGGTCTCGCGCCGCACATTCCTGACGCGTCATCTACCGGCGGCCGGATTGCTGGCCGGCGGCGGACTGTCCGCGCTGGCCCAAACGCAAACTCCCCGCATAATACCCGATCGCTCGGCAGACGCTCCCAGCTTGCCGGTAGCCATCGCGCGATGCGCGTCCTACGAGCCGAAGCGCCTGCGAGCCAAGGTCGACACAATGTTGGGCCAGATCGGCGGAATCGGGAAGTTGGTCCAGGGCAAGACGGTGTCGATCAAGTTGAATCTCACCGGGGGGCCGCGCATGACGTTGGGCGGGCTGCCCGCCTATCGCACCTACCACGTCCACCCCAACATGGTGGCCGCCCTGGCCGCTGCGGTGGCCGACGCCGGCGCGCAACGCATCGTCATCATCGAAAGCAACTATTCGGACCGCCCGATCGAGGAAGTGCTCACCGGCGGTGGTTGGGATGTCGCGGCGATCAAGTCGGCCGGCTCGCATCGCGTCACCTTCGAGGATACGCGCAATCGTGGAAAATGGCCCGCCTATAGCCGGTTGAAGGTCTCTTGGGGCGGCCTGATCTACCCTGCCTTCGACGTCAACGCGCGATACGAGAAGACCGACGTCTTCATTTCGCTGGCCAAGATGAAGGATCACGCCAACGCGGGCGTTACGCTGGCGGTGAAAAACGTCTTCGGCATGCCGCCCACCTCGCTCTACGGCAACGACGCCCCCAACGAGAAGACGACCAGTTTTCGGGGCAATATCTTTCACAAGGGCCACGAGGTTCCCGACGGAGTACCCGGTGAAGTGGATCACGGCCTGGAGCCTCACTGGTCGCAGCGTGTACCGCGGATCACCGTCGACGTGCTGGGAGCCCGGCCAATCGATCTGTCGGTGATCGATGGGATCGAAAGCAACCGTGGGGGTGAGGGCCCCTGGATCAAAGGTAGCGAGCCGATCCAGCCACATTTGCTGTTGGCAGGGCGCAACGCCGTCTGCACGGATTCCGTTTGCACGGCGGTGATGGGCTACGACCCGATGGCTGCTACTGGCGAATTTCCTTTTCCCGGCGAAAATCACCTCGCCTTGGCGGCACGGCTCGGCGAGGGCATCCACGACCCGAAGCAGATCGAAGTAGCCGGGCTATCGATCAAAGAGGCCGTGCATCCTTTCAACCCCCGCCGCCTGACCGTCGGCAAACCGATCGCCACATAGTAGCCATCTCGCTCCGCGAGATGTAGCTACTATACGCGCCGAACCCGATGTCCGCTCATACGAGGAGTCACGCCATGATCCACGTTCAGCAAACCTTCCGTTCTCTTGCGGTGCTTGTCGCCTTGACGACCGCCTCCATTGTACCCTCCGCTTTCGCCGATGACGAGTCGCCCTCGATGGAAGCCGGCTTTGCCGAACGGGACATTACGCCCGAGATCGGCATGGAACAGCCGGGCGGTTACGGCAAAGCTTACCACCGTTCGATTCACGATCCGTGCAAAGTGCGGGCGGCCGTGTTCGACGACGGGAAGAAACGGGTGGCGCTGGTCGGCGTCGATGCGCTGATTGTGCGACGGCCGTTGGTCGAGGCGGTACGAAAGGCGATCGAAGCGAAATGCGGGATTCCGCCCGAGTGTGTGCTGATCGGCGCTTCCCATTCGCACAGTTCGGGTCCGACGGGAATGATCCTGCCGGGCGAGTACGACCACGCGCCGGCCGACGTGCGGGCGCTGGCCTACGAGAAATCGTCGTGTGCCAACGCGAAGTACCTGGCGACCGTCGAGCGGGAGATCGTCGCGGCCGTCTGCGCCGCCGACTCCGCCGGGGTCGAGGCTCGTTGCGGTGCCGGCAGCGGAGAGGAAGGCACCGTGGCGTACAACCGGCGGTTTCGCATGAAAGACGGGCTGACGTTTACGCATCCGCGCCAGGGCAATCCGGACATCGTCGAAGTGGCCGGTCCGATCGACCCCGAGGTCGGCGTCATCGGCGTATGGGACCACGACGGCAAACTGCTCGGGTGTGTGGTCAACTACGCCTGTCATGCGACGACCAGTCCCGGCGGTGCTTCGGCTAATTGGATCTACTACATGGAACAGGCGATTCGCGGGTCACTGGGCGAGGATGCCGTGGTCGTTTTTCTGGCCGGGGCCTGTGGCGATATCACCCAAGTCGACAACAGGAGCCCCTACACGTTTCCCCAACGCGAGAAGTGGGCTCGGCTGGTCGGCGGATGCGTGGGCGCCGAGGCGGTGAAGGTGTTGCTGAAAATGGAGCCGGGTGTCTTGCTCCCACTGGACGCCCGCTCGAAGCAAATCGAGATTCCCCGGCGGGTGCCGAGCCCCGAGCGCGTTGCGCGGTGCCGCGAACTGGTCGTCAAGGATCCCAAGGAAGTCGGCGCGGCCGAGTGGACGTTCGCCAAAGAGATCGTCTTGCTCGATGCGCTGCTGGCCGAGGCAACGGCCGTGCCGGTCGAGGTGCAGGTCGTGCAAGTGGGGCCCGCGGTGTTTGTGAGCAACCCGGCCGAGTTCTTCTGCCAGCTTGGGCTCGACATCAAGTCGGGCAGCCCGTTTCCGCTGACCTTTCCCGTCGAATTGGCAAACGGATGCGTCGGCTACGTTCCCACGGCCGAAGCGCTCGGGCCCCACGGCGGCGGCTACGAAACCCGACTGACCAGCTACAGCAATCTGGTCCCTGCCGCGGGGAAAACACTAGTCGACACGGGCCTGGAACTAGTCGAGCAACTCACCCCCGGCGTCATTCCCACCCGCCCCAAAGCCGCCCCATTTAGCGGCCAAGGCTGGTCGTACGGCAGCGTGCCGCCGGAATTGGAGTGAGCCATACGGGCTAGAGGCATGCCGGCGCCGGCGAGCCGCAGAGGAGGACTTCCTGCAATTGTTCCGGCAGGAACGGTTTGACGATGAAGTCCTGGGCCCCCTTGCGAATGGCTTCGGAAATCAACTTCGTCTGGTTCAGGGCACTGATCACGTAGATCTTCGCCTCGGGATCCTCGGCAAGGATCCGTTGCAGAGCCCAGAGTCCGTCGGTCTCGGGCATGACAATGTCCATCGTGACCGCGTCGGGCTGGAGTTCCCGGTACAGGTCGACCGCTTCGCTGCCGTTGCTGGCTTCGCCGACCACCTCCCAACCGCTGTCGACGAGCGTATCGCCGATCATCTTCCGCATCAGCAACGAGTCGTCGACGATCAATACCCTCTTCGACATGGTTTGCTTCCCTTGTTTTCCGGGGTTTGTCTGTTCGTTACTTGGTCGGCGGGAAGTCGGGCTCCGCGCGCGAATGGTCTGGGAAAATATAGATTGCCCGTGGGCCCGTCGCTCGGGGTGTTCGGTCTATTGTAAGAAATCGACCGAGGTCCGACGCGCGGCCGGCGGGTATTCCCTCGAATCGTTATATCCCGATCTCGCGGATCCCGTACGATCCGAATAATCTCGCCAAACCGCTGCGCGGATTTGGAAATATCGAGTTGGCCTCGCGTCACCTGAAGTTGCTTTTGGGCAACATTCGATAGATCCAATGGCGGAGATGCCGTGCAAAGACAAAGGGGAATCGAGTGATGGAAATCAATCGCAATCAGTATTTCATGTTCGGGTTGATCCTGGTGGCCCTGGGGCTTCAGTTCGTGATGGTCGAGTCCTTTGTGCTCACCGCGGAAACAACCAGCCTGCTGGCCGAAAGCACCGGACACAGTACGGCCCATGCCGACGAGGGCAATACGTTGCTCGCCATGGATACGCCCGTATTTAAGAAAACGGTGCGCACCCCGCCCTGGATCGGCCCGGCCATGCTCTCGGCGGGCGTGGTGCTCATTTTCACCAGCCTGGCCATGCGATCACCCGACTGACGGCCCCAAGGCGGTCATTGCCCGCGGCCCGTACGCTCGGTCGCTAGAAATCGCCGTCCGGTCGCCTGCTGCAGCCGGTCGCGCGCCGCACTGTACGGGCGGAGGCGAACGTCGGTGACCGTCCTCTCGAACACGCCCCGACCCGGCACGCTCAGCCGAACGTGGACCGTTCCATGGGATGACGTGGCCAGATCGAACTCCGGATGAACCGCTCGATACGGCAACCGGTATTGGGCAACTCCCCCGACGAAATGCTCGGGCAATACGCGATGGCTCCAACGCCCCAGCCGTACCGGATACCGCCCGTGACGCGTGCCCAACAGTTCGACTTGCAGGGTGCCGTGCATCCGAACGACCTCGCCGTCGGTCGTCCGCGGCCGGATCATCACCACCAGCCCGTCTTGCTCGACGTCTCCGTCCCAGTTGACCGCGCGGGCATCGACTTCCAGGGAATCGATTTCCGGGGAAGGAGCCGCGGCATCGCCCGTATCCGCCGGTACGCTCGGTCCAGGCGAACCTTCCCACACGATCCGCCCGCTGTCGCGCGGCACGCCTCTCGGCGGTGGCGTGGGACCTGCTACCTCAATGGCCTGTCGACGAAGCTCTGCCCGGTCGATCGGTCGGCCCGCCACGCTGGCTCCTTCGATGTGATTCCACGCGATGGAACGCCGGATCGAAATCCCTCCCTGCTGCCACCGCAGCCAGAGACTTTGGCCGTCACTGGCCGGGTCGATCATGCCGCGGACGTTTCGTCCGCTGATCAACTCGATCGCCACGGGTTCGGCGTCTGGTTCCATTGCCGGGAGCCGCGCGGCGGCGGTGTCCAAGACGGCAGCAGATGCTACCGCGATCATCCCGAGAAAGAACAACGGCCAAGGTCGTTTCATCACACTTTCGGCTCCCATTGCTCCGGATGACGGGCCGCGAGAAAACAGCGGTCGGCGCAGGTAGATTCATTGAAAGGGCAAACGGTGCGCCACGACTCCAACGGGAACTGGACGGCCGTGACGGAAACAGTTGTCGGGCAGTGCTTTAGGAGTTTCGCCGGAGCAACCGGGGCGACGCGGTTAAGAGTCCCCGCCCGTTGGGGCGTTGTCTTTGGGCAACATCTCCCGTCCCGCGACCCGTTGAAGAACACAAGGTAGGCTTTATCTGAAAACCGGCCCGAAGCCGATTGTCGGCGTTGAAACCCGCGCGAAGTTCCGGTGGCGCCGGCAGCGGGGGAATGCGTCAGGAACAGACGCGGGACGGACCGAAGAAGGATCCTGCACGGCGGACTGCAAAGATCGTAGACTTTCCGACAAAGATCAGCGACCCACGGGCCCCCAGAAGTGCCAACGGTGTGGCAGCGCCCATTCGCTTGGCGACCCAACCGCCCTTTGGTGAGCGAAGCAGCCGTACGCCGTACCCCTCCTACGCGGAGCACGACGTCATGTACCGCCAGACCCCTCCCAAGAGTTGCCGGAAACCGGAATATCGGTGGTTGGTCATCCCTGCCGCACTGACGGTTGCCGTCGTCGTGGCCGGCGTGACCCTCGTGCGTGCCCAGGCACCCGCTCCCAGCCGGCCAGCCCAGCCCGAAGCCGCGAAATCGCCCGAATCGGCAAGTCCTTCGCACGAAAACCGGTTCCGGCTCCGGGAAGGGACCGAGATCGTCGACAAACTCGGTTTCTTTCGAATGACCGGAGATCGGGCGACCTTCTTCACCGAGGACGGAACCGGTCGCTATGTCGGCCTGGAGAATCTGAATATCGAGCGGATTTCTCGAACGATCTCCGAGAATCCCGAGGAACTGCAGTGGCGCGTGACTGGTGTCATTACCGAATATCGGGGTGGCAACTTTCTCTTGGTACAGCGTGCCGTGCTGAAGAATCGGGTTGACGAGCCTCGCGACAACTTTTATACCAGTGCCCCCCCTGCTGAGTGATACGACTGTCCCCGAGCCTCTTTTTCCTCCGTCTTCGGCGTAACGATCCACCGACCTTCTTGACACCCTCCGTCGAGGGAATATGATTTGTGAATGCTCGCTGTCTCGCCGAGGTCGCCGCTGGTAGGCGTGGTTCGGGAAATACTTCCTGAATTCTCCCCTCACGGCGGTAGCGCCGGGTAAAGATGTTCCCCTGTCACTTGAGGAGTCTCTCAGATGGCCGCTTATCGGCGATTAGACGTCAACGAAGATGGTGACGTCACTGTGGTTCGCTTTCTCGACCAGAAGATCGTGGAAGACATCAATATCGAGGAACTCGGCAAGGAGCTTTTTCAGCTTGTCGAAGAAGACAATCGCAAGAAATTGCTGCTGAACTTCACCTCCGTCGACTTTCTTTCCAGTGCCGCGCTGGGAAAACTGATCACCCTGGACAAGAAGGTGAAGGCCCGGGAAGGAACCTTGAAATTGAGCAATATTCGCCCCGAAATCTTCGAAGTCTTCGCGATCACTCGACTGGATCGGCTCTTTGATATCAAAGACGATGAAGCGGACGCGCTGGCCGCGTTCTGAAAGCGGCCCGCTTGGACCAGCCATGATGACGCCCGAAGATTCCTGGACCTGGCGGTGCGACCACCTCATTCCCAGCAAAGCCGGCGCGGGGCAACGGGTCCTGCAGGAGATCCTCGATCACCTCCAGAGTCTTCATTGGCACCAGCGCGATCTCTTCGGCGTCCATCTGGCGCTGGAGGAAGCCCTGGTCAATGCCATCAAGCACGGCAACCAGTCGGACCCGCAAAAGAACGTCCGCATCGCCTGCCGCATGTCGCCGCGGCGGGTACGGATCCAAGTCACCGACGAAGGGCCCGGTTTCGATCCCGCCAGTATCCCCGATCCAACCGATCAAGCCCATCTGGAATCCCCCTGCGGAAGGGGCATCATGCTCATGAAGAGCTTCATGTCGCGGATCGAATTCAGCGAAGCCGGCAACTCCGTTGTACTGGAGAAGAACCACCCCGCGGAAACGGAACTCCCGGACGAAAACTCCAGCCCTTGCCCATCATCTCCCGATGGACTATCATAAGAATCCAAATTCCCCGATAGCTCAGTTGGTAGAGCAAGCGGCTGTTAACC
>CAYUIQ010000201.1:0-16579 GCA_964444795.1 uncultured Planctomycetaceae bacterium
GGTTTCGAGTTTTTTCATGCAATTAACGTGAAGGGGTCGCTTCGTTAAGGGCTAGTGAACCACGTAATCGATTATTGGACGGTCGTTGACAACTTGACGGACACCTTCGCCGCCGAAGCCGACATACGCGGGTTCGATTGGAAGAAGGTCGTGATGGCGTACGAGCGTCTCAGGTTGATTCTCGAGGTGCGTCCCGACGTATTTGGCAATTTGCTTCCCACCGCTTCGAGGGCTTACACTGCCGCCAAGAATCTCCAACTCTCGATCACGCGCTACGGGAACACGAAGCATTTTCTGGAGCGAACACGGACTTCCTTGGACCGCAAGAAGTTGCTCGATCACCTGATCGACGACCGGCAGGAGAAATACATCGACATCCTCGAAGGCACCCGGGCGCACATCGCCTCGATGGACAACTACCTGAAGCGGCTGTCGATCGCCCTGGAAGACGACTTCAAGGTGCAGTTCTACGACCCGGCCTTCGTCCGAATCCGCGAGGCGTCCCGGCAATGGGACGTGACGCTGGGGGCCGTGGAGCGAACTTCGATCCTGACCAACAACCGGGCCTTTGCCAAGGTCATGCCCCAGGCCACCATGGAGTTCGATCTACCCAAGCGAGACATCGCCATCAAGGAAGCGCTGGACGGGGCATTGGCCGCAAGCCAGGACATGGGCGCGCTGCTGAACGATCCGACCTTCCTGGCGACGTTCAAAATGCTCGGCGGCGGACCGATGCCCAGCAAGGTGGAAAACGTCTTGCCCGGCCTCCCCAGCAGCACCGACGAGCAGATGATGGGCCGTTCGCCCGGCCAGCCCTCCGAATTCGGCACCTCGCTGGAAGCCCTGATTCCCGACCCGTCGATTTACAAATTCGAGACGGGCACCGGGTTCGAAATCCGCCCGGTGATCCAGCCCGACGGCAACTCGGTCGTCTACGACTTCAACTACATGTATACCACCAACATCCGCGAGCCCGTCCGGGCCGACGAAAAGCACCTCGGCCGGGTCAAACGGCACTTTATCAACACGCAGGTACAGACTTCCAGCTTCGAGCTGCGCGAAGTGAGCCGCTATCAAGTGACCTTGAAAGCCGCACGGACCGCCAAGGGGGTGCCGCTGTTAGAGGATATTCCCATCGCCGGGCAGCTCTTCCGGCCGCTGCCCAGCGACGAGTCGTCGATCCAGGAGAACATTGTCCTGGCCCACTGCGTGGTTTACCCCACTCTTTATGACCTAATGGGTCTCCACTGGGCGCCGAGCGTAGTGGACATCGACCACGTCTCGGTCCGCGACGCCGGACACGTTGTCCGCGGCCGCTACGAAACCCTGACCAACACGATCTTCGATGCGACTTCGCAAAGGGTCGACGAGATTCTCGACATCCAGCAGGCTTCGCCCGAACACTATCGTCCCGATTTGCACCACCGCCACACGCGGCCGTCGCCATATCACCCGGGTGGCTACACGCATCCCGAGGCAGAGAAGTTCGTCGATCCGTCAGGACGTGGTTTCGAGCGACCCGACCGCCGTCCGGCCGAGATGCGCGAACCGCCGTACGACCCGCGCTTTCGCGCACCCATCCGCTACGAGTCCGTCCCCTATCCGGAAAACCTCGATTCGCGTGGGTCGATCGAAATCATCCCCGCACCACCAGGGGTTCCGCTTGGGAACGCGAACCACGGATCGGGAGCGCAACCGCTTCGTCTGCAGGCTCCTGGCCAGATTCGGCCGAACGCCGACGCCAGTTGGCAGGTCCCAAACGTACCGAATCCCGTCGGTCAGTCGGGGCGCATGCCAATGTCCGTGCCGCAACGATATCCCAGTACCGGCAGTCCGCCATGGGGGGCCGAGCGAGCCGCACCTGTGCCGGGGGGTTGGCAAGCGACTGGCGATGGAAGAGCAAGGCAGAGTCCCATGCCCCGCTAGGCGCCCCTTATCGCTCTTTCACGCGCAGGTTCTTCGTGAAATCAAACGGCCCCTGTTCTCTCGCGGCAAGTTGGAGCCAATAGAAAATGAAGTGCCTGATCTTCTTCTGCGTTTCGGCATCCTTCTTGAAAGCCTCGTAGACTCTCGTGACAAGGGTTGATATGGCAGGAGGCTGGGCAGCATTCCTGATCACCTTGAGCATGGCTTCCTTAACAGTCTCTTTGGTGGGCTCTGGTTTCTTGGCCATCGCCGATCCTCCTGAACTGGTGCGGTTTGTGGACGGTCTGGGCTTGACTTGACAACTCGCCATCCGGCGATCTAGTCAGGCTCGATCACCTCCAGAATGAGTTTGAGCGGCTCTTCCAGTTTGACCACTCGCTCACTGTCCTTGAACTTCAGGTATCCGACGATGTCGACGGACGTGATCCCCTCTCTGTCTCGCAACACGTCGCTGAGCTTCGACAGGATCGACTGCCGCAGATTCTTCCCGTTCTCGCCGTCCTCGTCCTTCTTGCTGAAGTCGAGGCTGTCTGTTCCCTGCTGCCTGCCGTCCGTGTGTTTCAATTTCATCGAGATCGCTCCGTCCACGGGCAACGGCGTCTTCTTCGCCCCCTTTTCCGTTTCCAGAACGAGCACGACGGCAAATTTCACCTCCCGTTCCGCCTCAACCAGGGTCGCCGGTACTTGGTGGTCGTGAATCAACTGCAAGCCATCGGGCGTGATCGGCGTGCCGTCCGCCGATCCCTCTTCGAATTGCAGCCCGGCGACCCCGTCCTTGACCAACACGCCGCCGCTGAGCTTGTCGTACATGACCCGCGCCCGCAACGGCTGTGTCCTCGCGAATTTGACCGTGCCGAGTAGTCCCGCGTTCACGCACGGTTGTGACTTTGTCGTGGCGCATGAACTTGAGGTGACGGAGTTCGATGCAGCCACGAACGATGTGAGTTGCGGTTGCGGTGTTTCCTCGTCCTCGGGAAGAACATCCTTTGCCCGGATCGTTACCCACTTTCGGGCACCTGGGATGAGAGACACGCTGCGCGGCAGCGTGTGCGTCTGGTACGTCCCGGCGGCGTTACGGCGGGTGAGGCTCACTTCGACGATCACCGTCCGCGGACGGTCCTGCGGCAAACCTTCCACCAGAAAGTGCCTGTACTTGCCGCGGCTGAGCGTGGAACGTTTGGAGCCGTCTTCGAACCCGACCCGCACCTCCGCGTCGGCCGGCACGTCCAGATGAACTGCCGCCCGCCCGCATTCCGGGAGCAGATACGGATCGTGTGTAAGCAGGATACCCGAAACATCCGGGCAACGATCCGAGCTTGCCGCCGAGGCGATCGGCCCCTTCCTGCACGGCTGCTCTATTTCCTTGATCTCTTTCTCGACATAAGCGAGCACGTTTTTGAACGATTCCTCGAACAGCTTCCTCTGTCCGGGCATGGATGCCTGACCGTGGTGAATCGCCACGGCCTCGGCGAATATCTCCTCCCGCCCGACCGGGTCCTTCTGAAGGTAGCCGGCCAGCGTCTTCTTGACTTCGCATGTCTTCCGGCACTCGATTCTCTTACGGTCGGCCTCGAACGCTGTCTTGAACTCGCCCGTGGAAGAAAGCGCGCCGCACCCGACAGGGGCGAACAGACGATCGATCGCGTGTCCGACTTCGTGGAAGAGCACTCCCTTGACGTCCTCGTTGAAACGGGACCGTCCGTCCTGGTCGACAAAGCGCTGGGCGACAACGATGCCGTGGAACGGCCGACCGCACTTGGATTTCGGGAAGTAGCCGCCGGGGACTTGGTCCCAAAGTTCGCCTTTCACGCTGCCGGGTACAGGCTCTCCGCTAAGTCCGCCTTTGAAGTCGACCACCCTCTCGACAACACACAAGCGCGCCTTCTTGTCCTGCACTGCCCGCCATAACGTATCATCGATCTCTCCTGCCCCTTCCGAGACCTCGGCCAAGAACGCCCCATTCAACGGCAACTTGGCTACAACGATAATCTCGCGAGGATCTTTCGATTCGCCCGCCTTGGTCGTTTGGCTGCCCGCCAATGGACAGGCGGTTGCCACCATCAAAGTCAACCTCGTCGCAATTCGCGCCATCTCACGTTGTTTCATGGTGCTGCCCTCTCGCTCGGGGTTGGAAAAACAGCGGTATGGAAACCTCCGTTGCGGCCACCAGGTTCCACGCCACGGGGTTGCCGTTGCGTGCTATTGAGTGGTCTCCGGACACGGTGTCCTGGCTCCGCGTGAAGCGGGACGTTCCGATGCCGGAGATCCGGGGGAAGGCCCCGCCGATTTCCGTCTTCTATGACCAGTGTCTTCACGAATGTCAAGGGGCAGAGTAAAGATTTCCGCCTAATTGAACGCAGCATTGTGTCGGAGCGGGCGAGTAATGGTGCCGTCTCGCTTCTAGTGGCTCGCGAGACCTATCCCAGGGGTCTTGGGCGGACGCGGACCCGCTAGCCCCGAAGGAGGTGCGGGTTGGTTTTCCGAGCCTTTCTTGGCGCGAAGTGATATCACTTCTTCGTAAGACAATTCGGTCACCGCGGATTAGTCAGCGGCTTCCAGGGCTTGACCGAGTTGGGCTTCGGTGGCGGGGGAATCGGGGCGATGGCGAAGGGAGGATTGGTAGGCTGTGACGGCCTCTTGCGGCCGGTTCGTCTGGAGGTAGATGGTGCCCAGGTTGTGCAGGGCGGCCGCGTCGTCGGGGGTGAGATTGAGGAGGTTGGTGAGGGCCGTTTCGGCTTCGGGGAATTGGCCGTGCTCGAAGAGGAAGCGGCACAGGGCGTGGTGAGCGTCGAGGTCGGCCGAGTGTTGGTCGACGGCCTGTTGTAGGAGCAGCTTCGCTTCAGGAAGGTTCTCGCGGGCGACGGCGAGGTGCCCTTGCAGGATGAGACGCTCGGCAAAAACCGGGTCGGGAAGCATGTCGTCGGGCGGCATGGTCTTGAGGGCTGCTTCGAGCAACTCCAGTTTGCTCTGCCGCAACAGCACGTCGCCCAATCCGCGCCAGCCGAGGCGGTAGGTGGGCGCTTCGGCGACGACCTGTCGCCATTGTTCTTCGGCGCGGGGCAGGTCGTCCATGTCTTCGTAGACCAATGCCAGATTGTGCCGGGCCTTGAATCCCTTGATACCGTGATCAACGCTGGAGAAATGGCGTTCTTCTCGGCCTTCCAGGAGCTGCAAGTACGCTCGCTCGGCCTCGTCGAGCCGCTTGAAGTGATGGTGCAGCACGCCGTGGCGAAAGAGCAGTTCGGCGTCGTCGGGATAGTGATCGCGCGCTTGCTGGCACGCCCGCCAGGCTTCGTCATAACGCTCGAGTTGGGCGTAACTTCCGATCAGCAGCGCGTATGCTTTGCGGACGTGCGATTCGGTGGGCTCTGAAACCTTGATGCTGCGGCGCAATGCGGTGATCGCCTCTTCGTGCTGATCGGTATCGGCGTGCGTCATGCCCAGGTTGAACAGAGCAAACGGGTGATCGGGCCGATCTGCCAGTTCCAACCACAACAGGCGAAAGTCCCTCTCCAGCTTCCGTTTCTTTCCCTCGTCGCTACGGTCCGCGCCAGCATGGACGACGAATACGTCGGTGAACTCGACCTCACCCTCGGCGGCGCGAATCGAGGGTAGAATCTGCTCGTGGATCCGGCACTCGAACCGCAGGTCCGGGCGGTTACGAAACAGCTTCACATGGTCGACGATCGTGACGTCGGTCTGGCCGTTCTTGCCGTTTCCCGGGCAATGCACTTGCATGACGTAGCCCAACACCGATGGTCTTGTGTCGCTGGCGACCAGTTCATGCAACTTGCGACCGCTGGCTTCGTCGATCACGTCGTCGGAATCCATCCAGAAGATCCACTCGCCCCGAGCATGGCGGATCGATTCGTTGCGAGCGGCGGCGAAGTCGTCGCACCAGGGGAAGTGGAACACCCGCGCTCCCAGACGCCGAGCGATTTCGGGCGTGTTGTCCTTCGAGCCCGTGTCGACGACGACCATCTCGTCGACCCAGGGCCTGATGCTCTCCAGTGCCGGCCCGATCGTGTCGGCATTGTCGCGGACAATCATGCAGAGCGACAGCCCAACGGCCGCCTCCTGCAGCAGCAACCCGCCACCTTTGGCCGCTTTCACGCTGAACCGTGGTTCTTCTCGTATAGTATCCGCGCCGTCGTCGGATTCGTCCGGCTCCACCTGCTCTTCCTTTTTCCGACATTTCTCCCGGAAGAGTTTTCCATTCTTCTCCAACAGGGCATTGTGGTCGATTCCTTCGGCCCGGTGGGTCACGCTGCCGAAGTGGTGAACGAACGCATCGCGGGCAATGACCGCCCGATAGCCGGCCTGGCCAGCGCGGCGGCAGTAATCGTCGTCCTCGAAGTTGCCCAGGCCGAACCGTTCGTCGAGCAGGCCGATCTCGTCAACGAGGCTCTTACGTACTAGCAGGCAGAAGCCGACCAGCCGGTCCGTCTCCTGCGGCTCTCGGTCGTGCCGCTTTCCCCACTCCCAGGCGAAGCCGTCGAGGCAGGACAGATCCTCGTAGGTGACCGGCACCTGTTGCTCGCCGCTGATGTTGTTGGTGCAGGGCCCAACGAGCCCGATCTTTGGGTCGTCGTGCAGGGCGGCCAACATTCGATCCAGCCAGCCGGTGGTGACAATCACGTCGTTGTTGAGCAGGAGAACATGTTCGCCCGTGGCGGCACGAATCCCCTGGTTACACCCGGCGGGAAAGCCGCGGTTATCGGCGTTCTCAATCAGCGTCACATCGGGTTGTGCTCGCAGATACTCGACCGTGCCGTCGGCCGAGCCGTTGTCCACCACGATCAGTTCGTACGGCACGTCGGTGCGAAAGCGGATACTCTCCAGACACGTTTGCGTGTAGGACAGTTGATTTCGCGTGAGGATGACAATCGAGGTCATCCCGTATCGTGGATTCTCCACAGGCACCGCCCGAATCAGGTACTCCTCGACAAAGAACTCCTCGGCCTCCTCGGGCGAGAGGCCCCCGATGTGTAGTCCGCCGACGTCAACTTCACCACTCGTGCCCTGCCGCCGCCATTGTCGTAGTTGGGCGGTTTTCAACGGCCGGGTCTCTTCGATGCGGAATCCGGCACGATAGAACAGCTTCTCCATCTCGCGTCGCGTGTGGAACTTCAGCGGTGGATGCGTCATCTCACCGCGTTGTGCGATTCTGGATGACCACTGCCCTCCGAGCAGCGCGGATACCGTTTGATGGTGCCGCGCGTTGCGGATCGTCGCCAGCAGGCGGCCGTCCGGTGCAAGCCAGCGGTGCATCCGATCGAGCACGACTTGCGGCCGCTTCGCACAATCCAAGGCGTCTTGGACAATGACGCAATCAAAGGACTTTTCCATGGATTGCGGCTCGATCTCTTCGACGGGGCCCGCGACAAGTTGATCGAAGTAGTCTTCCATCGCTTCGATGTCCGTCGTGTCCGGAACGATCCCAGTCACCGTTGCGTCCCGGTGGCGCCTTGCCAATTGGGCTACCGACGTCGTGGGCTGACCGACGCACAGGATGTTCCGGGCAGCGGTCGGCACCTGCTCCAAAATCGTTGGGGGAGCATCGTCATTGCCACTTTCGGTTGCGTCCACTTCCGTGTCTTCGGTTTCGATCGACGATGTCGGGGGCTTCGCGATGTTCTTGTCTTCTCCAGCAACGAAGGCCGAAACGTCACGAGCGGTAACCGGGCGTCCGCCTGTATCGGCCCGATACCAGTGATAGACGTAGAGCCCCTCCATCAGGTAGACTTTGAATCCCTTGTCTCGCGCGGCCTGATGAATCGCGTTGTCGACGCCCAGGAAACCATCCTCGAATCCGCCGAGCAACTTCCAGGTATTCTTGGACAGCAGGATGACGACGCCGCTCATCAGCGGATGGTCGGTGACGTCGGTAAGCTTCGCCCCGTGCTCGCCCATCAGCTTCTCGCCGATGGCCCGATGATATTCCATGGAGTGGTTGTTCGGGTCCACACCCGGGGCAATCTGCCAGCGCGACCCCACGCGGTTGGTCATCGCCGTCAGCACGGCCGGTCCGTCGAGCCTCTGGGTAATCGCCTCAAGTTGCCGATACCACTGGCGCGTTGTGAAGCACGCGTCGTGGTCGATGAAGCAGGCCCAGTCATCGTCATCGAGCCGCTTCATCTGCTCGTTGTAGGCATGGCCGAGGTTCGTGCCGTGCCCCGAGGGGCAATAGGGGATCATGGTTATAATCATCTCTTGGTCCGCCTTGGGGTGTTGTCGTAGTGCCTACGGGAGAGTGGGCTTGCCGCTCGCGTTGCTGTGCCGTGTGTGTTTGAGATACTGGTTATTCCAAATCTCTCCGGGGATTGCCGAGTATTGGACGCCCATTTTCCAGGCGACGTAGTTGAAACTCAATTGATCGCGTCTGCTTCCTGAGAGGAGTTCGTTCCACCACATTTCATTCAGTGTTTCAATCTCGTGCGTGTGCTTGCGGAGTAAGAACCCGCCGGAAATAAGACCGTTGTTCGGAGGATAACCTTCCTCACGATACCGTTTGACCTGATCCTCAATCCGAGTGGGGGCATCCTTACCCAACTCGATACAGGCTCGCGCTTCATCGTAGATGCAGTCGCGAGATTCATGGCGAAAGGCGCCGAGGCCATGCCGCAAACGCGGGAATAGGTCGTTAACGTCTCCTCGGAGTTGAAATGCACCGTCGACCCAAACGGATCGACGGCAGTTGAAGAAACGATGTGGAAGAATCTTGTAGATCTTCGCCGCTCGGCACGGATCGTCCGATTGGGATCGCTCTTCAATCACATTCCATGTATCGGAGCTTCGATGGCAATCGGAGAAGCATACGAACTCGCAATTGCCTGGCACGACGGCCGGCTCCTTGAGTTCATCCTTGCCGCCGAATATCGCCGTATACACGACAATCGGATCACGTACGAACCTCGCCAAGATTCTCGCATTGGCGACCATCGAACCGGCCTCGCGCCAGCCGTGAGCCTCCATGAAGTCGCGTAACTCCGATTGCGTGAATTCGCGAACGTGATATCTGCATTTCGGATGAAGCCCGCGAGGTGGTGTCGCGATGTATAGAACGTTCGTCAGCTTAGCAATTCCGCGAACGGCTTGAGAGGGATCCTCCAGATGCTCCAACACATCACCCAAGTAGACTGCGTCGAAGTCCCCGGACAGTTCGTAAACGTCGCCATGCGTCGACGGAACGCCGCGTTGTTTGGCGAGTTGTACGGCAACCCTGCTTCCGTCGATCCCGGTCGCATGAAGTCCCTTCTCGATGAGGAGATGGGTAATCAAGCCATCTCCGGCGCCGGCATCGAGTACTTTCTTCTCTGTAATCCACCCCTGCACATGGAGAGCATGTCGCCGGTAAACCGTGTCGCGACTGAATTCATCCCAGTGGTAAGCGCCGAATCGCTCGTATTTATCGAATGCTAACGACATCAATCGATCTCCCGCGGCAAGCCACTTTCGAGGTCCGAGGTCTCTTAGCCATCATCCCGAGCAGACGAAGCGAGGCGTGTCTTCGCTCCCGGTGAAACGCGGCCTCGCGTCCACCAGATATTGATAAACAAAAAACTCCTCGGCCTCGTCCGAAGATAATCCCGTGATGCTCAATCGCCCCAGCGCGACGTCGCCCGGGCGTCCCTGATGTTCCCACTGCTGGTGGCCGGGGCCGGGTACGACCTCCGTCTTGGATATCTCGAAGTCGGCCGACCGGAATAATTCCGCCATATCCCGCCGCGTGAAGAACCGCAAGTGCGTCTCGTCAAGCAGACCGGCCGGTTCGTACGTCCAGTTGCCGTCCAACAGCGACGATACGACGCTGTGATGCCGGACGTTCGGGATGCTGGCCACCAGATGACCGCCGAGGGCGAGCCAGTGTCTGGCTTTCTGGAGAAACGCGAGCGGGTTCTGCAAGTGCTCCAGCACGTCGCCGCAAACGATGCAGTCGAACTGGGCATCGAATTGCGTCTCGGGCAAGGCTTCCACGTCCGCGGCAACCACCTCATCCAGCCGAGTCCGGGCGGCTTCTGCTGCCGTCTCGTCCAACTCGATGCCAACGACTTCGGCCTGCTGCCTCGCCTTGATCGACAGGCCTAGTCTTCCCACGCCGCACCCGACGTCGAGAACCCGGGCCGCCGACTCGGGGATCATGGCCAGCAACTCGGGCCGCGCGAAACCATAATACGAGCAGTCTTTCCGTGGTACAGCGACGGGCTCACGGGAGGGCACGCGGGCCGTCTCGCCGATGGTCTGGAGAATCTGCCGCATGCGATGGGCGTACGTGTGCTCCGCAATAACCACCTCGCGACCGGTGGCGGCGATCTTCTCGCGCACCTCCTCGTGCTCAAGGTAGTAGGTTAGCTTGTCCAGGAGTTCCGCGGCGTCGGTGTAAGTGGCCAAGTGGACGCCGTCCTGAAAAAGTTCAGCCTGCCCGTTCTCGGCCAGATCGTTGGTCAGCAGCAGCGAACCGCAGGCCAACGCCTCGAACACGCGCATGTTGACGTCGTTCTTCACGCTCCGGTTGAAGACGATCCGCGACGCGGAGAGAGTCTTGGCCATCTCCTGACCGTAACGCTGGCCGACGAACGTGCCCGAGTGGTGCTGTCGAATCAGATCGAGCAGTTCCGTCCGCTTTCCGGGAACAAGATTGCCCACGAAGCAAACGTCGTGCTCCTTGGCCACGTCGTGCTTGCGGTGGATGTCCGGATCGCAAGCCAACGGCAGCCAGACCGCGTCGGCGACGCCCTCCTCTTGCAGCCGGGCAGCGCCGTCGCGTTGTGCGGTGAAGACGAAGTCGAACTGGGGCGCCCTGTCCCGATACCAGGCGAAATCGAGGTGCGTATCGATGGCCCACCATGCCCGGGGCCGCAGTCGATCGGGTATCTCGTACCGCAAACCGTCGTCGATACACAGGCACAGGTCGAACTCGCCGGGCGGGATCTCGGCCAGTTGCGAGGGCAGGAAGTGACGAACGTCGACCATCCCCTCCAAGGCGCGGAGGCAGTGCGTGCCCGTCGTGTCGGGACGCTGTTGGTTGTCGAAGATCACGGCCACGCGCCGGATGGAAGTTTGCCGAGCCGGTTTCCGACTCGGCTTGATATCGAGCTTGTGGTGACCCGACCGCGAACAGACGCCGCAGTAGGGGTCCCAAACCGAGCCCATGTCCAAGAGAAACGCATCGTGGCCGATTCGGGGGAACAAGTGATGCACGAACAGGTTGGCCGGCATGCCCGCGCTGATCGAGATCACGGCCGGCTTGCCAGCGCTGGCATAAGCCTTCAAAATGCGATCCTGGATATCCTCGATATGGAGGAAACAATTCCGCGCGGGCACCTCGACAAACTGTTGGTAGTCAACGTACTGGTCGAGTTTGCGGAGATGTTCCGGACCGACGACAATCAGGTTGCCCGCCTTGCGAAATGCGTCGAAGACCCGGTCGATCTCTCCCTGGTTGCTCGCCTTGTGGAATGCATCGGCGTCGTGCCAACAGAGGCCGACTCCGTTTTGCGTGAGCCACTCTTCGATGCGATCACCCATCAGCCGCATCGACAATCGCTGCATGCCCACGCAGTAGCTCGGGCTGTCCTTGAGCACCTCGGCCAGTTGCCGCCCCATGGCCGGGAAGTACCGGTGGCCATCGGCATTCGCCTCTTGTTCCGGGCAGAGCCCCAGCAGCGAGTTCCACTCACCGTCGCCCCAACGGGACAAAGAGAACGGCTCGCCGCCACGGAGTTTCTCCGTATAGAACGTGTAAGACTTGTCTTCGTGTCGCATGGCTTGGTCCCGCTGAATTCGTGTCTTCACCGGCCGAATCGACGCGGCGGTGTGTGTACCTCATGTTCCGGACGGCACTGGACTCCCTCGTGGATCTTCGCGTTGCCGCTCGCGTCTTGCGTCCCCGAGCAGCGACCCGTATTGGCGCCGGATCACGTCGGGCCATTGAAAACGCTCCTCGAACTGCCGGCGGCCTTCGGCACCCATTCGGGCACGCAACACGGCGTCATCCAGCAGCCGTTCCAACTTCGCGGCCAGATCGGTCGCGTTGCCCGGCTTGAACAACAGGCCCGTCTCGCCGTCGGTTACCGTAAAGGGCAACCCGCCGATGCGGGTGGCCACGACGGGGCGTCCCACGGCCATCGCCTCGACCGTCGTGCGGCCGAGTCCCTCTTGGGCGATCGTGGGCATGGCCAGGATATCGGCGCGGCGCAACTGCTCGGGCAACTTCTCTTGCGAGAGCCAGCCGACCAGCCGCGTAAACGGGGCGATCTGCCCGGCCGGTTCGCCGGTGACGGCTAACTCGAAATCCTGCCGCTTGGCCCACAACATCCGGCACGCTTCGTGCAGAATATGAAAACCTTTGATCCACTCGTCGATCACGCCGGCCATGAAGATCGTCGCCCGAGGCGGTGCGGTCCGGTCGACCTCGAAGGGCCACGGCCAGGGGAATCGTTCCGGGTTCATCCCCCAGGTCACGACTCGCACTTGCCCGGCGAACGGTCGGATCGTCTCGGCAATCTCCGGGTTGAGCACCAGGACCGCCTCGGCCCGGGAAAACGCCCGGCGAAGCGTGTTGTTATACTCGGGCGTTTCCACGCCGCTCAACTCGCGCTCGACCCGATGCAGCGCGCCCGACTGGGCGCTTCGCTGCTTCAAGCAATCCAAACACGCGCCACGGTCGGCAAGCTGGTGATAGAGGCATTGTTTCGCGATACCGTCCTCGGACAACAGCCGCAGGTTATTCAACGGGCACAAACATTCCATTGCCTGTTGCCGAAGAAAGTACGGATAATCGGACACCGCTTCGGCCAGATGCGGCTTGAAGTTCCAACAGTCGGTCAGGATCACGCAATCGGGCCCAAACGCATCCACCGCCCGGCGCACCTTGGCCTGGATGGCCCCGATGTTCCAGTCTTCTTCTTTCAGCGGGATCGCCAGCGAATGAATCGGTAGCGACTCGTCGACTCGACCGATCCCGTAAGGCTCGAACCGGACGTGAAAATGCCGCACGTTGTACCCGGCCCGGGCAAGCCACTGGACCAACTCGACCGTATGCACGATCCCCCCGCCCCGCGACGGCCAGTTGAACAAGAAACTCACCACGGCCACTTTGCGGTAGGCCGGCTTGCAGGGCGTGTGCTCAGTCATCGTCGCTTCCTTCGCGGTACTTGGTCAGTGCATCCTGCAGGGCCACAATGGCAATCCGGGCGCACCACCGCTTGTTCTTCGGAAGTCCACCCAAAGCTTCGGTCAACTGTTCTTCGGTCACCGCCAGGCAGTCTTCCACGCTCCGCCCGGCGATCATCTCGGTCAACAGCGAGCCGGCCGCAATCGCCGGCCCACAGCCGAACGTTTGAAATCGGGCTTCCGCCACCCTGCCGTCGCTGATACGCAAATGCAAGAGCACGAAGACGCCTTCGTTGGGATCGCCACCCCGCCCGGTCGCGTCGGGCGACTCCAGCCGCCCCGCGTTGCGCGGGTTGCCAAAGTGGTCGATCAACACGTTGGAATAGCCGGGCACGGTTACGTCTCCGATGGGGTTACACACACTGCCGCGGTCCCGGGGGCGGTCCGATCGCCGGCGTCCACTTACCATGCAGTGTTCTGACGCCGCGGTGTCCGAACCGCCCCCTTAACCCACGCCTCTTCTACTGGTCCGGCAGGTCGGGGACATCGCGGCCGTACGATCCGGCCAGCGTCTTCAACTCGCCGTACAAGGTCTGCATCGCAGCAGCGTCGTCGCCCAACGCGGCGATGACCTGCTGTCGACCGTGCCTCTCGATAACCTGCCGCACTTCGTTGCAGGCCTGGGTGGCACGATCCACCGCTCCCCGCAACGCCATCCGGCAGCGTCTCGCGCCCATCTCAGCCGTCGGCTGGACGGGCTGCACGTCGATCAAACCCATGACAACTCTCCTTTCACTAGAGTTTGGTCCAGAAACTGTCGTTCAAATAGTGATCCGCCGCCGGGCCCAGGACCAGAGGCCACGACGGCGGAACCGGCTCTACTCGAGGCCGGATTGTGTGTAAGTCTCGAAAACCGTGGACCCGATCGTCTTCCCAGGTAACCTGCTCCACGTGGTCGAAGTTGTGTGCAAACGGCTCCTCGCCGAGAAACGCGTAAATCGCGTCCATCGTCTCCCGCGGTGCCGAGGTGAGCTTTTCAAAACGGACGAAGTGCATCCGATTGCCGAAGCCCCGTTGCAGCGCGTCGCGGATGCGGTTGTAGGCCAAGCCCACCGGCTGATCCTTGCGGCACCAATGGGCACAGCGGCCTTCGACCGATTGGAAGTCGAAATAGTTCTCGCCCTCGCTGGCCATCTGCCCGCCGTTGGCGTTGGCGCGCCAGAGTTTCTCAAAACTGGCCAACACGTCGCGCAGATCGCGAACCGGCACGAGCACCTTGGCCTTTTCGCCCAGCGCCCACTCGGCCATCTCCAACAGGCTCACCCACCCGCGACACTTGTCGACCACCACGGGCTTCTCCACGTCGGCATAATACGCATCAAGGATCGCCCGCAATACGCGTCGCTTCGTCTCTTCGTCGGGATGCGCCTGATGTTCGATCAGCCCGTCCCAGTTATTCCGCACCCCGAACATCACGTCCATGCATCCGCTGGTATGCGTCGCATGAAACCTCGGATTCTGCGCCAATAAATTACAAAGCAGCGTCGACCCGCTCCGGGGCAATCCACCCAGAAAGTAAAACGTCTTGTCATTCATCGCATTGGTCCTTTACATGCCTTCCTCCCCTATCTCTTCGGGCATTAGTATCTGCACAACTCGTATGACCCCGGAAAACAAGCGGTTTCTGCACCTTGGCCTGGCTGAGCTATCAATGCTAGCTGGACACGCCGCAATGCGCGTCTCCCCTTGTTTCCTGGGTTACCGTTGGCTGCACACGCCTGGTTTTCCTACTGTAGAAAGATGTGTAGATACTAATTCTCTTCGGGAGAGGGGCCGGGGGTGAGGGCCTTCGCCCTTCTCTAAGAGCGTGAAATCCGTACGATGGGCTTCCCAGCCAGTCGGTTCATTTCAAGTACGTTGGGATTCGACGGGCTGGGAAGCCCATCGTAAAAGGTAAAACACTCACCTCACGTTCCCACCGTCAATTTGCACTTTGCGATCTTGCTTCATCTAGTGCCCACGCTTACGCGTGGGAACACCCACTTGGACGCTTCGCGTCCCTTCTGCACGCCAGACCGCGAGCCTATTGCGCTGAGCCTTGACGGACGGGTCCGCAAAGCGTCCGGCCTTGCACTCCCATGCGGAAGCGTGGGAACGAGGTCACGAGGATCACTCTTGGATGATGTCTTCGTACGTCACCTCCGCCGTCCGCACCACCGCCACCCAGCGAACCACGTCGCTATTGCCGTCGGCGTCCTTCACCTGGATCTTCAGCGAGTCGTCCGTATTGTCGGCGATCGCCTGGGCGTCGAAGCTGGTATCGTCGGTGTCGTAGAGCGTGGTCACGTTGGAGGCCAGCATCGTGGTCGTCCCGCCATCGTTCTCGATCACCCCGTTGATCGCAAACCCGAACGACTTCGAGCACCCCTCCGTCGTACCCACCAACAGACAATCGAACGTCCAGACCGTATCGGTCGCCACCGTCATGTCGGCCGACGACCCGTCCAAGAAGAGCGATTGCCAATTCGCATCGCTGTGCGTGATCTCCTCGCGGACAACGAACTTGGACGTCTGGGCATCGCCCTGAGCGGCGAAGCGCCCCGAGGCATACGCCTGCTGGCCGTACTTGTCCGCCTTGGCGTAGCCTCCGCCAGGGACCGTGGCGTAATGGCCGCTGGCCGTATTGCTGTAGCCACCAGTGATGGTAGAGATGTCACCAGTTGCGGCGTTGCTATCTCCGCCGCCGACCGTGGCGCAATACACGGCAGAATTGGTGCTTCCGCCGCCGACCGTGGCGTAGTGGCCGCTTGCCGTGTTGCTCTTTCCTCCGCCAATGGCTGATCGATTTCCGGAGGCGACTTCCGAGTTGCTGGAGCGACTCGATTGTAGGTCCACCGCACCAGTGCCACGGGCGGAGGCGCTGGCATCGCCGTCGACTTGGATGGCCCGGTTGTCGATTCCACCGACGGGATCGGATGGGGACAAGATCAGGGCATCGTCCGTTCGTTTGAGAAGCGAACGCCACTTCGCGCTGCCCGATGTGGCATCGGTGCAAACCCACATAACCTGGCTTGTCGTATTGAACCAGAGCGAACCGGCGGCGAAACTGTCGCCCGAGTCGTCTCCAGTCGTCGGATCGGATGCCGAGTGGTACGGCGCCCGATCGGCCAGTTCCTTGAAGTCGTCGGTCAAGGCCTCGCCGCCGGCTCCGGAAGCGCTCTCCACTACGTCCAGCCCCTTGTAATCGGTTAATGTCGCCATCTTCGTTCTCCTCGAATTCCCATGAGTAGAAAAGTTGTTCCGCCGCGGCGCCGGACGACTCTTCTTAGGAACGTCCGACTCCGCGACGCGTGATCGTCAATCGATCCACGTCGCCGGTGCCGGGCGGTCGTCCACCCGCACCGTAGCTCAATCTACCGGGCGCCCGGCCCATTTTCTACGTCGTTTATGCACCACCCCAAACAAACACCACCACCAACAAAAGTTTGCAAGTACACCACCCTTTCTGCTAGGTTGCCCCAAGACACGCGGTATCCGG
>CAYUIQ010000202.1:0-16506 GCA_964444795.1 uncultured Planctomycetaceae bacterium
CCCAGTTCGTTGCGATCTGGGGGCTCGCTGCTCGTTCCTCGCATCTCGACCCCAGGCACCCATCTATCTCACTGTTGCCGAGTCGTAGTATAATGGCCATCTCGCTGAAGCAAAACGAATTCTTTGCCCTAAACCAAAACGCCGGGCACAAGTGCCGGGGCTAAACAACATGGAGACCCCGTGATGAAACGAACCGTCGCCCTTTTGATCTGCCTTGGTTTTTTCCAGTTCACAATCGCCCGGGCCGAGGATCAGCCACAGTGGGGCCAGGGCTTCTCGCGTAACATGGTCTCGGCCGAGAAGAATCTGCCCGCCTCGTTCGACCCGGGCACTCGAAACACGGCCACTGGGGGCGTCCATCTGGTCGAAGGTGGCGGTGTGAAATGGGTCGCCAAACTGGGCGGCCTCTCCTACGGGTCGCCCGTGATCGCCGGCGGCCGCGTGTATGTTGGCACGAACAACTCCGACCCGCGAGATCAGCGATTGCAGGGCGATCGGGGCGTGTTGATGTGTTTCGACGAGAAGACGGGCGCGTACCTCTGGCAATTGAACGTGCCGAAGCTGGTCGGCGTGAAGTGGGGCGACTGGCGATACATCGGCTTCACCTCGCCGCCCACGGTCGAGGGAGACCGGGCTTACGTGGTCAGCAACCGGGGCGAAGTCGTTTGCCTCGACGTCGAAGGAATGGCCAACGGCAACGACGGACCCTTTACCGACGAAGGGAAGTATTCGGTCTACGAAGACGAAACGCCGGTCGAACCGGGACCGCACGACGCCGATATCCTTTGGGTCTACAATATCATCAAGGAAACCAAGGCCGAGCCGCACAACGGATCGAATTGCTCGATCCTGCTGCATGGCGATTTGCTCTATCTCTGCACGGCCAACGGCGTCGAGTGGACCCACAATCGGGTGCTTCATCCCGAGGCGCCCAGCGTGATTGTGCTCGATAAGAAGACGGGCAAGCTGGTGGCCCGAGACGGTTTTGGTATCGGCCCCGACATTACCCACGGCCAGTGGAGTTCGTTGGCCATGGGCAAGGTCAACGGGAAGCTGCTCGGGTTCTTCGGCGCCGGCAACGGTTATCTCTATGCGTTCGACATGCTCGCCGAGCAACCTTCCGGCGACAAAACGACGACGCTTCGTAACGTCTGGAAATTCAACGGTCATCCGCTGGCCCAGACCCAGGATCATGTGGCGCCCGATCATCAACACGACAGCACGTCGTACCAGGTCACGGCGATGCCCGTCTTCCACAAAGACCGCCTCTACGTGCCTTTCACCCAGGAAGCGTTTCACAAGATGAAGAAGGCGTGGCTGGTGTGTCTCGACGCCACGAAGACCGGCGACACGACGCGCGGCGGGATCGTCTGGTCGTACGACAAGATCGGATCGACCGTTTCCACCGTGGCGGTGGCCGACGGGTTGGTCTTCGCGGCCGATTTCGACGGCCAACTGCATTGCCTCGACGCCGACACGGGCGAGTGTTATTGGACGCACGAAGTCGGCGGCCCGATCTGGGGTTCACCCCTGGTAGCCGACGGCAAAGTCTACCTGGGAACCGGTCAACATCGTTTCTGGATACTCCAGGCCGGCAAGGAGTTGAAGGTTCTCAGCGAACTTCGCACGCTGGACGGCGTCTTCAGCACCCCCGTGGCCGCCAACGGCGTGTTGTACATGATGACCAACAAGCACCTTTATGCGGTGGGGAAGTAAGGGGGCCATCGGGGGATTTCGAGGCGGATGGCTCCGTTGCCCATTATTGTTCTGCTCGCCTGCTTGCGGTATCATTGGCCGTAGGGACTTTCCCGCGGATCAGAGCACAGGGGGCGAGAGAATGTCCACAAGGTCTTTGACGTGCGCGCTGCTTTTCTTTGGGTTCGTGTGCCTCGGCCCCGGCATTCCGTGCGGAGATTCGGGTGGATCAGCTCACGGGGGAGACGGGAAGACTGGGGAACCGGCCGACCCGGACGTCACGAAAGATGAAGACGGCCGAGTGGTACAGATCGTTCTTGGCTCGGCGAGCACGGACAAAGACCTTGCGCAAATCGGTTCTTTCGAGAGCCTTCGTCGACTGAACGCAACCGATTCGGAAGTGACGGATACCGGTCTGCGACATCTGCGAGAGCTGTCGGGGCTCGAAGAACTGTGGCTGCGCGACACGCGAGTGACCGATCGAGGGGTTGCTCACGTCGGCACGCTCACGGGGCTGAATAAACTGAGCCTCGCTTCGACGACTGTGACGGATGCCGGCTTACCGCATCTGAAAACGCTCACCAATCTGACCCACCTGTACCTCGACAATACAAGCGTGACCGCGGGCGGGCTGAAAGCCTCGGGACTGCTTGGGCATCTGAAAGTCCTGTCCGTGGGTAGTACGCGGATCAGTATTGCGGAGCGTCGGGAGCTGCGCAAGGAGTATCCCGGGCTCACTCTGTTCCCAATCGACGGGCTATCGTATTCCGCTGACGTTGTCCCGCGGCCTTCGCACGGCGCGGCGATTGACACGGAACATCGTCCACCCCCGCCGTTTTCGCTCTGGCCGCTTGTCGACACGGGCGATCCGGAACCGGCTATCAAGCCTGAACTCCCCGCGGGTATGACCATTGATCCGTCTCTTGGCGTGACCATACTGGCCGAGACCGAGGGAGATTTCGAGGTGGTCGCCCGGCTGGAGGATCGGCGAGGGGATCGGTTCAACCGTCCGTTCCGTTCGGCCGTTCTTCATATTCCGTGGGTCTACGTACTCGACCGAGAGGGTGGACTCCATCTGTTTCGTTTGCCCGACAGATTCTGGGTCGAGCCGATTCTACGGTTCGCGCATGCCGCGTCTCCGTATGTGCCGATTCCGAATGAATTCCTTCGCTGGCTGGTGACCGAGAATTACGATCGCGTCGAATTGACACGTTGCGAGGAGAAGGTGGGCGACGGCAACGACCTGGCGATCGTTGGGGATGTCCTCTTTTGCACGCACCATGGCGACCTCGAGGTCTTCTCGCTAAAGGTCCCGCGAAAGCCCGAGCGTCTGGGCCGGTTCGGTCCGGGCGACAGGTGGAACCAAAGCCAAACGATCATCGCCCACGCGGGGCACCTCTTCCTCATCGGCGCGGGCGGGCTGCTCGTCTACGATGTTTCGGAACCATCCAAACCGCGCTACTTGGGTATCACAAGAATGCGAGGCGGGTCATCGACCGGATGCGCGATTGGCAAGTACCTTTACGTGCATGTAGTGAGCCCACTGGGCAACACCCCCATGGGCATCGCGGTGATCGACATATCCGCTCCGGCCAAACCGAAGAAAGTCGGTTTCGTCGCAACCTATCGTGAGCCGTTCCACCTTCATCCCATCGGGGATAACAGGCTCGTTGCCAGCATGGAGGGTTATGCCCAGTTGTTCGACCTTTCGGAACCGCGCCACCCGAAGTCGCTGGGGGAGACCAGGATCGAGGGCGGCAGAGCCACCACCGTGCTCCGTTCCGCCGGCCACGACTACCTTGTGTGTGACGGCGAGATTCTCCGGCACGCGTCGCCTGGGCTAGAGTCCTGCTTCAGTTTCCGCGATGACGGCACACGGTACGGACTCCCGTATCATGGCGACAGCCAGTATCCGTTTGCAGTGATTGCCACGGGCGGCGCGGTTGTTGTTGTTGGACACAAGGGGCTGACGGTCGCGATCAGATCGGCGTTTGATTCGTGCCGAACCGCTATCGGCCGAGTGCGCCGCGTATGTCTCTCCCTGCACCCGAGTCTCAAGCGGTTTTCCGACGATAGTAAATCCATTTCCGTCTTGGAGAGGCTCCGCTCCGACGTGAAACGGGACTGAACAGGTAGCGTTGTCCACGTGAGTTTCCACCGGCCCTAGATCGAGATTCGGCGTTCCCCCGCTTCTGGCTATTGACGCATCCGCAATTGCTGGGTTAGAATAAGCGCGTTGGCGGCTACGATTCGAGGCCTTCTTCAGGAGCCTGATCATGGAGCCGAAGCCCGTTGAGCAGAACCGGACACCCGCCTATCCCACGCGACGCGAAGTGCTCGCCGGCGCCGCGTCGTTCGCCCTGGCCAATCTAGCCGGGTGTGGCGCTAACGTCGCGGGAGTGGAAGCCGAGTCGGGACGGACTTCCGTCGCGCCAGTCTTCGTGCATGGCGAGGGTCGTGGCGCCATGGGCTGCATCGTGGTGTCGCCACCCGTCTTCCTTTCCGAGGAAGAGGGCATGCAGATCCTGCGCGAGGAACTTGCCAAACATGGAATCCGCTTGAAAGCCGGCGGCGTCCTGGAGGGCGTGCGAGTGCCCGGCAGGATGGAGGAGTACAAACGGGTAGACAAGGGTGACGGCCAGACGGAATTCAAGCAATCGATCGTCGAACTTCCAGACCGCGCCCAGCCGCTGGAACTGGACGGCATCGACTCGAATCGGAAGATCGCGGTGGAGTTCGTTTCCCACGAGGACTACCACGCCCTTGGCGGACCACGGAGCGGATCAACGGTCCAAGGCTACGACACCAAGGAAGTCGCCGAATATGTGGCGGCGAGGGTCAAGGAGCAAGGCAAGGACCGTGTGTTCTTCGTCGTGTTCTACGACCCGATGGCACAAATACCCCGTGGCGAGCCATCCGAACCGGGCGAGAAGGTCGATTGGAGAGCCGCCTGGAAAGAGAGGATGAAGCGAGGCAAGAAGGAATCCGAGAAACTGCTTCGCCA
The DNA here is from genome assembly GCA_964444795.1 of uncultured Planctomycetaceae bacterium. Lineage (GTDB taxonomy): Bacteria > Planctomycetota > Planctomycetia > Pirellulales > Thermoguttaceae > JABMRP01. Next base: position 4,700 of record CAYUIQ010000202.1, read on the forward strand.
ACAGGCGCAAGATTCCATCGTCTGGCTGAAAGAGCAGAAGGTGATTTCCTAGCGATGCACCTCACGCTTCATCTGACGCGGGCCTGCAACCTGCGTTGCTCGTATTGTTATGCCCCGCCCCGCGCGGAGCCGGCGATGACGCTCGATACGGGACGCGAGGCGCTGCGGTTTGGGGCACGATTGACGGACGGTTCGTGTGGCATCATCTTCTTCGGCGGCGAACCGCTGTTGTGCAAGGGGTTGATCCGCGATCTGGTGGCCGAAGCCCGGGACATGGAGCGGCGAGGGGAAGGCCGCTTCCATTTCAAACTCACGACCAACGGCCTCTTGTTGGACGAGACGTTCCTTCGGTTCGCCTTGGAAGAGGACATCCTGATCGCCATGAGCCTGGACGGCGTGCGCCAGGCCCACGACCGCCACCGCCGTATGCCGGACGGTTCGGCCAGCTTCGATCGCTTGCTGCCCAAGCTGCAAATGTTGCTGGCGGCGCGGCCCTATGCCAGCGTGCTGATGGTCGTCAACCCGGATACGGCGCCCTACTTGACCGAGTCGATTTCGTTTCTGCTGGACCAGGGGTGCCGTTACTTGATCGTCTCGCTCAACTACGCGGGATCGTGGGGCGAGGCGGAGTTGGAAGAACTCGCTCGGCAGTACGAGCAACTGGCCGATCTCTATATCGAGTGGACCCGGCAGGGGCGGAAGTTCTACCTTAGTCCCTTCGAGGTGAAGCTCTCTTCGCACATCCACGGCGAGAATGCCTGCAAAGAGCATTGCGAGCTTGGCATCCGGCAGATTTCCGTCGATCCGCAGGGGTTGCTTTTCCCCTGCGTCCAGTTCACGACCGCAGGCAGGAAAAGCCGCTGGCGCATTGGCGACGTCGTTTCGGGCATCGACCAGCAAAAGCGAAACCGGCTTCGCGACGAGTCGCAAGACGGGAAGGAGCCCTGCCGGCGCTGCGCGATCCGCCGCCGCTGTCACAACACGTGCGGCTGTCTGAATTGGCAGACCACGGGCAGCGTCGCCCGGGTTTCCCCGGTCCTCTGCCGTTATGAGCAGATACTGATTCCCATCGCCGATCGGATCGGTGAAACGCTCTATCAGGAGCAGAACCCGCTCTTCTTGAACAAGCACTACAACCCGGCCTATACGATGCTGTCGCTGCTCGAGGACCAGAACCTTCTGGACGCGGCGGACCGAGAGGAATTGACGCCCTTCGATCGAGCGGCCACACCTGAAAAAGAGTAGATTCAGGCGGCCAAACGGCGGGGAATCGTCGGGAGAATCACTTGCCCGCATTCATGGGATGGGCTGCCCGTGATGACTCGCGCAGTCCGGCGATTCGGCTACCGCGGAGCACCGCCCGCGGGACGACCGCCCGGCCGGTGGCGTTGGCGCGATGCCTGTAACTCTTCCTTGGTCACCACATCATCGCCGTTGGCATCGGCGGGAAGAATGAACTGCCGGGCGAACTCGGGGATCTCGTTCTTCTGGAGCTTTCCATCTTTGTTGCGGTCGAAACGTTCGAAGACTACGTCGACGCTCGGCGGTCCGGCTCCCGCGCCAGGGCGTCCCGGCGGAGGTCGGCCGCCGAGTCGCCCTTCTCTCGGGTGGTCCGGTTTTGGGTCGGGTTTGTTGGTCGGGTCGGCGAGTTCGGCTCGTCGCGCCGCGATGCGTTCTTCGGCCGGCTTGCGGCCGGCCCGTGCCCATTGCCCCCAGATGCGCAAGTACTCGGGAATGGTGATCCCGCCGTCGGCGTTGGCATCCAACGCGGCAAACACCTGCTCGGCCAACTTGGGATCGGAAAGCAGCTTGGCCGCATGTTTGACGAACTCCGCTTGCTCGACCAGGCCGTCTCGATCGTCGTCCATCCCCCCAACGATCGTTTTGGCTTCGTCGGTGATGATCCGGTTCAAGACATACTCGGCTTTGGTGACGACCCCGTCGGCGTTGCCGTCGGCGGCTCGAAAGATGCCGGCCCGAGCCTGGGGTGTCATGTAAACGCCCTTTTCGACGTATTCCGCGCGGGTGTGCTTCCCGTCTTGGTTTGGGTCGGTGCGGTCGAAATGGCGTGAGTAAGCATCGAGATCCTTGGCTTCCGATCCCCCCTCAAGCTCCGCCCCCAGTCGTTGGAGAACTTCGGCGACGGGGACGTTTCCAACCGTCGCGAGATCACGACGCGCCGGCGCGGGCGGTTGGGCACCACCTTCTTCAGCCGCGACCAGCGAAAAGGCCACCGTACAAAGCAACGCCGTACAAAGCAACGCCATGCAAAGCAACCAGGCACACGACTTCCCACAAACGCGCATTTCTTGCTCCTTGTCCGGATCTCTTTTATGGCAACGCCCGGTTCTCCTAACCGACTTGTCCCGTTTTGGGTTGAGCCGGAAACGGGTCCCGGCTCGGAATGCCGATTGCCATAATAGCATACGCCTCCCACGTGTCCAGCGCGTAGGCATCCTCCAGGGTAATCGGCCGGCTCCTCGTCAGCCGGGGGTGAAAACGGTCGGCGGCATGGACGATCACTCGTGCCGCGGTCATACTGGAGCCATGCACAAGGGTCGATTCTTCGCAAATGCCGGTCTGCTGTTCGCTTCGGGATTCACGGGACTGATCTACGAGGTGTTGTGGATGAAGCAGCTCGGACTGCTTTTCGGCAACACTTCGCACGCAGCCGCGACGACGCTATCCGCCTTCTTTCTCGGATTGGCCGTCGGGGGGCTGTTCTGGGGTCGTCGTGCCGCGGGCATGAGCCGCCCGCTGCGCGGGTACGCCCTGCTGGAAGCCGGTATCGCCGCCACGGCGCTGCTCTACTTCCCGTTCCTGGAACTCTATCATGTTGTCTATCCGCTGGTGTTCGAGCCCGCGGGGATTTCACTGGCAGCCGTGGCGGTGAAATTCGGCCTGTCGCTGCTGCTGGTCTTCCCGCCGGCATTGCTGATGGGCGGTACCGTGCCTCTGATGGGCCAGCATCTCATCCGCGGTAGACGGCGGTTCGGCCCAGCGGCGTCGGTGCTGTACGGGGTCAACACGCTGGGCGCGGCGTTGGGCGCGTACGCGGCCGGGTTCCATTTGCCGCTCTGGCTGGGCTACCGGGGGACCTGCGCCGCGGCGGTGTGTGTCACGGTTCTGATCGCCGTCGCCGCATGGCTGCTCGCCCGACGAGAAGCGGCCGTACCACCAGAAACGTCTGAACTCGCGCCGGTTGCCCCAAGGCGACCTCTCTTCGCGATGAACGCCCGCGCGGTGGCCTGGTTGGGCTTCCTCTCCGGTTTCGGCGTGCTGGGGTTCGAGGTTCTCTGGACGCGAATGTTCGCCGGGGTATTGCAGAATTCGGTCTATACGTTCGCGGCCGTGCTGGTGACCGTTCTCGTCTGCCTGGCATTGGGCGCCGGCATGGCCCATCTGCTGGCGCGGCTGGCATGGCGGCCCGAACGGGTTCTCTTCGTGTTGATGGTGGCGGCCGGACTGACGGCGACAACCACGCCGATGGTCTTCATGCACCTGACCGACGACATGCGGATGGTCGGCGGTTCGGCCGGATGGGGCGGCTATATTCTCGATGTGTTTCGCACGACCTTCCTCACCCTCGGCGTGCCGGGATGCCTGCTGGGGACCGTGTTTCCCTATCTGCTGAAGGTTGCCGAGCCGCGAGTCCAAAGCGCCGGAAGAACGCTGGGCGAGTTGTCCGCGCTGAACATGACCGGCGCTATCTTGGGGTCGCTGGTCGCCGGTTTCGTGCTCCTCGACTGGCTCGGCTTGTGGACGGCCGTTATGGTCTTCTCGCTGCTCTATCCGGCGGCGGCCGTGGTTTTGCCCGTCCGCACCAGGCATCTCGGGCTGGGATGGCGAGCCGCGGCGGTCGCGGTCCTGCTGTTGTGTTTCTTCAAGCTCAACCCGTCGTACTTACCCAGGGTACTGGTCAACCAACACGACGACGGCGAAGAACTGGTCGAGGTGTTCGAGGGAAGCGGCGCAGTGGTGGCCGTCACGCGCCACGTGAATCCGGGAATGTCCCCGGCCGGCTATCCGTTGTCGATCCGGCTGAACAACCACTACGGGCTGGGCTCGACCGTGGCGATGACCCAGCAGCAGATGCAGGCCGATATCCCGCTGATGGTCCGATCCGAGACGCAAAGCGTTTTCTTTCTCGGCATGGGAACGGGAATCACCCCCGGTACGGCGCTGGAACCGTATTACTCGGTCGATCGCGTGGTCACTTGCGAACTGGTGCCCGAGGTGGTGACCGCCGCGAGAAAGTACTTCGAGCCTTACGTCAACGGGCTGTTTACCGACGCGCGTTCGACGGTCGTGGTGGACGACGGGCGGCATCATCTCTCATGTACGTCCGAGGCGTTCGATCTGATCGACGCCGATCTTTTCGTCCCTTGCCGGTCGGGGGCCGGCAGCCTTTACACGGTGGAGCATTTCCGCACCGCCCGCGAGCGGTTGAAGCCGGGCGGCATGTTCGTGCAATGGCTGCCGCTTTATCAACTCACGCGCGAGGAGTTCGGTATCATCGCTCGCTCGATGCTCGAAGCGTTTCCGCAAGTGACCCTCTGGCGCGGCAACTTCCGGCCCGGCAAGGAGGTCGTGGGTCTGGTCGGCCATCGCGACACGGAGCCGCTGCCGGCTGTTGAGTCCAAGTGGGCCAACCGGAAAAACATGCTCGTCATGGCGTTGTCCGTCATGGACCGCAGCGTGCTCGATCTGGAACATCTGGTCCTGCCGCTTACTCCGCGGACCGTGCTGGTGTTCTACTGCGGCAATCTCTCGGCGATTCGCGACCGGTTCGACCCGTACCCGGTCAACACCGACGACCGCCCGTGGATCGAATACCTGGCACCCCGGTCGCATCAGCGGGAAGCGGCCGGTCAGGCGTCGTGGTTCGTGGCCGGCGAATTGATCGGCCTGCTGGAGACCCTTCAGCAAGCATGTCCGCCGGAAACCGACCCCATGCTGGCCAATCGCACGCCGTCCGAACGGCGTCTGCCCCGCGCGGGTTTGAGTTTTCACCAAGCGCGCGTCCATGCTTTCGGCGACTCCTGGGAAGCCGCCGACAGAGCATGGCAGGCGTTTTTTCCCGATTGGCTTGCGCGGGAGGAGTAGTCCAACTACTTCTTCAGCAAATCGACCATCGCTTCGCCGAAGTCGTGGCCCATGAGGAACATCATCTTGCCGCTGCCCAGGTAATGGTAGGGTCGCTCGGCGGCGATGCGGTAGAACTTGGCCTTGTCGGGACCTTTCCAGACGCCCTCGCGGCACATCTTGTCGGCCTCGTGGTCCCAATGTTGGGCCGTCTCGACGAACGCGGTCGTGCCCTTGAATTCCGCGCGACCCGCGGCCGCCTCTTGCGCCTCGGCGATGGGGCCCTTCTTACCGCCGGTGCCCAGTGCGCCGATCACCACCGGCATCTTGGGGACCTTGAACTCCTTGCGCAGATCCTTGATCAGGTTGGCCATGTTCTCTTCGTAGCTCGACACGGCATTGGGGTCGAACTGGTCGTTGAAGCCCTGGAACCAAAGGAAACCGCAGATCTCGTATCCCTTGCTCTCGTCGTAGCCGGGGAACTCGGTCTTCAGGTTCGCCAGCACGTTGTGGACGTGATCGACCATCTGCGTGTAGAAGGGGCCCACTTCTCCGCCGGAACTGGGCGGGCGGAAATCCTTATAAATGCTCTTGCCGCCCCAGGCCGTCTTGATCAGCAGCACCTGCTCCTTGTAGTGATCGCCCATGACAACGCCGAATGGCAGCTCGGGGCCGAACGATTTGCCGAGCGGGATCCCGGCAAATTCTCTCTCGCCCTTGTACGCTCCGAAACCGACGCTCAGATCACCCTTGCGATCGAGATACCAAATCCAAACGTCGTCGCGAACGACCAGCGAGCCGTCGGCCGTCTTGACCTTCTCCAGCAGCTTGCCGTACTTCGGATCCTCACCAAGGTAGTCGACGGTCGCCGCCGCGGCATGGCCCTGCATGTTCGACTGGCCGGCCAGGATAAAGACCTTCAACGGGCCGTCCGCGGCTTGCGCGGTCGACGGCGTGCCAATGAGCAACGCACCGACGGCGAAAACAGCCAGCACGGCAATTCCAAGTCTTCTCAAACTCATCGCATTCTCCCTTTGGGTAAAACTCGATCGGCGGCACAATGTTGTCGCGATTCGGGTTGTCGCGATTCGGGTCGTCGCCGGACGATCCACAAAATGACATACTTCATTATGATGCCCCGTGCCGTTACCCAAGTCAAGCAGTTTCGGTCAAGCAGTTTCGGCCAGATGCTGGAAAGGCGGGCGCGGGCGTGGTATTCTGGCGGGTGCGTGCCGGGGCGCCCCGTTTATGGTTCGATGCCGATGGACGCCCGATTCACGAACCTCATCTCCGCCGAGGACGGCCAAGTAACGTTCCGCAACGGCAAGCAAAAGTGACCTCGTAGCTGCATCAATCCCTCGAACTCGCAAAAGGTAACGAGAACACCATGAACCACCACGCTACATGGCCGGCGCGCCTCTTTGCCGTAACCCTGGCCGCAATAATTCTGACGCCGCCGGCCTTTGCCCAAGGGGTGTCCGAATCCGACAACCCGGGTTTGGCCAGACTGATCGGTGAGAAGACGCCGCTGAAGCCGGGCATGAAGATCGCCTTCTTCGGCGACTCGATCACGATGCAGGGCGGGTACATTCGCCAGATGGCCGCGGCGCTGGCAAGCAGCCCCCATACCAAGGAACTGGGTGTCAAGCTCCTTCAACACGGTCTCAACGGCGGCCGGGTGCCGACGGTTCTCGAGGGCAAATGCCCTTGGGGTAAATTCGACGGCACCATGGAAGAGCTGCTCAAAAAGGAAAAGCCCCACGTCGTCGTGATCTATGTCGGCGTGAACGACGTCTGGCACGGAAAGAACGGTACGACGCCGGAGGACTTCGAGGCGGGCCTGAAGAAGATGGCCGCTCTGTGCAAGACCGTCGACGCCCAGGTCGTGATGGCCACCTTGGCCACGATCGGCGAGCGTCCCGACGGTACCAACGGCCAGGACGAGAAGCTCGACCAGTACGCGGCCGTCACGCTTGCCGTGGCCGCCGAGACGGGCGCCACGCCGGTCAACCTCCGCAAGGCGTTTGTCGACTACCTCAAAACCCACAACACGAAGAAGGACGACCAGGGCGCGTTTCCCCGAAAGGGCTTCTTGACCTACGACGGCGTCCACATGTCCCAGCAAGGCAACGATCTGCTGGCCAGTCTCCTGGCCCAGGCGATCGTCGAAGTACTCCGGTAGATTCGCGAACGATCGGTCGTGGCATCGGGAAACGGGAGGAAGAACCATGAGCTTTCGGACTGAACTCGTGCGGGGATGCTCGCTCGCACTGGCCGTCATCCGCATGGCGTCGTGTTGCCTTGCGGGAGACTATCCGATGGTCGACACCGGGCAGGAACGTTGTTACGACAATTCGCGGGAAATCGTCTACGCGAAACCTGGAAAAGCGTTTTTCGGGCAGGACGCGCAGTACCGGGGCAACCAACCGGCGTATCGCGACAACGGAAACGGGACCGTGACCGATCGGGTTACGGGACTCACCTGGCAGAAAGGCCCGAGCCCCAAGAAGACTTACCAGGATGCGGTTGCCGGCGCTTCCACTTGCCGGGTCGGCGGTTACGACGATTGGCGGCTGCCGACGGTCAAAGAACTGTATTCGCTGATACTCTTCCATGGAATGGACCCCGACCCTCGAAGCGAGAGCTCCTCGGATCTGCGGCCTTTTATCGATGCCGATCGCTTTGGGTTTCAGTATGGTGACGCGGCAAAGGGTGAGCGCGTGATCGATTCGCAGTACGCGACCTCGACCAAGTATGTCAGCACGACCATGCGCGGCAACGAGACGATGTTCGGCGTGAATTTTGCGGACGGCCGCATCAAGGGATATCCTATCAGTCACCCCGGCCGTCTGGGCGGACGAGCGAAGACTTACTGCGTCATGTACGTCCGCGGCAACATCGAATACGGCAAGAATCAACTCCACGACAACGGCGACGGCACGATCACCGATCGGGCGACCGGTCTGACCTGGACGAAGCTCGACAGCGGGCACCTGGAGGCCGGCGGAAACAAAGACGGCAAGCTGAACTGGGAGCAGGCGTTGCGTTGGGCCGAGGACTTGCAGTACGCCGGACATTCCGACTGGCGGCTGCCCAATATCAAAGAGCTGCAGAGCATTGTCGACTACACGCGTTCGCCCGACACGACCCAGTCGGCTGCGATCGATCCGATCTTCAGCGTGACGCCCATCCGCGATGCGCTTGGCAAGGTCGACTATCCCTTCTACTGGAGCAGCACGACGCACAAGAGAATGGGCGGCGGCGCGGCGGCCGCCTATGTGGCTTTCGGCCGATCGCAGGGATGGATGTCCGACTTCCGCGGACAGTACAGCCTCTTGGACGTTCACGGCGCCGGCTCTCAACGCAGCGACCCCAAGGCCGGCGATCCGTCGCAGTTTCCGCGCGGCCGCGGCCCCCAAGGCGACGTGATCCGCATCAATAACTTCGTCCGCCCGGTTCGTGGCGGCGATGTGAGCGTTCGACCAAGCGGCCCCAAGCTTGCACCGCCCCCATCCCGGCGACCTTCCGCGGCGCCGGGACCAGGAGGCCGGATGAGGCCCGGTCCGATGGGCGGCAATGCGCCGGGATTCGTCAGGCGATTGGACCGCGACGGCGACGGGAGAGTGTCTCGACGGGAATTCGATGGACCGGCCCACGCGTTTGACGGACTCGACGCAGACAATGACGGCTATCTTAGCGACGCCGAATCGCCCCGGAGGCCGCCACGAAGAAATCCACGGGGCCCTCGGCCAGGAAATCGATAGGGCCAACCTCGCGGGCCTCCGTTGAACTCACCGGGACGCTCGAACCGGGGCATAAGCCGGTCAGGGTTGCCGGAAGGACGCGCCGTAGTACCGGCTCAGGGCGCGGACACGGTGGACCAGTGTGGCGATGCCCATGCCCATGATGGCCAGACCCGCCAGGAAGAAGACGTGGCGGTCGTAGCACTTGTCAAAATCGTCTCCCAGCCAAGTGCGCCAGCAGTAGAAATCGACGATGAGGATCGTGTAGGAGAGAATCGAGGTGGCCGTCATGTACCAGACAAACCGTTCGCGGAACCAAAGGCCGCTGCCCACGATCAGCAAGGGATAGGCGATGACCAGCGGGCTGGCCGCTCCGTCGGCCACCAGGAGCACGACCAGCAGGAGAATCGAATCGAGCGTACCCCACACCAAACGCGCCGGGATCGTGTGTCGCGGGCTGTCGAGCATTCGTTGGCAGACAATCGACAACGCGGCCCAAACGGCCATAATGGCCGAGATTCTCCCGTGAAAAGCGGCGTCCGTGGGGACCTCCGCGACGTTGATCGCCCCGCTCACGTAAACGTTGTACAGTTCGACCGAGTAGAAGAGTCCCATGGCACCGAGCCGGGTGGCCAGGGCCGGCTGGCGCCGCATCCACCGCAGCAACAATTGCCCCGCGTGGGGTGGCCGGGCCGACAGCGGTTCGCCGCGGGAAAACCGCTCCAGGTCGTCGGCCAACGCGTCGGCCGATTCGTAACGCTCGCCCGGCTGCTTGGCCAGGCATTTCAGGCAGATCAACTCCAATCCGCGCGAGACCTTGGGATTCAACTTCCGCGGTAGAACCGGTTCCCGCTGGAGTACCTGAACCAGCGTGTCCAGCGGATTCTCCTCGTGAAACGGAGGCCGCCCGGTGAGCAACTCGTAGAGGATGGCGCCCAGGCTGTAGACGTCGCACGCCGGACCGACTTCCTTGTTCCGACCGGCCGCCTGCTCCGGTGCCATGTAACTGGGGGTCCCCGCGATCACGCCCGTGGCCGTCTGCGACGAATCGCCCGAGAAGACCTTGGCCAGGCCGAAATCCGTCACGTAAGGCTGCCCCTGGTCGTCGAGCATGATATTCGACGGCTTCAGGTCGCGGTGAACCAGATCTTGCCGATGCAGGTGGGCTACGGCTCGGGCGATCGTGGCCACCAAATGCGCGGCCGCGCCGGAGTCCAACGACTCCCGTTGCAGCTTCTCGGCCAGGCTTTCGCCCTCGACGTATTCCATGGCGAAGTAGTGCTGGCCGTGCAATTGCCCGACGTCGTGGATATGGACGATGTTCGGGTGGCGCAGCCGGGCGGCGATCTTGGCCTCGACGTGAAAGCGCCGTACGTGTTCGGGCGAAGCCAGATGACTGGAAAGGATCATCTTGACGGCCACGGTTCGATCGAGATCCTCCTGCCGGGCCTTGTAGACAACGCCCATGCCCCCGCGGCCGATCTCCTCCAGCAGTTCGTATCGGCCGAAAGCACAGGGCAAGATCTGGCCGGTTCCCGACAAATGAAACGTGTCCTCTCCCTGGGCCGTATCGGTCGGCGCCGAGGGGGCGAATTCGTCCAGCGCTTCCAGCAGGTGGAAGGTCGATTGCAGTTCGGGATGGTCGCGAAGCACCTCTTCGCGATCGACGGATTCGTCCGTCTGGAGCCGCCGGACGTAGGCCTCCAGAATCTCGAATCGCTTTGCGTCTTCTGGTGATTCCTTCATAACGGCTCCGCCTCGTCGCCCATGACCTGCTGTAGCTTCTTGATCGCCCGCATCCAGAGCATCTGCACGGCCGGCCGCGAACGGTCCATCCGCTCGGCGATATCATTGAACGACAGACGCTGGAGGTTTCGCAACATGACAACCTCCTGGTAGTCGGCGGGCAGTTCCGCCAGGGCGGCCGTCACGCGAAGCCGGTTGTCGAGCTTGAGGAACTCCTGGCTGGGGCTCACGCCCGGATCGGCCGGCTCGGGCGCACCGTAGGCATGGGTCGTATCGCCCGGCTGTCGCATGGGTACCTCGCGCCGGGCCTGACGCTTGGCCGTGCCCCGATAGTGACGGACGAAATCGGCCGCGTTGTGCGTGAGGATCTGCCGCAACCAGGCCAGCCATTCGCCCTCCGATTGGCCCTGAAAACGGTCGAAATCGCGGTGCGCCTCCAGCATCGTCTGCTGCACCAGATCGGAAGCGTCGACCTTCGCCCGAAGCTGACTCTCGACTTGGGCCCGGGCGGCAAACCCGAGGTAATTCCGGCACAGGGCAAAAAGCTGATCGCGACATTCGGCGTCGCCCGCCCTTGCGCGGCGGATCAGATCGGAAATGTCACGGGCCTGAGAATCGTCCATGGTGAGGCTTCGGCTTCTCGGTGGGGGGGGCACCGCAGCCCGGCGTGGGGCCGGTCTCTCGTTGGAGTCTACCCTAGAAGCGGCGCGAGTTCCAGTCTGGCCAGATCGAGTTTCCGGCAGATTTCACTTTACTTCGGCACCGCATTTCGTATATCCTACGTACACGAGGCGGCAATGGAACAGGTCGCCCGACGATCCTATCCGGAAGGAGCCCGGAGATGGGAACACCTCTCCAGGAGGCCATGACGGCCGGCGTCCTTGTCGAGTTCTTCGACACCCGCGGAAATACGATCGCTCAAGCAGTGTTTGCCCAGTGGCAGGGACGTCCTCTGCCGGCGGTGGGTGATACGCTCTGTTGCCCCGCCGCGCTGCGCGGATCGGGCCAGACCGAAAAACTGTTCGGTCGCGTGCGTGCCCGAAAATTCGAGGTGCAGCGCGAAGACGACGGCGGAGTGAGCGTCTGGTGTCGGCTCGACCTGGAAACGCTTCGGCCCGACACAGCCAGAACACGAGCCGGCGGGTACCGAGAGTTCTTCTCGGCCAATTAGGCTTTGTCGGAAAACCCGTACGATGGCCCTCCGAGGCCGTCGCGAGAGTGGGCATTTTCGAC
>CAYUIQ010000203.1:0-16398 GCA_964444795.1 uncultured Planctomycetaceae bacterium
GGGCGTGAGAAGGGTTGGTTTTCGTACTTACTCTCTAGCTTTCAATCATCGCCCCGCCGGGACAAGCCCGACGGTGGCGCGAAGTCGCGAACTTCACTCGGCTGAGGTGTCACTCTTACCGTCATTAAAGGACCTCAACATGAGACCAACCATCCTGACTGCCACAATCGGGGCCGCGATACTCTTTGGGACGGCTCGCGCCAGCGGGCAAGGGCGGGAGATGTGGCCCGATCCGGTGGGTAATCATGTGGTGCCGTATCAGACGAGCGGGCTGTCGCTGGGACCGGTGCTGGGGATGCCGGCGGCCGAGTCGATGAGGGTTTGGGTTCGGACCGTCAGGCCGGCCGAGTTTCGGGTCGTGGTGAGCTCGACGCTGCCGCTGTCGGAAAGCAGCCCGGGCGTTGACGGGGTGACCACCGCCGAGAAGGATAATACCGGGTTGGTGGATCTGGTCGGCTTGGAGCCGAATACGACGTATTACTATGGGCTCGTCTTGCGCGGCCGGCTGACCGATATCAGGGTGGATTTCGACGAACCCTGGCCGTCGTTTCGCACCTTGCCGGATGAGAACAGCTATCGGGACCCAGAGAATAACCCCAAGGGGCTGTTCAACGTCGAGTTTTCGATCGGCTGCGGCGGGTGTCAGGACCCGATTAAGAGCGGGGGGCAGTACGGAAGCCCGGCGTCGTTTCACAATCTGTTGGCAAAGCATCGCGGCGAGCTGATGTTCCACTTCAACAACGGCGACTTCATCTACGAGGAACTCCGCGACGGGAAACTCGGCGGCTACCGGAACAATTACAAGCTCTATCTTTCCCGCGGCCGATCGATGGCCACCATGTTTCGCTACGTACCGGCTCTCTTCACCTTCGACGACCACGAGATGGACCGCGAAACGGGCGGGTTCTGCGAGGCCGGGCTGAAGAAGGGGCCATGGTTGGGTCGCGACCTGCCGTTGAAAGCATGGGATGAATATGCCGGCTGGGCAAACTACCAATCGCCCTATCGGGCGCCGCTACGGTTCGGCTCCGCCACGGTCGAACAAGGGAGCGACGTGCTGGTCGATCCCAGGGCCGACTTCTCCTCGCTCGACTTCGCCCGAGTGAGCAGCATCCACGTGCATCCGCCGGCCGGGAATGCTGGTGTGTATGCTCCGGTCGAGGTCCTCGACAAGACGCGGCTTCGCGTCCGCCCGGCCTTCGAGCGGAGCGAGGAGTGCGCGTACAGCATCGGCACGCACCATTTCTACGATTGGAAGCTGGGTAACTGCCACTTCTTCGCGCTGGACTGCCGCAGCGAGCGGACCCGCTACGAGCTTGCCCGGCAGCGCGACCCCAAGCAGGTCATGCTCGGCCGAGCCCAACACGAGTGGCTGATCAACGGTGTGCGGAACACCGACGCCACGTTCATCTTCATCATATCGAGCGTGCCTTGGGTGATCCCGCACACGGGCTACCACGTCCGCAAATCGCTCGACCCGAAAGGCGACTCGTTCGTGATGTTTCTGAAGGAACGGGAGATGCTCCTGGAGGTGCTCGACGAGCTGGACAAGCCGGTGATCATTCTCAGCGGCGACGTCCACAACTCGTTCGCCGTCGAGGTGACGGACAACGTCTGGGAGTTTCTCTGCGGCCCGATGAACTCGGCGGCCCATCCGATCGGTACGGCGGGCAAGACCAAGTTTGGCGGCTGGTACGATTCGGCCGGTCGCCGGGTGAAGATCAAGTGGGTGGCCGGCTTCCCCGACAACGTTCACTACACGCGGCTGCACAATACGTATTACACGGTCGTCCAGGTGAACAACGTTTTCAAGTCGGGCCGGCCCGAGGGCGTTGGGTACCAGTGGGTCGCGTACGATTCGCCGCAAGTGGTGGTCCGCTTCCACGACGGGTATACGGGAAAGCTGTTGTACGCGGAGGGGATTTCGCTGGTCGACGTAAAGTAGCCTCGTGCTGGCACCCCATAACAAGCTGATTGATGGGTGGGGTGGCTGGGGTCGAGATGCGAGGAACGAGCAGCGAGCCCCCAGTCGGAGAATCACTGGGGGCTCGGCGTTCGTTCCTCACGCCTCGACCCCAGGCACCCAACCGACAAACTCACAGGTCACGAGGCACTTTCGCTCCTCGTCCGTGCGGCTATGATTGACACGCCCCGGGTGTGCCGGATACGGTGTAGGCTAGTCGATAACACCACGGCAACTCTCGGCGAAAGGGAAATCCCATGGCACGTCTTGTCTGCATCACCACAATGCTGCTATCGCTCGCCGGTCCGCTGGCCGCCGAGGACGTCGGGGCGGCGGCCGACGCGGCGGGGTTGACCGAGAAGGAGATCGCCGACGGGTTCCGGGCGATCTTCGATGGGAAGACACTCGACGGCTGGGTGGGCGTGGCCGGAAGCACCGATAGCTATTACGTCGAGGACGGGCTCTTAATCTGCAAGGAACAAGGCCGCGATCACGTCTTTACGGAGAAGGAATACTCCGATTTCGTCCTCCGTCTGGAAATCAAGATTCCGCCGGGTGGAAACAACGGCATCGGCATCCGCACCGATATCAGCCGCGAGCCGCATCTGTACGGCATGGAAATCCAGGTGCTCGATAATTCGGCGCCCAAGCACCAAAACCTCAAACCGTATCAATATCACGGCTCGATCTACGGCGTGGTGCCGGCCAAGCGGGGATACTTGAAACCGCCCGGCCAGTGGAACCGCGAGGAGATCGTCTGTAACGGCCGCCGCGTGAAGGTGACGCTCAACGGCACGGTCATCGTCGACGCCGATCTGGACAAGATCGGCCCCAAGACCATGGACGGCAAGGACCATCCGGGCTTGAAGTATAGGAAGGGTCGCATCGGCCTGCACGCCCACGGCTACGGCGAGGAAGTCTTTTTCCGCAACATCCGCGTCAGCACGAAGAAAGGGGCGGAGATCTTTCTTGACACGAAGCCAACGCCGCGATAAGACTCCCGTCCTCTCTTCTGTCGCAAGATCATGGCTGAATCACCGGCCGATATCCTCAAGCAATCGATTCGCCGAGGCTCCCGATGGGTGCTGGCCGCGCAGATTGCCTCGCAGGTCGTGTCGCTGGGAACGCTGGCCGTTCTCTTTCGGATGTTGGGACCCGAACCGTACGGGCTGCTGGGGATGGTCGTTCCCGTGCTGCTGCTGGCGCGGATCTTCATCGCCCGGGGGCTCGACGTGTCCACGATCCAACGCCCCGGGCTGACCGACGCGGAGGTTTCGTCACTTTTCTGGATCAATCAACTCCAGGGGCTTGTCGCGGCGGTGCTGATCGCGGCGGCGGCGCCGTTGTTGGTTTGGATTTATGGTAAGGCCGATCCGGTCGACGTGTACTGGGTGACCTTCGCCTTGGCCGGCGTGCCGGTCGTCATTGCTCTGGGAATTCAACATCAGGCACTGTTGGAGCGGCGGATGCGCGTGGGAGCGGTGGCGGTCATCCGCTTGGCCGCGCAGGTGGCCGGTGCCGTGACGGCGATCTCCGTGGCACGAGCCGGTGGTACCATCGGCGCCCTGGTTGCCCAACAATACGCCGAGTGGGCCGCGCTGGCCGTGTTGGTTTGGTGCGTGGGAGCGTGGCGTCCCCGGGCTCCTTGGGCCGGCGCGCCGGTTGGCTCCTTGGTGCGCTTCGGCCGGCATTACGCGCTAAGTAGCCTGATGTTCCACCTGACGACCAACGTCGACAAGATCCTCGTCGGCGCCATGCTCGGTCCCCGGGCGTTGGGTTTGTACAGCCAGGCCTTCAACTTGATGATGAAGCCGGTCCACGTGGTCGTGGCCCCGATCACCGCCGTCATGCTTCCCGCCCTGAGCCGGACCGCCGGCGACCCGAGTCGCTACGCCGAGTTGGTTTTGGGCTTCTTCCGCCTCATCGGTCTGGTCATGCTCCCGGCCACCGTGGGTCTGATCCTCGTCGGCCGCGAGGCGATGCGTGTGTTGGGCGGGCCCCAATGGAACGAGGCCGGACCGCTACTGGCGATCCTGGCTGTTGCCCTGTTGACGCAAGGATTCTTCAACGCCCTGGGCAGTGTCCTCACATCCGTCGGACGTACCGACCGCCTGTTTGCCGCATCGGTCGTCGTGGCAATCGTCTTCTGTGCGGCGTTTGCCCTGGGCGTCTATTTCGATTTTCATCGACAGGCCGACCCGCTTCCTATCGGTGTCGCCTGGAGTTACTCGCTGGCGATGGTGCTGGTGGTGTTTCCACCGTATCTCTGGTTTTGCCTGCGAACGGCGGGCTTGCCGTGGAGGGGTTGGTTGATGCAATTTCGCGTCGCCCTGCCCGCCGCGCTGACGATGGGCCTGGCTGTAGGCGCCTTGAAATATGCAGTCGGCCGATGGTTCCACTGGAGCGACCCGGTGCTCCTGACCTGCGAGTGTCTCTGCGGTGCCCTGGTGTACGTCTTGCTAGCCCGGCGTGAGATCGGCCGCTTCGTGGTGCAGCTTCGCTCCGAGGGATAGCTCGTAGGGTGCGTCGCGACGCACCACGAGTCGCGTTCGGCTTGGGTATTAGGGTAAACGCATGGTGCGTCAAGACGCACCCTACAACTTTCTGGTCGACAACGTGCGGATTCACCTGGACGACGTGGAGTCGCTGGGCGCGTTCCTGGAATTCGAGGCCGTGCTCGGCGAGGATGTCGACGACGCGCGAGGTCATGCGCAAGTCGCGTCCCTGGCCGAGCGTTTCGGTATCCGCCGGGGAGATCTCGTAGCCGATTCGTACGGCGACCTGATCGCTGATGACCCCGAAAACGGGTAGTCTCAGAATGCGGCTCGATCGATCGGGGGGCAATGCGTAGCTCTCCCTGTGCTCGCCGTGTCCCCCTCCAGAGTACACGATTATGGGCTTGGAGGCCTTGTCGTATCACTTTGATAGTTCACAGGTTATGTCGTCATCGTCAGACAGCCAATTGCCCGGGGGGCCGCGGACTGATAGACTGGACTGCCGGATATATCCAAGACGAACTGATGTTCCCTGGGTGTTGGACCGGGTAACCCAAGACAAGAGGAATCCCATGAGCGACAAGGCTATTCTGCAGATCGGCAACGACCAGTACGAGTTGCCTGTCCACGTTGGCAGCGAGGGCGAACGGGCCATCGAAATCACGAAATTGCGGGCCGAGAGCAAGCACATCACGCTCGACGAAGGCTTCGGCAACACGGCCCCCACAACCAGTTCAATTACTTACGTCGACGGCGAGAAAGGTATCCTCCGCTATCGGGGATACCGGGTCGAGGAGATCGCCGAACGTTGCGATTTCACCGAGACGGCCTACTTGCTGATCCACGGCCATCTGCCCAGTGCCGACGAACTGGAGGAGTTCCGTGCCAACGTGCGGGGCCACACCCTGCTGCACGAGGGGATGAAGTCGATCTTCGCCGGTTTCCCGCCGGACGCCCATCCGATGGCCATTCTCAGTTCGGTGGTCGGCGCCTTGGCCATCTACTGCAAGGACTCGCTGGGAAATCTCGATCCGGCGCAACGATCGCTGGACATCTATCGTCTGCTGGCCAAGATGCCCACCATTGCCGCCTTCGGTTACAAACAGTCGGTGGGCCAGCCGTTTATCTATCCGAAAAACGAACTGACCTACTGCCAGAACTTTCTGCGGATGATGTTTGCCGTTCCCAGCGAACGGTACGCCATCGATCCCGATTTCGTCGACGCCTTGAACCTATTGCTCATTCTCCATGCCGATCACGGCCAGAACTGCAGTACGTCGACGGTTCGCATGGTGGGGTCCAGCAACGTGAACCTCTTCTCGGCCGTTTCGGCGGGCATCTGCGCGCTGTGGGGAGCGTTGCACGGCGGGGCCAACGAAGCGTGCATCGAAATGCTCGAAGGCATCCAGGCCGATGGTGGCAACTTGGGGAAATATGTCGACCGGGCTCGCGATCCCGACGATTCCTTCCGCCTCATGGGCTTCGGCCACCGCGTCTACAAGAACTACGATCCCCGGGCGAAAGTCATCAAGGCCGTCTGCGACCGGCTCCTCGCCAAGCAGGAGAAACCCGACCCGATCTTCCAGCTTGCTCAAGAGCTGGAGGAAGTCGCCCTGTCGGATCCGTATTTCAAGGACCGAAAGCTTTACCCCAACGTCGATTTCTACTCGGGCATCATCTACCGGATCATGGGCATCCCCAAGCAGATGTTCACGGTGCTGTTTGCCTTGGGACGTCTGCCCGGTTGGATCGCCCATTGGAGCGAAATGCACGGCTCCGGCACCACCCGCATCTCCCGCCCTCGCCAGCTCTACACCGGCGAGCAGGAACGCGATTTCATTCCGCTGATTAAGCGGTAGGGGATATTCCGAAGCGGAAAGAAGCGCGCCCGTGCAATACAGAATTTCATGGGGCGGAAGAAGGAAACGACCGTGCGCTGAAACGCCCGGGCACAAGTGCTCGGGCTAAACGGTCAAGCGTTGCTCCCAACGTCCTTCAAACTCGGAATGAAACCACTTCTCCCCTTCCCTGCATTACCCATCTTCCGCAGTTTCTCTAATTGAAATCTTGCGGAAACTTCAACTAGGGTGATCGGCATGGTTCGGCCGATGAGATTCATAGCCCGGGGTAGTTCTTGCGCCGGGGTATGTCCGCACACTAGCGAGCTTGTCGGGGATCAACATGTCGAGAACGAGTTTGTTTTGGCGGGGAGCGGCGGCCGTTTGTTTGCTCTGGGCCGGTCGGCCGGTCGTGGCTCAATCGATCCCCGAAATCCAGCCCAGCCGTGTGCTGAAGCTGGCCGCCCAGCGGTCGTTGGAAGAGATCCCGGTGATCAGTCGGGTGATTATCAATTCCGACGGAACGACGCTGGCCACCGCCGGCGACGACCATCTGGTGCGGTTTTGGGACGCCGAAAGCGGACGCGTGTTGGGACGCCTGGAGGCACACACCGACTGGGTCCGCGCCGCCGCGTTTGAGCCGGGCGGAGATCGGTTCATTAGCGCCGGCGACGATCGGCGGATTCGCTTCTGGGACGCTCCGTCCGGGACACGACTGCAGCCGATTGGCCACCACGTCCAGCCGGTCTGGTGCCTGGCGTTTCGCCCCGACGGCCGGGAGTTTGCCGCCGGAGGGTTTTCCGACACCGTTCGGGTTTTCGACGCCGAGTCGGGCGAACTGCTTCGCGAGCTGGACGCTCCCGGGCGCGACGTGCGCGCGCTGACTTACTCTCCCGACGGGTTGCATCTGGCGGCGGCCGGACAAGGGGGCGCGATTCGCGTGTGGAATGCCGCCGACGGTTCGCTCATCGGCGATTTCACCGAACACGTCGGCCGAGTCAACGCACTGGCCTATTCGGCCGACGGCGCGTACTTCGCTTCGGCCGGCGCCGACGGTTCGGTCCGCTTGTGGGACGGACGTACCTATCGGGCCATCGGCGCGATGCCCGCTCAGGAGGCCAAGATCCTCTCACTCACTTTTTGCGGCTCCGGGATGCTTGCCGCGGGAGGAACCGACAATCGGATCCACCTTTGGGATCTGGCCGCCGGGAGGCCCCTGTATCGCTTGACGGGGCACACCGGGTCGGTCTCCACGATGGCCTGGAATTCGGCCCGGGGAACATTGATTTCCAGCGGTTTTGACACAACGGTATGTTTCTGGCGGCTCGACGGTTTGGACGTGACTGCCCGACAAGGACAAACGGCTTCGGCCGGCGCCGCCATCCCCGAAAGCCGGCTGCCGCTGGCTGCGGATACGACGGCGGTGGAATAGTACCAAGGACATGGACGTCTTGCTCGCCGGGGTGCAAAGTTTTGCTCCCGGGCGAAAGAACAGACAGGGAGGTTGCTCGTGGGCTTGCTGCGCGGAACACGAAAGGCCGGAGGCCGAAGTCGGCGCCAGGCATCCAGCGGAACGAGTACCGGGAGCGTCGGTCCCTGGCGGGCGTGTCGCCTGGAACGGATGGAGCCTCGCCAACTGCTGGCGGCGACCTTTCCCGACATCCAGGTCGGCGCCGTCTACTATGAAGACGCCAGTGGCGAGGATGAATGGCCCGACCAGATCGAGGTCACCTTCGAGGGTGGCGCCCCGGATACCCAACTCACCCGGCTGGTGATCAATACCGACAAGGAGGGCAACGGGCTGGCCACCGGCGATGTCTTCTTCGACACGCAAACCGGAGGCCCGGGCGACTTCAAAGGCGCGCCGTTTACGATCGTCGACCAAACGGGCATCGACTCGGTGACCATGACCGGCGGTCTTCCGGCAGACGACGGCAGCATGTTGCTGGTGCTCAATTTCGTCGGGTTTGAAGCCGGCGAGAAACTCGTTTTCACCATCGACGTCGATGAGCAGGGCTCAAGCAATGCCAGCGCGATGGCCGAGGGCAACGAATTCGAGGATTCGTGGCTATCGGTCGAGTTCACGGCCCCACACTACCAGGACGAAGCGGGAAGCGTGCAGTTTCTCGACAAGTACGAGGATCCGGCCAACTCGGGGCTCGATCTACCGCCGGACGATTACACCCCACCCGACGTCATTGCCCGGCCCGTGCGAACCGCCGGAGCCATTTTCCCGATCGAGCAAACACCCCTGCCGGCTTCCCTGGCGGGTACGGTGTTCGAAGACCTCAATCTGAACAACTTCCAGGATCCCAACGATCCGGGCATGGCCGACCAGACGCTGGAACTGTTCAATCTCGTGAACGGGACGTTTGAGACCGCCGCCGTGACGACTACCGACGTCGTGGGCAACTATCGCTTCGACGGCCTCGCGCCGGGTATCTATCAGATCGTCGAAACGCAGCCCACCGGATACTTGAGCGTGGGAGCCAGTCCCGGCACGGTCAACGGCCAGACTCGCGGTTTCCTGGTCGGTCCCGACGCCATCTTGCAGATCGAACTATTTGGCGGCGACGACAGCATCGACAACGACTTCGCCGAAACACTCCCGGCAAGCCTGGGCGGAAACGTCTATCACGACGCCAATAACGACGGCGTATTCGACGCCAACGAGACGGGCATCGGCGGCGTGGAGATCCACCTGCCAATCCGCTCCAACGGCTACGGCCCCATGCCTCCCGGTCCCAGGAAGGTATTCACCGAGGCCGACGGCTCGTGGCTGGTCGAAAATCTCTACCCGGGCGATTACTACGCCGAGGAGGTCCAGCCCATACATCCCATACCGTACCTCGACGGGATCGACACGCCGGGTACCGCCAACGGTACGGCCGACAATCCGCCGCCGGGCGACCGGATCGACGGGTTCTCGCTGGCCGGTGGGCAAAACGCCCGGGAGTATAACTTCGGCGAACTGCTACCCAGCAGTATTAGCGGCCGGGTGATCGTCGATCGCGACGGCAATTGCCAATACACCACGGGCGACCTGCTCTTGCCGGGGGTGACGATCAACCTTTGGACAGATGCGGTAACCCTCAAGGCCACCACGACGACCGACTTCAAGGGCGAGTATTCGTTCATCGATCTGGAGCCCGACACCTATCGGGTCGAGGAGATCCATCCCACGCAGTACATCGACGGCGACGACCACGTCGGTACGGCCGGCGGTGTGCTGGTGGGGACCGACGAAATCGCCGGCATTGTTCTCGGTTCGGGCGTGGCGGCCACCGGCTACGATTTCTGCGAGTTGGAGACCGCCTCGATCTCCGGTTACGTCTATTCCGACGAGAATCTTAACGGCACCTTCGGCAAGGACGACGCGCCAATCCCCGGCGTCATGCTGACGCTGCTCGACCAGTTCGGAAATCCCACGACCCAAACCACCTATACCAACGCCTCGGGTTACTACGAGTTTAAGGGCCTGGATCCCGGCGTGTATGGCGTGGGAGAAACGCACCCGGGGGCGTACCTCGACAGCCTCGACACGCCGGGTACGGCCTTCGGCAAGGCCGGCAGTACGGTTGAATTTCCGGACGATGCGATTACCGGCGCGCAACTGGGCCCCGGTGTCTCGGGGGAATTCTACAACTTCGGCGAGATTCGCCCAGCCAGCATCAGCGGCCACGTTTACATCGACACCAACGACAACGGCATGGTCGATCCCGGCGAACCGACCCTGGCCGGCGAAACCGTTTACCTACTGGATGCCGGCGGCACTCGGACGCAATCTACCGTGACCAACGCCGCGGGTGAATACCTCTTTGATCGGCTCATGCCGGGCGAGTATGGTGTCGAAGAAAAGCAGCCCGACGCATACTACGACGGCCCCGACTACCTGGGCTCCGAAGGCGGGTTGCCGGCCAACGACATCTTCGAGAAGATACCGCTGGGACCGGGAGTCGACGGGATCAACTACGATTTCACCGAACTGATTCCCGCCAGTATCTCCGGCTACGTTTTCCAGGACGGGCCGACCATCATCTTGGAGGAGGGCGAGGCGGCGCCCGAGCCGGCCGATGTCCGCGACGGCAAGTTCACCGCCGATGACACACCCATTCCCGGCGTGACCCTGCAACTGTGCGACGAGACGGGCAGGCCGGTGACGGACGCCGCGGGTCGGGAAATCACCACCGTGACCAACGCCGCCGGGTACTACGAATTTACCAACATCAAGCCGGGTATTTACACGATCGTCCAACTCCATCCGGACCTGTACGTCGACGGTATCGACACACCCGGCACCAAGGGCGGAACCGCCGTCAATAAGCACGAGACGGTCGATCCGCTGATCTTGAACAAGCTGGCGATCGATCCGAAGGACGATGCGATTCTTCGCGTGGCGCTCGGGTCGGGCGACGCGGGCCAATCGTACAACTTCAGCGAAGTGCGGATGACCGAGCTTCCTCCGCCTCCGCCACCCCCGCCGCCGCCGCCACCGCCGCCACCTCCGCCGCCACCCCCGACACCCTTCATTCCGGATCCGCCCCAGGTGCGGTACATGCCGGCGCCGCCGCAGGTCATGGCGCCGTTTCTCGGCGGTACGGTCGGAGGCGGTGGCGATCCGGGCTATACGTGGCATCTGAGTATCATCAACGGAGGAGATCCGCGCCAACACGAGGGCGGCACCGAGGGGCTGGTCGGCCAGGACAATCCTCTCTTTGATCCGATCGCCTGGTCCGGCGATACGCTCGATCAGACTCGCTGGCTGTTGTACGACGTGTCGCAAGGCCGTCCTGTCGAGGCCGTGTTCGGGCTGGCCGGCAGCGTGCCCGTGGTCGGCGACTTCAATGGCGACGGGGTTTCCGAAATCGGCGTGTTTATCGACGGGCAGTGGTTTGTCGATATCAACGGCAACCGGCGGTGGGATCCCGAGGACCTTTGGGCCTTATTGGGGAGCTTCGGCGACCAGCCCGTCACCGGCGATTGGGACGGTGACGGGAAGACGGATATCGGCATCTTCGGCCCGGCTTGGGCCGGCGACATGCAGGCGGTGTCCGTCGAGCCGGGATTACCCGACGCCCAGAACGAGCCGGCCCCGCGTTTTAAGAACATCCCTCCCGACGCGTTGGAATCGGCCTTGGGGTGGCGTACCATGAAGCGGGCCGCCGAGGGTGAGCTGCGCGCCGACCTGATCGACCATGTCTTCCACTTCGGCATCTCCAGCGACGTGCCGGTGAGCGGCGATTTCAACGGCGACGGCATCGCCACGGTCGGCATCTTCCGCGACGGGACCTGGAAACTGGACGTCGACGGCGACGGCCGCTGGAGCGCCGACGATGCGGTGGTTCGCTACGGCGCCGAAGGTGATCGGCCCGTGGTCGGCGACTTCGACGGCGACGGCATCGACGACCCGGCCGTCTATCGCGACGGTGCGCTGTACGTCGACGGCGACGGCAACCAAATCGTCGACGCCCACGACAAGCTCTTCGAGCTGGGCCAACCGGGCGATCTGCCGGTAGCCGGCGATTTCAACGGCGACGGCATCGACGAGATCGCTGTGTTGCGGGAAGCGCCCGTCGAATAGGGAAGAAAGTAGAGTGGTAGCATGGGCCCCTGGCCCGTGCGATGGCGAGTGATGCGTTTGGCACGGGCCGGAGGTGTTTCCCCGGTGCCAGGCACACGGGCCGGGGGCCCATGCTACTTTGCTTGCCACGACACCTCGGACACCGTACGATGGGCGCGATGAGTCCGCTTCCCCAACGCTAAGGTACCCGAGCCATGTTCGCGCCGCGCCGGATCGTCATCCCGTTTCTGCTGGTTCTCTTTCTTGCCGTGCCCGTGTTGGGCTACAATCGGCCGGTGGACAAGGTCGGGCCGCTTTCGGTGCGGATCGAGGGGCCGGAGGAAGTGGCCGAAATTGGTGTGCCGCAAGCGGTGCGCGTGGTGATCGAGAACTCCGGCGACGAGAAACTCCAGGGCACGCTTCGCCTTGGCGTGATCGACCGGTGGCGGGCCGAGCCGAGTGAAGCCGTGTCGTTTGCCGTGCCGGGCGGCGGCAAGGCAACGTACGAGTTCACCGTCACCGCCGGCGAAGGGACGTACCGGGCCCATTACCCGATCCACGCTTTTGCGAAGTTCGCGTGGCAGGGGCAAGAGCACACGGTCCATCCCGTCCTCGTCCTGCAAACCACGTTTCCCCAGCAGCCCGGGGCTCCGCGAACCATCCCGTGGAAACCGTTCCGATTGCCGAAGTCCGGCCAGTTGGCCTTGGGGCGGTTACCGGTGCATCGGGCGGTTGTGCGGGAGTTTGGCGAGGAACCGAAGACCATGCCGGTCGGCTGGCAAGGCTCCGAGGCAAACAACGGCGGCAGCTTCGGCATCCGCACCGAAACTCTCGACGGTGTCCCGCGAAAGACGGTGGCGATTCATCCGCCATGGCGCGACGGCCGGATCGGGACGCTCTTCGTGGAATTCCCGCTGGTGCTGCCGGAGACCAAACCGTTGCGGTTGTTGTTCGCCCATGGAATGACGCCCGACGGACAGAGCGACGGCGTGACGTTTCGCGTGCGTGTGGCGCCGCTGGATGCGACGGACGGGCAGTTGGGGGAAATCATTTATGAGCGTCACACGGCCACGAAAACCTGGGACCCGCGAGCAACCGACCTGAGCCGGTTTGCCGGTCAAAGCGTCCGCCTGCAATTGGAATCGCACCCGGGCCCCGCCAACAACACCGGCTGGGACCAATCTTACTGGGCCGAGCCGGTACTGGTCGTCGGTCCCGCCCGGGTTCCGCTGGCGTTCCCTCCCAACGACGACCGGGGCTCGCAACTGCTGGGAACGGCTGTCTGCCAGTCGAAGCAGACCGAAGTGCGTCTCTGGCCGGGTCGCCGCGGGCTGCTCGATGCGGTTGTCGGTTTCCGCGACGGCAAAGAGCGGCTCTACTTCCACGGCTTCGAGGTACGCGTGTTGGGTGGCCGGATCGACGACCTGCGTTCGCCGATCTTGTTGCAGAAGGTGGAGGACGAACCGTGCGACTCCGGGCGCCAGGTACGTCATCATTTCCAGTGTACCGACGGCGCGTTCGATCTGGTCGGCCGATTGTGGGTCGAGCAGGGTGTGTTGCGGGCGAAGTTTCAGCTCGAAAACACTCCGCCGGACCGACCGTGGCGCGTTGTGCGACTGGAGGAATTAGCCACCGGGCCGTGGAGCCACGAGTTGGCACAAGTCTACGCCGGCCACGGCAACGTGGTCCGCAAACCGGAAGCGTATCGGCTGAATTTCGACGGGCATCGCATGGCCACGTCGATGGTGGGCTTCGATTTCGCCGGAGGACCGTCGCTACTGCAAGGCGTCGACGCGCCACCGACGGCGCTACACATCACCCCGGCCGATCGACATTTCTCGCTACACACCTCGGGCACCGCCACGCTCTCGTTCATTCCGGCCGAGAACGTCTGGGAGGCGGTGCGCACGTGGCACGACACCAACGGGCTGGAAGCGGCCGGCGGTGTTGCCGGCGCGGCCGGGCGGTTTGTCTTCGATCTCTGGGGCGGAAATTATCAGGAAAGCGCCGACGCGCTGCGACGGTCGTTTCGCTACGGGCTGACCGACTCGATGGTCATCTGGCATAACTGGCAGCGATGGGGTTACGACTACCGGCTGCCCGAGATCTATCCGCCCAACCCGGGCTTCGGCACGCCGAAGGAAATGAAGGACCTGATCGCCGCCTGCAAGGAAGCCGAGGTGCCGATCGCCCTGCACGACAACTACATCGACTTCTACCCCGACGCCAAGGGTTTTTCCTATGAAGAAATCGTCGCATTCAACGCCGGCGGCGAACCGGTCAAGGCGTGGCTCAACGAAGGGCGCGACGCCCGGTCGTATCGCTATCGGGCCGATCGGATCGAGCCGTTTCTCCGGCCCAACCTGCAAACGATCCAGAAGAACCTCGCTCCCACGGCCTACTTCATCGACGTCTGGTCGAGCATCCGCCCTTACGACTACTGGACCGCCGACGGACGGTTCCACGAAGCGGCCGCCACTCGCGACATCTGGGGCGACCACTTTGTGTGGATTCGCCAATTGCAGGGCAACGACGCACCGCAGATCTCCGAAAGCGGCCACGATCAGTTGATCGGCCGGCTCGACGGCGCGCAAACGAACCATCTTCGGGTCGGCCCGCCGGTGGGCACGGGACGCCAGAGTTGGAGCGTGTGGGATTGGAAATGCGCCGACGCCGAGCGGATCCCCTGGTTCGACGCGGCCCATCACGACCGGTTCATTTTGCACGGGGCCGGCTACTCGTCGCGCTATCAGGCCGGGCTCCCTGGACATCTACACGGCATTTACAGCGACGATTACCTCTCGACCGAAGTGCTCACCGGCCACCCGGCCATGGTCCCCCGGCCGTTCAACCGCGACGTGGTGCGCAAGTATTGGCTCACCGCCGAGTTGATGCGGGCGCTGGCCTTGCGGCGAATCGAATCGGTCGAGTTCGTCGACGGCGATCTGCACCGGCAACACGTTCGCTGGAGCGGCGGCGGACAGGTTTGGGTCAACCGGGGCACCAGCGACTGGGACGTGATCGACGCCGACGGCCAGAGCCGCACGCTGCCGCAATACGGGTTCGTCGCCCAGGTGCCGACCGAAACGGGCCGAGTCGAGAGTTCGCTGACTCGCCGCGACGGTATCCTGGTTGAAGCGGCCGATTCACCGCGCCACGTTTACGTCAACGGCCGGCAAGTCGTCGACGGGTCGCTGCCGATCCGGCTTTCGGTCGAGAAACTCCAGCACGCCGACGGGCGGAAGTTCACGCTGGCGCTGAAGTGGCAAGCCGAGGAGCCGATCCCGGCCGGTTGGACGCCCTTCTTTCACTTCCTCGACTCGAGCGCGGACGACGACCGCGAGATTCCGTTCCAAGCGGTCCACACGCCCGGCACGTTTGCCACCGATCGGCAAGGCACGTTCACCGCCAGCGCCCATTTCTACCTGCCCGAGGGAGCCGAGCCCGGCGCGACGTGGGGACTTCGCGCGGGCATCTACCATCGCGACACGGGCCAACGACTGCGACTTTCCGGTCCCAACGACGGCGAAGCGCGAATCCGCCTGGGCACGATCCGTGTGAAGGACGCCGATGAGATGGCCGATCGGGTCGCATGGACCGTCCACCGGCCGCAGCCCGACCTGTTTCTCGCTCGGTGGAATCCGCAGAACCGGCCGATCGATTTCGGCCCGGTCACCACATTCGGCGGATGTCGCTTGATCCGGGAGGGCGAGGCACTGGTTGTTACGCCCCTGCCAGGAGAGCACGCCGCGGAGTTCGGCGTCACGATCCGCCGGGACCAGCTCCCCTGGCAATTAACCCAACCGACGCATGTCGAAGCGTTGGACGAATCCGGCAAGGTCATGCACCGCGAGCCGATCCGCGTGGAGAACGGCCGAGTGCTCTTGAAATGCGCCGGCGATGTATTCGCCTACCGTTTGAGACGAGGGTAGAGGAAAACGAGCACTTGTGCGAAGCGCCGGGCACAAGTGCCCGGGCTAAACGGTCCGACGGATCTTCTTTTGCAGGCAGGCCACGAGGTTTTCCACGTCGTCGGTGCCGACGCGGATGATGCGACGGCCGAGGGTGATCTTGGCGCAGTCGCGGCCCCAGAGGTTGTAGGTCCAGCCGCGGCCGGGCATGTAGTGAATGCCCCAGCCGTCGAGGATCGACGAGCGGCTCGCCTCGACGGCCGTCATGTGGGCGTAGGAGATTCGCTTGGAGAAGAGCGGCAAGGGCCCGTAGCGAAGCGTCAGGTGGTCGCCGTCGTCGCGAACGGTCAAGTGGTGAAAGCCCATGCCGCAGACAACCACCAGCGCCGCCGTGCCGGAGAAGATGTACGACGCCGGGGGCTCTTCGCGCAAGAGCCACGCGCCGGCCAGAAATGCAGCGGCCGATAGATAAAGGACGAAGTGGAGCGGCCCGGTTTGCCTGTGGATGTAGGGCATGAGAACTCCTTGGTCTGGAGTATTGAGACGGGTGGAAACAGGATCTTGGATGATGACGTACGCATGTTCGTAGCATGGGCCCCTGGCCCGTGAGAGGCGAAACCACGGGCCAGGG
>CAYUIQ010000204.1:0-16281 GCA_964444795.1 uncultured Planctomycetaceae bacterium
ACGCTCGACCCCAGGCACCCATCAGTCTCGGTGTTACTGACTACTAGCAGCGGGCGAGAAAGAGGCCGGCCTGATCGGCCGGTGGCGGTGGGCAAGAAACGAAACACGGGTGGAGGATCCACCCGTGCGTCATGCTTCGTCAGTCTGTTTGCGTCGCTATCGCTCAGCGCGATCGACGTCGTCGCCAGACGAGGAATCCGAACATCGCCAACCCGCAGAGCGCGAGACTGGACGGCTCCGGAACCCCCAAGGGACGCGTGCTATCAACAGCACCGCGGATGTGCAGCAGGTCGTAGCCAAACGACGTCGGCTCCAAATCCAACCCTTCCACCAATACGGATCGCACCGTGCCGTTGTAATTCCCCGAAATCGCCAAACCGGCCAGGTCGATACTCTCGTTGCCCGAGCCATCGCTGGTGACGATGCCCAGGAGATCGAAATCCGACAGGGCGGACGTTCCAGAATCATACAGGCTTGAACTCACGTAAACCCGCGCTTGCTCGGACTGGGAAAACGCCGAGGGTACGAACAGATCGTCGCCCGGGCCGTCGAAAACGACCTCGTCCAGGAAGTTCATGATGACCCAACTGTTCTCGCTCGTGTCAGTCAGAGGTTCATCGGGGCCAATCCCAGGCAACGACAAGAAGTCGACAGGATTTGCCGGGGCAGGAATATACCAACCCTCAGACGGAGACGGGTTGGACAGAATCTGAAACGAACCGTAGCTTATCTCAGGGCCGATTAAGACATCGAACTCGGGGAAGCCGCGTGTTTGGGAAGGAAGTGCGGCCAACGGCGGAAGTAATCCGGGGCCGCCTGGATAAGTCGCCGGGTCCGCTAGATAGACCGGATAGGCTCCCTCGTTATAAGTGCCGACCTGCTGGTACCAACCGCCGTAAGGCCCGGCCAAAGTCCCCTCCGGTATGGACACGTTCGTTCGCGATATACCACCGCCGTGGCCGCCGTCGTGAAACTCCGCCACTTCGTCGGCATACACATACGCGGGCGCTGCTTGCGCCTCACTGGCGCCATAAGCCAAAAACACCATTCCAACCAGCATCGCCACGGATAGGCCGATCACCAGTTGCGAAGAAGTACCGCGGAAAGATGTCCGTTTCATGGTCGAATCCCCGTATCGCGTCCTAAGTTGCCGTATGTTCCAATGGACCGAATCCGACATCTACAATACCAACAGTCAAGGCTCGCGTCCAGAAAAAAGCCGCCCCAGGGCAGAAAATCAGAAAAATTCCCACCGACCGCCACAACTCCTGGAATCGGTCCTTTACCACCAACCCCCCACGAGAATTTACCCCCTGCCGAATGCGGCCGCCCGCAACTCCCGTATCTGGTGTCCGAGGCCGCGAGACGGCGATGTTCATTCTCCTGTTGTAAACAATTTCACAATAGAGGTTTGCATCGATTCAAGGACGCGAAGCTTCCGGGCTTGCGTTACGACGCGGAAGCGTCGCAACGAGGATACTTAACATCTTACACTAACACAACTTACAACTTGCCATCCGCCCCGTTCGACGCCGTGGCCGGGAGAATCTCGATCAACGCTGCCTGGTCGTCGCGGTAGACGAGTTTGTACCGAGAGCCGGCGGCTAATACATCTTTCGGGGGGATTCCGTCGCCTGCCCGCAGCACCAGGTATCGGATCCCGTGACGGTCGGCCACTTGTTGCCAGCCGGCGTCGAGGCGGCGGATTCGGTGAAAATCCTGCCAGGTCGGCCCATCGACCAGGTGGACGTGGGAATAGACCATCGGTTCCAGCGCCCCGTGGGTCTGCCACGTCAGATAGTCGGCCCAATCCATCGGCGAGCAGAAGCGGCCGGTGAGGTTCCGCCCGGCGATCTCTTCGGCCAAACGATGGGGTGTTTCCTTTGTCATCACCGATTCCGCCCCGCGCGGCTTTCCGCCGGCCAGCCCGAAGATCGGCGGCGACCACAACAGGGCCAGCACGACGATCACCACGGCCGCGAACGTTCGCATGGGAGCCGGCGTCGTTTGTTCGTCCGGATTCTCGACGCGGGCCGGCCGAACCAAGACCCGGGCCGCGGCCGCATGGGGGGCGATCACCCAGGGCCACGCGATGGCCCACCAGGCCAACATGCGAATGGCCGTCAAGCTCGCTAGTCCAAAGACCAACAGCAGGAGGATCTCGAAAGTCCAAACGCGTCGGGGGCTCCAGTACAAGACCAGGCAGGTCGCCGCCAGGGAAACGACGAACAGCACCCCGCTGAGGCTGTCCAGTGTCATGGCCCGCCATTCGGAAATACCCTCAAGCGCCGCATGACCGGAAAAGCCGAGCACGGCCGGGAGCAGTTTGACTCCGATCGGATTGAGACACGTCGCGCCGACGCCGAGGATCAGCGCCAGCCACGCGCGGCGCACCGAGCGATCGCGGCAAGCGGCCGCCCAGTCGGGCTTTCGCCGCCCGACATCCCAGGTCGTGGCCAAGGCGTAACACCCCAATACGCCCAACCCGGTGACGAACGAGCCGTGGAGGTTTGCCCAGAGGGCCATCACCAGCGGCAGCCAGAGCAGCGGATCGCGCCGCGAGGCGAGCCTCGTCACCGCCCAGAGAACCAGGGGAAACGCGGCGATGCCAAAGAGTTGCGGCCGAATCGTCCCCGTCACGGGCAAGGCCAGCAAGTAGCCGGCCACCGCCGCGGCGGCTGCCGTGCCGAGCGAAACGCCCCGGCTGCGGACGGCGAGAATCAGACCGGCGGCCGAAACGGTCACCAGCATCGCGTGGGCCAGGACCAGACCTTCGGCGCCCAGCGACTCGTGCCAAAGATAGCCCAGCACCTGACCCAGCCAGGGGACGTTCAGGAACGGAGCGTCTGTCGCCGCGTGGCGAAACGGATCGAACACCGGCAACGCGCCTTGCTGGACGATCCAACGGCCGAAGCCGAGGTGTCCCCACAGGTCGCTATGGCCCAGCGGGTTGAAACTGGTGGCCAGAAAAACCGCACAGAGGACGACGACCGTCGCCAGCATACCCGGGGTAATCGCTGGAATCCGTTCGATCGGAATAACCGGCCTCAATACAATCCGGCCGCCACCGGGTGCCACCACGTCGACGGTGGGGCGGTCGATCGACCGCGGAGTCTCTGAAGTGCTCATCGAAATGGTGTCCTGTGGTTCGGAATTCCCCCCCTGTTACTGCTAGTTTAGCATTCCGAACTTCTTCATCTTGTTGTACAACGTCACCCGGCTGATCCCGAGTTCCTTGGCGGTCCGAGTGCGGTGGTCGTTGTGTTGCCGGAGCGACTCGGCGATAATTCGCCGCTCGACCTGGTCGACGCGCTCCTCCAGGGTACACGGTTGGGGCTCGGCTTTTTCGGCAGGCGCGGGTTTCTCGGCCGGGTCGGAGCGGATCGAACTGGGAAGATCGCCAACGCGGAGCACGCCCCCGCGGCAATAGAGGACTGCCCGGCGGATCACGTTTTCCAACTCTCGGATGTTGCCCGGCCATCGGTACTGGCGCAGGGCGAGGAGGAATTCCGGTTCGAGATGTTCGAGCTGTATCCCGTGTGTCAGGCCGTGGGCGGCGGCGAATTTTCGGGCAAGAAACTCGATATCCAGCGGCCGCAAGTGCAGCGGCAGTAGGTGGAAACTCAGCGTGTTGAGCCGGTAGAACAGATCCATCCGAAACCGGTTCTGGCGAACGAGATCCTCCAGATCGATGTTCGAGGCGGCGATGAGCCGCACGTCGGACATACAGGTATCGTTGCTGCCCACCGGTTCGTACTCGCCCGTTTCGATCACCCGCAGCAGCTTGGCCTGTTGCTCGGGGGCCAGCACGTCGATTTCGTCCAGGAGAAGGGTTCCGCCGGCCGCCGCGGCAAACTTGCCTTCCTTGTTGCGATCGGCGCCGGTAAACGCCCCTTTGACGTAGCCAAAAAGCTCGCTCTCGATCAGATCGGGTGGAAGCGCCCCACAGGCTACCGTCAGACAGCGTTGCTGATAACGTTCGGACAGCTCGTGAATCAGCTTCGCCAGATAGGTCTTGCCGGAGCCGGTTTCGCCGATCAGCAACACCGTAACATCATGTGCCGCAGCCACTTTCAGCTCGTCGAGCATTCCGAAGAGTTCCGGTGTGAACGTAACCAGCGATCGCGTTTTTCCGTGGAGTATGCGGTGGGGATACCTGCTGAATCGTTCGGGCATCCCCAGGGTCGGTGGTGTTGTGCCTCCCCGCAGGATGTAGTTCAGGCGGTCCAGATCCAACGGAACCGGCAAACACTCCTCCATCTGCTCGCTGGCCTGGCGGCGAAACTCGTCTGGACAGTCCTGGTCGACCACTCCATAGACGGGCACTTCATGGGTGGCCGCGCGAAGCTCTTGGAGAAACTCCTGAACCGTGTGCCCGTTCAGATTGCTTCTGCTGAGGTGTGCCAATACAGCCCGGACCGGCTCCTTCTCGAGACGGTCCCGTGCCTTCTCCAGCGATCCGCCCACGACGAGTCGGAATTGCTCGGCAAACTGCGCGCGAAGCTGCTGGACAAAATTGCTGTCACCACTGAGAATCAACAGGCCGTCAGTCATCTGAAGAGTCCCTTGTATGGGGTGCTTGAAAGAACTAGTCGGGGAGTTATTGCTCGCTCTTAAGTAGGGCAACTCACTCGCTTTGGTCCAGATTCTCACCCACCGTCGCCAAAAACTGGTCGCTAAGACTGCTTGACTCAAACGCCCGCTCGTTGAGCCCAAGACGCGGCTCAGTTCGGCTTGCACAACGCATAGTACCCAGTCTAGTCAAAATACCTAAACTAACAAGTGTTAATTTGGCTTTGCGACCGAAAATAGTCGCAACATGAGCGCCAACAGGTGTTTACGACTGAAAAACAGTCCGGGTGGGTGGTTTAGGTGTTGCCCGCAGAACTGTGCTAAGTTTTGCCTTCGTGTGGATCCGACTTGACTGACTGTTTCCCGCGTGCCGATGAACCATACTGAGACATGGCGATTTTCGCTGCGCCACGGGTGCCCGGATTGCTTCCGGTCCTCGTGGATCGGGAAGCCGCGGCCGCGGGACGTCGCGAGGGGAACGCATTTCAAACCAAGAACAATACGTATGGCGGGGGGAGAGCACCTCGCAAGACGTTGAACCGAAGTCCGGAGGGAATCATCCATGCACGCGGCATTATTGACTCTGCTGGTCGTCGTCGGCCAGAATCAGGCCGATTTGGCACCCGTAGCCGAACACTCGATCACCGTGGCCGGCAATGCCAGCTATGTCCCATGCGAGGCTTGCAGTACGGGGCGATGCCGAGTCCACCGCCGACATCCGATGTACGAATATGTTCGCGATCAGTGGGGGCCCATGCCGCAAACGTGTTACGCTCCGCGATACGGCTGTTATCCGGGCAACGACCGCCACATGCATCGCTACCCGGCGTTTCACGGGACGTACTATCGCACACCCTACAACTACCGTAACGTGTTCGACTATCCGTGGCACGCGGCCCCACACGAGCCGGTTGGGTATTTCACGCGGGTCACGGAAGTTCCGATGGGAACGGAGACAGAATACGGGGCACCTACCGCGGCACCGTTTCCCGGCCAACCGCAGGTGGCCCCCCCCATGCCACCGACGCCGGCGCCCGCGGTGGGAATCGATCCTTCGTAGGGCGAACGACCAGGGGACGTTCACCGAGGGTCCCCTTTCCGCCGCGGTACAAGGCACTGGCCGGACGGAGTGTCTCGCGCTACGCCATGCATTCTTCGCATCCTCCTTGCGGCCGGCGCGACACGGCCGGGTGGGCGTTGGCGGGCATCTGATCGTCTCCCCCGATCGATTCGTGGCACGCTGTTCTTCCTTGCCACGTTTGGAAAAGCTCAAGAATCCGCCGCTCGTTTGGATCAACGGCTTGACAACGGCGGCCTGATGCGGAGAATGGCGTCACTCGCGTTGCCGAATCGTTCTTTTCCGCATTTCGTGATTCATCGCAAATGCTTTTGGGGGGGCGGCAAACACAAGGACTGACAACCGACGGCCCAAGCCGGGGCATGGATGCCCCTCCCAGTTTTTCTTGTCCCTTACCGCCACCACGACAGCATTTGCCTCTTCGCCATGCCCGCCTGTCTTGTCGGTCTCGGATCGAACGCGGGTGATCGGGCGCATCTATTGCGGCAGGCCGTGGACCGTTTGGGCGGCCAAGAATCGGTTCGAGTGATCGCCGTAAGCCGTTGGCACGAGACGCCGCCCGTCGGTGGACCGCCCGGCCAAGGCCCTTTTCTCAACGGCGCCGCGTTGCTCGAAACCTCGTTGTCTCCCGAAGCATTGCTTGATGCACTGTTGGAAATCGAGCGGGCGTTGGGGCGCACTCGGGCGGCTCGATGGTCGGCGCGGACGATCGATCTGGATCTCTTGCTCTACGATCGGCGGACGCTCCGAACGCAATTCTTGACGCTTCCGCACCCGCGGATGGCGTGGCGGCGATTTGTCTTGGAGCCCGCCGTCGAGATTGCCCCGACGATGGTTCATCCTCCGACCGGTTGGACGATTGCCCGACTGTTGGAGCATCTCGACACGGCGGCCCATTATGTGGCGGTTACCGGTCCGATTGGCGCCGGCAAGACCCATTTGGCCGAGCGCATCGTCGAGAAAACGGCCGGACTGCTGATGCTTGATCCGGTCGATTGGAAGCTCTTGGGCCCATTCTCGTCCGATCCGGGTGGCAATGGACGGCGCGCGGCGATAGAATTCCTCCAGCGGCGGGCCGAGCTTCTGGCCGCGAGTCGAGACGTTTGGTTGCCAGGAGGCGCCTTGGTGGTCAGCGACTTCTGGTTCGGCCAATCGGCGGCTCTTGCCCGGGTGTTGCTGCCGGAGGAGCAGCGGAAGGCTTTCCGGCGGCGTTTGGCAACGGCTGGGCGGGAAATCGTCCGCCCGATGCTGATCGTGCTGCTGGACGTGCCGGCCGGACTTGGGCCCCGTGGCGAAGAGAAGCTTTCGGTCGACGTAATCGACCGCCTTGACCAGGCGACCATCGAACTGGCCGGCGCGCCGGGCCATGGGCCGGTGCTCCATCTGACCGGTGGCGACGCGCCGGACGCCCTGGAGGAAGTCTTGGCCGCGGTCGAGGCGATGGCATGACGGCCCATTGCCGACAGAACTGGGCTCGACCCACACCGCAGACCCGGCGGACGGCTCCATGAGCGACGAAACACGCGGCAAGCCACGACGAATCACGACCGTCGGCGAACTTCGCCGCGCGGTGGCCGCCGCGCGGAGCGAGGAAAAGTCCGTCGGCCTGGTTCCTACGATGGGGGCGTTACATCAAGGCCATTTGAGTCTGGTCGAGGCATCCGTCGCCCAGTGCGGTTTCACGGTCGTGACGATTTTCGTCAACCCCACCCAGTTCGGGCCCGACGAAGATCTCGCCCGGTATCCTTGCACCCTGGAAGCCGACCTCGACGCGCTGGCCCGTTGCGGCGCCGACGTCGCCTTCGTGCCGGCGGCCGAAGAAATCTATCCCGCGGGTCACGCCACCGGTGTCGAAGTGGGCGGTGTGGCCGAGCCGCTGGAAGGCCAATGTCGGGCGGGCCACTTCGCCGGCGTGGCCACCGTCGTGCTCAAACTGTTCAATATGGTCGGAGCCGACGTCGCCTACTTCGGCTGCAAAGACTATCAGCAGATGCGGGTCGTGAAGCAGATGGTTGCCGATCTGAACGTGCCGATCACCATTGGCGAATGTCCCACGGTGCGGGAGCCGGACGGCCTGGCCATGAGTTCGCGCAACAAGTATCTCGCGGGAGACGCTCGGCAGCGAGCGCTGGTCCTCTGGAAGAGCCTCTGCCTGGCCCGGCGGGCGGTGGAGCAGGGCCAGCGCGACGCGGAAACGATTCTCCGGCAGATGCGGGAAGTGATCCTCTCGGCCGAAGACGCGGTGATCGAATACGTTGCCCTGGTCGATCCGGAAACGCTGGCCAGCGTGGCTCGCGTCGAACAGCCAACCCTTGCCGTGCTGGCCGTGAAGATCCACCAAACGCGGCTGATCGACAACTGTCTACTGGAACCGCCGGTAGAGTAATCATGTTTATATAGTGGAAAACCATGCTTCGCACACTCTTCAACATCCCCTCGGAATATTTCGGCTTCGGCCCGCTGCTGGCCATCTGGGCCGTTTTCAGCGTGGGCTTGTTCATCTGGCTCGTGCGCCGCCAGGGGTTTTCCGAGGACACGCGGGGATATCTGCCGCTGGTGTTATTGGTCGGTGGGGTGATCTGGTTCCTGTTGCCGTTGCTCTGCGATGAAGAGGGGCTGGCCGTTCGAGGTTACGGCGTCATGCTGATGCTGGCCGTCGTGACCAGCGCCCTGCTGGCCGCCTGGCGCGGGAAGAAGTTGGGGATCGATCCGGATCTGGTCTTTGCGCTGGTCTTCTGGATGATCATCCCGGGCATCGTCGGAGCCCGGCTGTTTTATATCCAGGAGTATTGGGACGAGTTTCGACGCGAAACGTTGTGGCAAACGCTGGTCGCCACGGTCAACGTGTCGCAAGGCGGCCTGGTCGTTTACGGATCGATGATCGGCGGCGCGCTGGGGCTGATCGTGTTCGTCCGCCGACACAAACTGCCGCTGCTCGCCATCTGCGACCTGATGGCCCCCAGCCTGATGCTGGGAATGGCCATCGGACGGATCGGATGCCTGGCCAACGGCTGTTGCTTCGGGGGCACGTGCGAACTGCCTTGGGCCATCACGTTCCCGACCGATAGCCCCGCCTATCGTCATCAGGTACATCACGGCCAGGCGTTTGTCCATGGGCTGAAGTTTTCCCAGGACGCGGAGGGAAATCTCGTCATCGGCGAAATCGAACCGGACTCGCCCGCCGGCCGACAAACGCTGGCGGCGGACGACCGCGTCCTGAACATCGGGTGGCAACGCCCGGGAGAAGAGAGCGTGCAAGGCAAGTCGGTCGGCTCCGTGGATGAGGCGCGGCGCATCCTGCTCAACCTGGAGCAGGCCGACACGGTTCTCTGGATCACCACGCCGAAGGGCACCGCGCGCTGGGTCTCCGCCGGGCCGGCCGCCGGGTCATTGCGGGTTCATCCGACGCAACTCTACAGCGCGATCAACGGGTTGGTTGTGTGCCTGTTCTTGTTGGCCTACGCACCGTGGAGCCGGCGCGACGGCGAAGTCACCGCGTTGGTCTGCACGATCTACCCGGTCTCGCGTTTTCTCATGGAGTACATTCGCACCGACGAAGACCTCGGCGTCTGGACGCGGATGACGATTTCGCAAACGGTAAGCCTGGGCATTCTCGTCGTGGCCTCCG
Source organism: uncultured Planctomycetaceae bacterium (assembly GCA_964444795.1). Classification (GTDB taxonomy): domain Bacteria; phylum Planctomycetota; class Planctomycetia; order Pirellulales; family Thermoguttaceae; genus JABMRP01. Next base: position 9,279 of record CAYUIQ010000204.1, read on the forward strand.
CCCTGTGGATCTATCTAAGGCGGGCACCTCCCGGCAAGGCGTTTCCGCTCCCAGGCAGAGTCGGTAGGCAATGATCCTCGATCCCTTCTCTTCCCGTTCCCGTTATCCCCCCCGGCGAATTCCGCATGTCGGGAACGGGACCTCTCTCGGCTCGGGTGGCTGCCGTTGAACGGCCCGGGTATAATCCCTGTGTTGCTTCGGTGCGACCTACCGCGAGGAGGCGCCGTCGGGCTGCGAGAAAATGTCTTCATCGTTCTCCATTTCACCGACCTTGATGAACCGGGAGGCTCGTGATGGCCAGAATCGCTCGATGCGTTGTTTTTGCGGCGGCGTTGGCCGGTCTTTCTTGTTGCGCGTCTTGTCGAGCCCAGTCTAACGACGGGCAGGGCGAGTCACGTGAGTTCCGCGATCAGCAGGGACGGGCGATTCAGGCTCGGGTGCTGAAGGTCAGCGGGGAGCAGGTGACCATTCAGCGGAACGATGGCCGGGAGTTCACCGTGGCCATCTCGATATTCTCCCAAGCCGATCAGGACTATATCCGCGGTCTGACAAAGCAGCCGGAGTCCGCACCAACCGGCGGCGATTGGCCCGGGTTCCGCGGCCCCGGTGGAATGGGTGTGTCTGGCGCTACGGGGCTGCCGGCGGCATGGGACGCAAATAGCAATCTCGTCTGGAAGACGGCCCTGCCGGGCCCGGGTGCATCCAGCCCGATCACCTTAGGCGATCACATCTATCTAACCTGCTATACGGGATACTTTGTCCCCGGCGAGCCGGGCGGTAGCCTGGAGCAACTCAAGCGGCATCTGATCGCCCTGCATCGCGATACGGGTAAAATTGCGTGGGATCGGGGCATTGGGGCGAAACTTCCGGAAGAGGAAGACATCCGCGACCACGGCTATGCGGCCAACACACCGGCCGCCGACGCCGATCGGGTTTACGTCTTCTTCGGCAAGACCGGGGTCTTCGCCTTTGACCACGAAGGAGAGCAACTCTGGCAGGCCGACGTGGGCTCCAACACCAGTGGCTGGGGAACCGCCGCATCGCCCTTGCTCTACAAAGACTTGGTGATCATCAACGCCAGTGTGGAAAGCCAGTCGGTGGTGGCTCTACACCGGGAAACGGGCAAAGAGAAATGGCGGGCCTCGGGAATCCGCGAATCGTGGACTACGCCCATTATCGTTACCGCCGATTCGGGGCGCCAGGAGTTGGTGATCGCCAGGCACGGAGACGTGCTGGCCTTTGATCCCGATACGGGCGAATCCCTCTGGTCGTGCAAGACGGACATTACCTGGTACATGGTCCCGACAGCGGTCGCCGCGGACGGTATCGTCTATTACCTCGGCGGTCGCTCGGGGACTGCCGCGCTGGCCGTTCGGGCCGGTGGCAGCGGCGACGTCACCGCGACCCATCGCCTGTGGACCAGCAAGACGGGATCGAACGTGACGTCGCCGATTTACCTCGACGGGCATCTCTACTGGATGAGTGAGAAACTGGGCATAGCCTATTGTGCCCAAGCCGATACGGGTGAACTCGTGTATGAACAACGGCTGGAACGAGCCGGTCAAGTGTATGCTTCGCCCGTACTGGCGGACGGACGCTTGTACTACTTGACACGCAACGGGCGAATGTTGGTGCTGGCCGCTGAGCCGGAATTCGAACAATTGGCCGTGAGAGAATTCGACGACGGCAGTCGGTTCGATGGCAGCCCGGCCGTGGATCGTAACCGTCTGCTGGTACGGTCGGGTAAGTTCCTGTACTGCCTGGAACCGGGGGAATAGGCGGGCGAAATAGCGGACGGTGGTTTTGTTTTGCCGCGGGTAACGCGAGTCGTCCAGTCGGGCGGTCGTGGCATTGGCCAATCGACCAGAAGCGGCCTTGCCTTCTCGTCGGCGCAATGATACCGCCATACAGCCCATCAAGCGAGGGGGAGAATCTATCCAAGAAAGACTCCCGTCCCCGGACGGATGGTCTCTTTTTCCCGATTCCCCCCCTGCTGACGGTCCGCCGATCACGCCCTTCGCACGAAGCTCCGCACCATCAGGGGAATAATTCTATACTTCCTAAGTGATTTGATAACAAGAGCTTGGGCAACGGTGGTTCAGGGTTTGACAAGCGACCCCCAAAAGGGGAAGATGAGAACTATTGCCGCGGCCGGTGCGTAGTCCCAAGAGTTTGCCCAAGACCGGTGGGAACTTTCGGCACCCCCGCGGCGTCCCAATCTGTGAGCCTGCTGTGAATGACGACGCCCTGCTAATTGACGAAACGCTCGGTGGCAAGTCCCAGGCGTTCGGGGAATTGGTCCAGAAGTACCAAGACCGGCTGTACAACACCGTGTTGCACGTAGTCGGCACCCCCCACGACGCCCGGGACGTTGTCCAGGATGCCTTTGTGCAAGCGTTCGTCAAGCTGGAGACCTTCCAGCATGCCAGTGCCTTTTACACCTGGCTGTACCGGATCGCCTTCAATATAGCCATTAGTCATCGCCGCCGCCGCCGACCGACCACGTCGATCGAGTGGAATCGCGAGACCACCGGTCAAGAACCGGTCGCCAGCGGTGCCGATGCCCACCAACAACTCGAACAAGCCGAACGCTGCGAGCAAGTACAACAGGCCATCGCACAACTGAGTGAAGAACATCGGGCCGTGCTGGTACTTCGGGAGATCGACGGCTGCTGCTACGAGACGATCGCCGAGATCCTTGAGCTACCCATCGGTACGGTTCGCAGTCGACTGCATCGAGCACGCCTGCAACTGCGAGATATACTTATTGAGGTGCTCCAACAAGAACCGTCCTAAAGCGACGAGATGACACTGCCGTAAGAAAAGCTGAAGGAAGAAGGAAGAGGGAGCCAACCACCACCGTTCGGGCAAGCTTGGGTGTGGCCTTGTGGCCACTGAGTGATCGTTGACATTGCCGGACCTTTGCGGACTAGCGTGTCGACCCGTTGGGGATTTGTTATGAAGAACGTACCGGAAAACGAACTGTTCAGCGCCTATCTCGACGGCGAACTCACCGCTGCCGAAGAGGTGGAGGTCGAGCGCCTGCTGCGGGAGAGCCCCGCCGCGCGCCAGTTGCTCGACGAACTGCGCGCGCTGAGCAACAGCCTGCAAGCCCTGCCGTCGCGAAAGCTCGACGAAGATCTCGGCCCACACGTCTTGCGGCAGGCCGAACGACGGATTCTTTCCGGACCGGCCGATCAGACGGACCCGGCGAATTTGCCCAGCCCGGCCTCCCGCGATGCCTCCTCGCCCATCGGCGGTCCGCTCGAACCCTGGTGGTCCTGGCGAAGACGGCTCAGCCCCCGGAATCTTTCCTGGTCGATTATGGCCGTCGTCACGGCGATTCTGGTCATGATCGCCACGGGCGAACACGACGACACGCCCGACGACCGGCACATGGCCATGCATCCGCAAGGCGAAAACACCGAAGCACCGGCCGAGACACCGGAACTCAAGACGCTGGACGATTTGGACAAGGGCAAGTACGAAAAGACGCTGGGCGTCACCGACGGATCCGTGCTGACCAGCACCAACGGGACTACCACGCCGGGCAAACCGGGCCATGACGACGGGCTGGTCAACGGTGGGCTGGTCGATGGCCGCGATCGGATCGTCGTCGGCAAATCGCCCGACGGCTCCTCGCTGGAAACGCCGAAGTTCAACGATTTCGTGGCGCAACGCCTGGCCGAGAGAAACTCCGGCGGTTCGCCCAACAGCGGCTCGGGAAACATCGCCCGGACCGACAACGGCACGGGAAATGTGGCCGGACCCGGCACGGCGGTCGAAGGGAAACTTGGTGCAACTCGTGACGGGAAATCGGGACCGCCCCCGGTTGCCTCCGGATACGATGTCGGCGGGCTCGCCTACTCGGCCCGCGGCGGCGCGAACCTGACGGACGGCCCGGCGCGCGACCTCCTCGCCAGACGGAAACTCTCTGGTGATCTTCTCGCCGCGCAGCAAGACGGCGGCGTGATGATCGTTCAGTGTACCGTCACCCATGAAGCGGCCGAGAGTTCCGCCTTCCGAAATCTGCTGGCCAAGAACCGCATCGTTTGGGAGGACGACGGCCGGGAGAGAGAACGTGGCGAGCGATCGTCGAGCCTGCGAGAAGCAGGTCAGAAGAAATTTGAAAACGGCCGAATCGACGGAGCCGAACGGTACGCTTACAAGGACGGTGGACAGAAGCGGCAGTGGGGCTACGGGCAATGGAACGAACGCCAGGGTATCTCGGACAGCGCCATCCAAATGGTGGCCGTGGAAGCCACGCCCGCGCAAATCGAGGCAACGCTGACCGATCTGGCCCGCCACCCCGAAACATTCTTGTCGGTCAACGTTCAGGGGACCCCGGGACAGACGGCGGGGGATACGGTACACGGTCGCGACACGTATCAACGCGGTCAACCGCGCCGCGAGAAGTCCGCCGAGGAACTCCGGCAGCAGCGGTTTTCGAAATCATCGGCTGGCAGCGAGTCGGATTCGGATTTCGATCGGATCCGGGACGAAGCATTGCGTCGAGGGGGCCGACTCGATGACATGAGACTCGACGAGCGCCGGGAACTGGAAGAGGGCCCCGCCGCCGGCGAAAAAGCCGCGGAAGCCGGCGTGGAAGAAGAAGAGAAACAAGAGTCCGACGCTGGGGGGCAAGGCGGCGGTGGTATGGGTGGAGGTGCTGCCGGTGGCACTGCCGGGGACGCTCCCGCATTGGGTATTCGCAACGCCAACGACGTCGACGAGGATCGCCTGAAAACTCGCCAGAGTCAGGCTCCCATCAGGCCCCTGGGTAGGGCTCGCCCGCTGGCGGATGCCTTTTCCGACGCTGACGGCGAGCGCCGGTCGGCGCGAGGCCGATACGATGCGGCCGAAGAGCACGCCCAGGAAACCGCCGACCAGTCGGAGGCCGGTGCCGGCGAAGGAACCGAACTCCGGCACAATGCCCTGCCGGCGCTCGGCGGAATGGGCACGATGCCTGGGGAGGAAGCGATCCCGGGGCTGGGCGAGACGGATCCGCTTGAGGATAACAGGAAGCTTGGGGAGGACTTGCGGCTTACCGATCCCGCCACGCAAAACGGCGAGCGCCCGCTGCCGACTGAAGAAACGAGCCCGGACAACGCGCCGCCGGCCGACAAGCCGTTGGGAGAAATCAACGGGCGGCCGCCCGGAGTCGAGCAACCGGCGGCACCTCCGGCCCCGACAACGCGACCGCAAGCCCCCACGAAGACGCCGGAAGAACTCGCGCCATCGGAACAGTCGCCTGCCGAACCGGCGCCACCGGAACCGGCGCCTACCGAGATGCCCAGCCCGGCGCAGCCCGGCGCAGCCCCTTTGTTCATCAAACCGAACGACCCGGCGGCTCCTCCGGCAACTCCCCAGCAGCCGGGCGATGTCCTGCCGCCCAGACCGGCCACACCGGCGGCCACGCCGCCGGCCGAACCTGCCGAGGGCGAAGATGTGGAATTCAACAGCCGGCTGCATAAATCGATCCACGACGTCGACGGCCCCCAGCGCATGCCCCAACCGGTGGCGGGCCACAAGCCCGATGCCGTCAAGGGATTGGGCCAAACGGGGGATCTCGGCGATAAGAAACCGGCCGACAGAGCTTCGTCCGAAGCGGAATCGCCTGCCCAATCGGATCCAGCCCACTATTTCCGCGGTGAGTCCCACAGCGGGCTGAAGATAGCCGAGGGGCTGGAGGAAACCGGGGGCTGGCATCGGGAAAAAGCAAAACCCAACGCCACACTGGGAACCGAGTTCGGCCGTCTGGCCGATGGCGAGCGGCCCGTTCGGGCGCTGTTCATTTTTCACGTCGTACGACCGCCGGTCGCCGCCCAGATCGCCGCGGAGGTTGCCGAAGACGCGGCCGAGGCAGTCCGCGCCCGCACCGCCGAGACGGCCACTCTCAACCGGGAAGCCGGGCCGGGCGAAGCTTCCCAGCCACCGGCCGCCGCGGCCGAAGCTTTCGAGCCACCGGCCGCCTCGCCGTCCCCCCGGCAGTAATCGATCGAGCCAGGTGGCGGGGCAAGTGCGCTGTCGACAGGTTTTCCCCAACGCCGCGCGCTGTCGGCGGACTCTGCCCATCGAGCCGAGACGCGGCAAAGCCCGGAAAACATCGAGCGCGACCCATCGGCTCCATGATTCGTCTCGTCGTCGCTGGAAGCAGTCACCGCCGGCGTGCTACAATCATCGCTCTAGCCGCCCATGCCCCGGCAGCGAAACCGGCGGCCCCTTCGGCCCATTCAAGACAGCCCACAGGCAAGGACCTCGCTCCATGGACGAACAACCCAACGCGGCCGAATCTCTCCCCCAAAACGAAACGCCGCCCCAGGACGAAGCGGCCGGCGACCAGGCGTCGGCCGAATTCATTAGCCGTTGGAATCATCTGGTCAGCACGACCAACTGGGAGAAGGGGCACATCATTCACCAGTGGCGCCGGGCACTGATCGAGGCGGACGCGCCGGTGGGAGAATACTCCGACGAGACGTGGAGCCGCCGCGTGGGCAACATCACCGGCCAACACGCCGGGCGGTTGCGCCGTGTCTTCGAGCGATTCGGCCAATCGGTCGAGTCGTACCCGGGGCTGTATTGGAGCCACTTCCAAGCCGCGCTGGACTGGAACGACGCGGAGCTATGGCTGGAAGGCGCCGTGCGAGAGAGCTGGTCGATCTCGAAGATGCGCAATGCGCGTTGGGAGGCCATCGGCGCTCCGGCCGACATGAAGCCTTCCGATGCCGACATCATCGTTGCCGAACTGGACGAGGACGCGAATGCCGCGTTCGACTCGGCCGAAGATCCGGCGATCACCGGCTCCCAGGGAACGGTGCAAGCCCCAGGCGACGGTTCGTCCGGTCCCGACCTCGGGCAGGGCCCCGATTTCGGCGACGACGGCGCACCGGCCGATGACGCGCCCTTCGACGGACCCGGCGAAGCGGACGGTGCCGAAGCCGCGCCGGCCGAGCCCGTGCGACCCTTCGAGCATCTCGAATCGCTACCGGCCGACTTGGCCGAC
>CAYUIQ010000205.1:0-16219 GCA_964444795.1 uncultured Planctomycetaceae bacterium
CGCCGGGCAAGCCGGCGGGATTTTGGTATCACAACGAGGACGGAGCCATAGTTCTCCACCCAAGAACAACGAGATGCACCCGATGCGCGTAAACTGCTTGATCTGCCCGACACTAATTCTCTTGTTCGCCGGATCCCTGGCGGCCGAAACAAGGAAGGCTCCCCCACCGCTGACGATCGATCGCATCTACAACTCGGAAGAGTTTGCGGAAGAGAAGTTTGCGGCCCGATGGATCGACGACGGCTCGGGGTACTTGACCGTCGAGAAATCCGAAGGCGTCGACGGTGGGCGGGAGATCGTGCGGCATGACCCGCGGACGGGCCGAAGCGAGATCTTCGTGCCTGCCGCGCATCTGATTCCGCCGGGAGAGTCCGAACCCTTGGCGATCGACGATTATGCCTTGTCGAAGAATGGCGCCCTGCTGCTGATCTACACCGGCTCCAAGCGTGTGTGGCGGAAGAAGAGCCGCGGCGACTATTGGGTTCTCGACCGCTCCAGCCGCCAACTGCACAAGCTGGGCGGCAACGCGAAACCGGCCACGCTCATGTTCGCCAAGTTTTCGCCCACCGGGCGCCACGTGGCCTACGTTCGCCAGAATAATCTCTACGTCGAGGAACTCGCTACGCAACGCATCACCGCGTTGACCAAATCGGGGTCGGATACCGTCGTCAACGGGACGTTCGACTGGGTCTACGAAGAAGAACTCGGCCTGCGCGACGGCTTTCGTTGGAGCCCCGACGGGCGGTCCGTCGCCTATTGGCAACTCAATACGCGCGGCGTGCGGAAGTTCTCGCTGATCGACAATTCCGACGGTCTCTACCCCAGCGTCAAGCGGTTTGAGTACCCGAAAGTCGGCGAGCAAAACTCGGCTTGCCGCGTCGGCGTGGTCGATATCAAGGGTGGTCCGACGCGATGGCTGGCGGTGCCCGGCGACCCGCGCGAGCACTACATCGCCCGGATGGAGTGGACCGCCGAGTCGAAAGACATCGTCTTACAGCAGCTCAACCGACTGCAGAACGCCAACCGCCTGATGCGCGCCGATGCGGACACGGGTGCCGTGCGAACGATCCTCACCGAACGAGACGATGCCTGGGTGGAAGTCACGCGGTCGCTGAAATGGCGCGACGGCGGGCGGCAGTTCGTCTGGCAGAGCGAGCGCGACGGCTGGCGTCACCTTTATCTTGTCTCCCGCGACGGAAAGAAGATCGACCTGGTCACGCCCGGCGATTACGACGTGATCGAGTTGCTTCACGTGGACTCGGGGAAAGGGGATTCGGGGAAAGGGGACCCGTCGAAGAAATGGCTCTACTTCACCGCCTCGCCCGACAATCCAACCCAGCGCTACCTCTACCGCTGTCGCCTCGACGGTACGGATCGGCAGCGGGTGACGCCGGAGGATCAGCCCGGTTCGCATGGCTACCGGATCTCGCCCGACGGGCGTTGGGCTATCCACACGACGTCGTCGTCCGGCTCGCCGCCGGTGATCGATCTCGTCAAACTTCCCAGCCACGCCCGAGTGCGCACACTCGTCAAGAATCGGGAACTGCGTAAGAAGGTTGACCGGCTGAAGCGGCAACCGGTGGAGTTCTTCCGCGTCGATATCGGCAAGGGAGGGATGATCGACGGTTGGTGCATGAAGCCTTCGGATTTCGACCCGGCCAAGAAGTATCCCTTGCTGGTCTACGTCTACGGCGAGCCCGCCGGGCAGACGGTGCGGGATTGCTGGGGAGGCAAGGGCTACCTGTGGCACCTGATGCTGGCCGAGCGCGGCTATCTGGTGATGAGTTTTGACAATCGGGGCACCGCGGCGCCTCGCGGCCGTGCGTGGCGCAAGGCGGCCTATCGCAAGATCGGCATCCTCGCGCCGGCCGATCAGGCGGCCGCGCTGCGCAAGGTCCTCCAGCAGCGAAGCTACGTCGACCGCCGGCGGATCGGCATCTGGGGTTGGAGCGGCGGCGGGTCGATGTCGCTCAATGCCATCTTCAAGTATCCCAAGCTGTACCAAACGGCCATGGCCGTGGCCCCGGTGAGCAACCAGCGCTATTACGACACGATCTACCAGGAACGCTACATGGACCTTCCCGGTGACAACGTCGAGGGATACACCAAGGGCTCGCCGCTGAACTTCGCCCATCGGCTTCAGGGCAATCTGCTACTGGTGCACGGCACGGGCGACGACAATTGCCATTACCAAGCCACCGAGGCGCTGATCGATGAGTTGATTCGTCACAACAAGCAGTTTACCATGATGGCCTATCCGAATCGTTCCCACTCGATCCGCGAGGGCAGTAACACCCAGCGCCACCTGCGCCAGTTGCTCACGCGTTATCTACAAGAGAATCTGCCGCCGGGCCCCGCGGGCGAGTGACGTAGGGGAGTCGGTTGTGGCAGAATATCAACGTGGCCGCGAAACGAAGACCTGCTCCACAGTACCGGGAGGACATGCAGTGAAACACGCGATCCGTCTTTTCACGTTATTGGCGGCCGTTTCCCTTTGCACTAGCATGACGGCCGAGGAACTGCCGCCCATCGAGCGCGTCGAAATCAAAGACCGCGCTTTCTCGGTCAATGGAAAACCGTTCTTCCCGCTGATGATTTGGCTGCAGGACGCGAAGAACTTTTCCTCGGCCAAGGCATGTGCCATGAATACGGTGGCCGGCTACTGGCCCGGCTCCAGTGGCACGAAGGACGTGGCCGAGTATCTCTCGCTGGTCGAGGAAGCGGGATTCTATGGAGTCATGCCACGGAACGACCGTCTCAAGGGACACTCCCGTCTGCTCGGCTACATCCACGGCGACGAACCCGATCTGCCCCGGCAGGTCAACGATGCGGAAATTGTTCCCGGCGAGGATCTCAAGATCAACCGCGGCGCGCCGCTCTGGAAACTTGTCGACGGCGTGTGGCACAGTTGGTCGGTGCTCGATCCAATGGAAGGCGCCAGCCTTACGATTCGGCTCCGACAACCGGTTACCGTCGAGGGCATTGCCGTCTGGGTGACCACCTCGCCCGGGTTGGCCGTAGCCAAGAAGGTGTCCTTCCATGGCGACGCGAAGGAGATTCTGACCGCGACGTTGGCGGTGAAGAAGGGCGAGCAGAAATTCCCGCTGGCCAAGCCGGCAACGTTTCGGGAACTGAAGATCACCGTCGGCTCGACGCATCCCGGCCAACACGCATGGGGATCGATCGGCGAAATCGCGGCCATGGACGCCAAAGGCCGCAACGTGTTACTCGCCCCGCCCCGCCATGTGCCCCGAGCACAACCCGAGGAAACCCTGGAGGTCTATCGGGCCATCAAGCGAACCGATCCTTCGCGGCCGGTGTTCATGACGGTGACCGGGTACTTTCATCCGCAGTTTGGAAAATGGACCGACGAGCAGCGCAAGTCGCTGTACCCGGCGTACGTCGAGGCGACCGACGTAATCGGCTACGACATCTATCCGATCTACGGTTGGAACAAGCCGCAGTGGATCCATCTGGTCAACGATGCCACGGCCCGTTTGACCGAGTTGGCGGGCCGGCGACCCGTGTACGCGTGGATCGAGACGAGCAAGGGCGGCCAGTGGACCGGACCGCTGGAGAAGCAGGCGGACGTAACGCCCCGCCATATTCGCGCCGAAGTGTGGATGGCGATCTGCAACGGGGCAACCGGGATCGGCTATTTCACCCATGTCTGGAAACCGAGCTACGACCAGTTCGGCGTGCCGGAGGCAAATCGCAAGGAGATCCGCCGGATCAACGACCAGATCACCCGATTGACCCCGGCGATCATCGGCCGGGAGCCGAGCGGGAAAGTACACGTTCGGGCCGACGGCGACGTCAAGATCAGCGCCATGGCGAAATGGCACGACGGCCGGCTTTACGTGTTTGCCGTCAACTACGATGAGCGGCTGAAGCAGACCGCGGCAGCGATCACCGTCGAAGGTCTTCCGCCCGACCGCGAGGTCGAGGTGGTTGACGAAGGCCGGACGATCACCACGCGAGCCGGGTCTTTTTCCGATTCCTTTGACCCGCTGGCCGTTCACATCTATCGAGTCGCCTTGCCCCGGTGACGCGACGCCGGGCCATCCGGTGGAAGAAACACCCCGAGAATGAGGCTGCGATGGTGAAGCGGTGGTGGAACGCATTGGGACCCGGTATCCTGCTGGCCGCGGCCAGTGTGGGCGCGTCGCATCTGGTGCATAGCCCGAACGCGGGCGCGCAGTTCGGATACCAACTGCTCTGGCTTGTCCTGGCGACGCATCTCTTGAAGTACCCGGCCTTCGAGTTCGGTCCCCGGTATGCGGCGGCCACCGGGCGGCATCTGCTCGACGGATACGCGCGGATTCCCGGCCCGAGGAATTGGGCCCCGATCGTGTTTCTCGCGGGTACCCTGGTCCAGGGGATCGGCGTGCTGGCCGCCGTGGTGTACATCGCCGGTTGCGTCTTCTCGACCTGGACGCAAGTGCTCGACCCCGAGTGGTCCTCCGTGGCGCTGACGGCGCTTATCCTCGGGCTGCTTTTGGCTGGGGGCTTTTCCTGGCTGGATCATCTCAACAAGATCATGATGGCCGTGCTGGCGCTGGCCACCGTGTTGGCGTTCGTGCCGATTATCCCCGGTCCGGAAGCCGTGCGTCATCTGGTCGTGCCAACGCTTCCCGCCGGTTCGATCATCCTGGTGGCCGCCATCCTCGGTTGGATGCCGACGGGAATCGACGTCTCGGTCTGGCATTCGTTTTGGACGATCGAGAAGATGAAGACGTACACGGCCACCGACGGCGGGCGCGTGCCGAAAGTCGCCCGCCGGCTGAAAACGGCCCTCTGGGACATGCGAACCGGCTATGCGCTGTCGCTCTGTACCGGGATGATGTTTGTCGTCATGGGCGCCCATTACCTTCACGGCGAGAAACTCAAGGGGGCCCAGTTTGCCGTTGCCCTCTCGGAGGCCTATACGTCGGTCTTCGGGGCGTGGATGTACCACCTGTTCATGCTCACGGCGTTCTTCGCGATGTTCTCGACCTCCTACACGGTCATCGACGGGTTCTCGCGGTCGTTCTCCGGGTGCTGTGCCGTGCTGCGACCCGGAAAGTCGGACCCGGCGATGCGAAGCCGGCTTTACTTCGGATTCGCGATCGTTTCGGCCGTGCTGGCTTGTGTGACCCTGCTCGTGGTCGGCAGGCCGGTAGTTCTGGCGATCGGCGCTTCGCTGATCAGCCTGGCCATCGCGCCGTTGCTGTATGGGTTCAACCTCTATTGCGTCACCCGCCACATCGACGAACCGGCCTTGCGACCGTCGAAGATAAGCGTCGGGATCGCGTTTGTGGGAATCGTGACCGTGATCGTTGCCTTGGGCGGCGGCATCTACGTGAAACTGCTAAGGGGCGACGGATGAGTGACTTTCCGGTTTTGAACGGTGGGTGCCTGGGGTCGAGTTGCGAGCAGCGAGCGACGAGCCCCCAGTTGCACGCGATCTGGGGGCTCCCTGCTCGCTGCTCGCCGTCCGATCCCAGGTACCCCAATGCGACAGTGCTCGCTACAACCGCGCTCTTGTGCATCGCGTTGGTCGGCACCGCGGCAACCGATGCCCCGGCTCAAACGGGCGACATCCGTCGCGTACATGACCCGAGCATCATCACAAGCGGCGGGGAGTACGTCATCTTCTCCACCGACGGCGGAATCCGCATGCGCCGATCCAAGGACCTGTATCGCTGGCATTACGTGGGCGATGTGTTCGACCGGCTTCCCCCGTGGATTGCCCAGGAAGTACACGGAGTGCGGGGACTGTGGGCGCCGGATATCTCCTACTTCAACGGGCGGTACCACTTGTACTACAGTGCGTCCCGTTTCGGCACCAACCGCTCGTGTATCGGACTGGCCACCAACAAAACGCTCGACCCCGACAGCGACGACTACCGTTGGATTGACCGGGGGATGGTCCTGCGCTCCGACCCCAACCGCGACGACTTCAACGCCATCGACCCGCACGTCGCCCGGGACACGACCGGCGGTGCGTATCTGTTGTTCGGGTCGTACTGGAGCGGGATCAAGATGTGCCCGCTCGACGCCTCGACGGGCAAGCCCGCGGGGGGTAAAGATGAGTGGCTGAGCTTGGCGGCCCGGCCCGTGCATAAGGCGATCGAAGCACCGTACGTCGTACATCACGGCGAGCATTTCTATCTGTTCGTCTCTTTCGATCAGTGCTGCCGAGGTTCCCGAAGCACGTACCGGATGATGGTCGGGCGAAGCCGGCAATTGCAGGGTCCCTACCTCGACCGAAGCGGAAAACCGATGCTCGCCGGCGGCGGGACCGAACTGCTTGCCGGCGGTGGCACGGTGCGCGGTCCGGGCCACAATTCGGTGCTGGTCGAGGGCGATCGAACGTGGCTGGTCCACCACTTCTACGATGCGGCAGAGCGGGGTATGCGGAAACTTCAGATTCGCCCTCTGACCTGGGATGAGGCGGGCTGGCCGGTTGCGGCGCCCCCGATCAAGGGTCCTGTCGACCGGCAGTAGGTGGACTCCGTGAGCGTCTTCCCAAGAGTCTCCCTGTTGTGCCATGGCCTTGCGTGGGCCTCGCGGCACGCGGTCGAACTTGCCCCGACTCCACACGGTCGGCATGGAAGCCAGACAACCGGAATTTCTGTAAAACTCAGCGTGGATAATCGCATTAGTCACCGTAGATTCCCTATTCCGTCAACACTTAGGGCGGTCAGGGGTCGATGAACACAGACAGCACGGCAAGTAGCTGCCGGCGAGTGAGCATTCAACGCCCGTGTTTACCCCTCCAGGGGCTGGGGTTAAGGCGGGCCGGCCGAGGATTGGCAATCCACCTCATACAACACGTCGAAGGAGTGAAATCCAATGAGTTCCCCAGCGCCCAGTTCGCCAGCGCCCACTTCTTCAAAGCCGGGTTCTCCCGCCTCGCTATCCTCCACAAACGCTTTGGCCGTGGACACCGGCATTCTGTTGGAAGCCGGCACCAATGAGGCGGAGGTGTTGGTCTTTCGGGTACGCGGCCACCGGTTTGGCGTCAACGTGGCGAAGGTTCGGGAGGTGCTTCCCATCGAATCGGTCACGCAGATCCCTCGCAGTCACGAGGCGGTGGACGGACTGGTCGACATCCGCTCGGCCGTGGTCCCGCTGGTCAATCTGGGGCGTTATCTCTACGACGAGAGCGACGAAAGCGAAGACGAAGCGCATCAGAGTCTCGTGTTGCTGGAATTCAACGATCAGCAGATTGCTTTTCGCGTGCAGGAGATCGAGCGAATCTTCCGCGTCTCATGGAAAGACACCCTGCCGGCACCGAAGCTGGGCGAAAATGCCACGCCGATCACCAGCATCCTGCGGCAGAAAAGCGGGCTGGTTCCGTTGCTGGATTTCGAATCGATCTGCGCCACCACGGGTATCGGTGCGACGAATACCGAACGAGGCAATCTCCCCAAGGTCACTTCGCGCGAACGCTCCGAGATGCCCATCGTATTCGCCGACGATTCGCAGCTCATCAGCGAGATGGTCAAGGACTCGCTGTTGGAGGCCGGGTACACGAAATTCAAAGGATTTGCCGACGGCCAGGAAGCCTGGAACTATCTCGAACCGCTAACCGAGGAAGCCAACCCCGAGGAGTTCCACGAGAAAGTGGCGTGTATCATCACCGACATCGAGATGCCGCGAATGGACGGGCTGAGCTTCACCAAGAAGATTCGCCAGCACCCGGTCATGGGCCAGACGCCGGTGATCGTCTTCTCCTCGATTGCCTCGAAGGACAACGTCAAGAAGGGTTTGCAGGTCGGCGCCAGCGCGCAGGTTTCCAAACCCCACTACGACGAGTTGCTCACAACACTCGGCGAGCTGCTGGAATCGAGCAGCTAGTTGCCCGTTGAAAGAAGGAACTCTGCCGGAATGTGTGCCACTGCTTGCTTGCAAGCAGTGTCTTCTTGCCGGATTTCGTGCTCGGCTCCACAGCACTGCTTGCAAGCAAGCAGTGGCACACAACTCTTTCAACAGGCTGCTAGATCAGGACGCTACCCGAGATACTTTTCCCACCAGGCGAGAATCTGCTCCAGGCGGTGCATGCGCAGATCGGGAGGCCCCATGCGGCTCATCCCGTGGCTGGTCGAGCGGGGATAGCGAACCAGCCGGACCGGCACGCCGCGAAGTTTCAATGCGCTGAATACCTGTTCCGACTGCTCGATATTGCAGCGCAGATCGCCTTCGCTGTGGATAATCAGCGTCGGGGTTTTCGCCCGGCCCATGTACTTCATCGGGCTCTGCTCCCAGCGGGCTTCGGGCCGGTCCCAGGAATTGCCCGGGAAATAGTCGTCCGGAGCTTCGACGAAATCGCTGTTGCCGCTGAAACTGACCAGATTGCTCACGCACCGGTCGGAAATCGCCGCGGCGAAATCACGGCAATGGCCGATCGTCCAATTGGTCATGTACCCGCCGTAGCTGCCCCCCATCACTCCCATCCGCCCCGGATCGACAAACGTCTGTTCCCGCATGAAGCGGATGACGGCCCGGACGTCGGTCCAGTCGGCGGTTCCCCACTTCCCCCGGATGGCGGCGCAATGGTCGCGGCCGTAACCCTTGCTACCCCGGGGGTTGGCGTAGAAGACGACGTAGCCGGCGGCGGCCAGCGTTTGAAATTCGTGGAAGAAGCCCGATCCGTATTGCGCGTGCGGGCCGCCGTGAATCTCCAGCACGGCGGGCGCCTTGCGTCGCGAGGTGGCCCCCGGCGGCCGGATCACCCAAACCTGTACCTTGTGGCCGTCTTCCGCTTCGATCCAATGCGACTCCGGCGCGACGACTTCTCGCCGCGCCAACAGCGGCCCGTTCAGGTCGGTCAGTATCTTGGTGCGAAAACGCTTTCTGGAACATTCGGCCACGGCCACTTCGCCCAGCTTGGTCGTCGTGCCCACGGTCAGTGCCATCCGCTTTCCGTCGGATGAGAGGTTGCCCATGTCCAGGTCGAGCGCCCCACGGGTATGCATCGCGGGCGGTCCGCCGCCGGTGGGAACCGACGCCACGTGGGTTTCGCCGTGGATGCCCAAGCGGAAATAGATCCGCGAGCCGTCGGGCGCAAACTCCAGCGCCGGCGCAAAGGCCGCTTCCGACGTATCGCCAATCGAAACGGCCAGCAGGCAATGATCCCCCTTGGCCGTCAGGCTTCGCGCCGCCCCGCGCGTCGGATGGCATACAAACAGTTCCAGATTCTCGACACTATAGCTGCCGTCGCGCCCGGTGCGGCCGGCGTAGGCGATCGTCTTGCCGTCGGGCGACCAGCGAACACACGTCTTGGGACCCTCGGGCAGACCGTCGATACCGACGGCGCGGCCGGTGGTCACGTCGATCCGCAGCAGTTCGTCCTTCCAGGGGCGGATCATCGCTTTCTTGTCGCGATTGGTCGCCACGACCAGTTGACGCGAGTCGGGAGAGAAATCGAAGCTGAACCCGCCCATCGTGTCTTTTGCGTACAGCTTGCGGTGCTCGCCCGTCGCCACGTCGACCAGATAGAGCGCGTAGCGCTGGGCGCCGAAATAGCCGTCGCCGTCCAAGCGATACCACCAATCGTCGATCACCCGGGGTGGCTCGCTGGCTCCCGTTTCCTTTCGCGTCTTCTCCGCCTCCTGGGTCCACTCGGCGTGTTGCGGGCGAAAGCTTACGGCCAGCAGCTTTCCGTCGGGCGACCAGCGGAACTCGCCCAGCGACCCTTCGGGAAATGTGGTCAGAGCCACCGCTTCGCCGCCGGCCGCGGGGAGCAGATGGATCTGGGGGCAACGTTTGTCTTCGGCGCGAACCAACGCGACTTGCGATCCGTCGGGCGACCATTGCGGCGCGCGATCGCGATTGCCGGAGGTGAACTGTCGGGGCTCCCCGCCGGTGGTGTCAACCATCCACAGATTGGTCACGTACTGGTTCTTCTCGCCGACGTGTTTTTCGACAAACACGATACGGCTCCCGTCGGGCGATATGCGGGGTGTGGAAACCGGACGAAACTTCAACAGGTCGTCGACTGCGATGGGCCGTTTTCGCCGTGCGGCGGCTGGTTTTCTTCGTGGGGCGGCTTTCTTGGCCATGACTATGGCTCCGGGGACGGCGGATTCGGGGATGATCTTCCCCACATGGTAAACGCTTTTGCCCGATAGTCAATCGGGCCGGTTGCCGGAGATGGCCCCTCGGCGATAGAATGGCGGCAAAGGATAACTCTACCCATGATTCTCAACGACCGCGACCAACGCATACTCGACGGCGATTCGGGCGAGGGAGCCCGGATGGCCATGTCCATCCTCGCGCGCATGGCCGAGGTGTGCGGGGCGGGGGAATTGCTCGAAGTGACCGCCGCACACATCGACGGTTGCGGGCTGCTCAGCAACGCGAGCCTGGAATTTGCCGAGAAGTTGGCCGCCGGCGGAGCCCGGGTGTCGGTTCCCACGACGCTGAACATGGGTCCCCTGGACTTGCAGAACTGGCAACATTTCGGCGTCGACGAGCACTTTGCCGGTCGCGCGATCCGCCAGGCCGATGCGTACACGAAGATGGGCTGCATTCCCACCTGGACGTGCGCACCCTATCAGGGATACCTCACCCCGCGGTTCGGTCAACAGATCGCCTGGGGCGAGTCGAACGCCGTGGTCTACGCCAATTCGGTGCTCGGGGCCCGAACCAACCGCTACGCCGACTACATGGACATCTGCGCCGCGATCACCGGGCGCGTGCCCAAGCACGGCTTGCATCTGACGGCTAATCGCCGGGGCCAACTTCTCGTGCGGCTGCCGGAAATGGCGGCCGCCTACTGGCAGGACGAATCGGCCTACGCGGCCTTGGGCCATTTGCTGGGACCGCTAGCCGGCAACAAGGTGCCCGTCCTCGAAGGACTTCCCACCAACACGACCGACGATCAGTTCAAGGCGCTGGGGGCCGCGGCCGCGTCGTCCGGCGCGGTGGCCCTGTTCCACGCCGTCGGGGTTACCCCCGAGGCGCCCACGCTCGACGACGCCCTGCAAGGCAAACCGCCCGAGCGTGTCGTCGACGTTACGCACGACCAACTGGCTGCCGCCCGAGCGGATCTCTCGTCGGCGGCCGACGGCGAGCCACTCGATCTGGTCGTGCTGGGATGTCCACACTTCTCGTTCGCCGAGTTCCGCCGTCTGGCCGATCTGTTCCAGTCGCACGGGAACCGCAAGATTCACCCAAACGTCTCGCTGGTGGTCATCTCCAGCCAAACCGCCAACGCCTTGATCCAGCGTACCGACTTGCCGGCGCGGCTGGCCGAGGTCGGCGTGCAGATCACCCTGGATACGTGTGTCTTCCACACGCCCATGGTTCCCCGCGAGACGAAGGTGCTGATGACCAACTCAGGAAAATGTGCCTACTACGCGCCGGGTGAACTCGACGTGACGGTCGCCTTTGCCACCATGGCCGAGTGTGTGCGGTCGGCCATCGCGGGACGTGTCTGCCGGGAGGAGTTATGACCGAGCACCGCCATACGGGCCGCGTCGTCATGGCCGGCCATGCCGAGGGGGCGGCCCTGGTATCGAGCCAGCCGTTGAGCTTCTGGGGCGGGCTCAACGCCCAGACCGGCGAGATCATCGACCGGCGGCACGAACGGTCCGGCGATAACGTCACGGGCCGGATATTTGTCTTCCCTCAAGGCCGAGGCTCCAGCACCGGCAGCGCGATCCTGTTGGAGAGCATCCGCGCCGGCACGGCCCCGGCAGCGATCATCAACCGCCGCACCGACGAGATTCTCGCCCTGGGCGCCATCGTCGCCGACGAACTCTACAGCCGCTCGGTCCCCATCATCGTGCTGGACGACAATGCGTTCGCCTCGATCCGGGAAGACGACCACGTGGTGGTTCATCCCGACGGCACGGTGGTTGTTCGCTCGGAGGGCGTATCGTAGCCACCGTCGTCAGACGGTGGAATGCGGCTTGAACCACGGTCTGGCGACCGTAGCTACTCCTCCCTCTCGGCAGCCGCCACTACTTCAGCCGCTTCCGGCGGAAAGATAACACGAAACCCCACGTTGTAGACCGGCTTGTAGGATTGGTAGCGCCAGCGGGAGGCGCTGGTGGTGAACCGCAACGTGTCGTTCCACGAGCCACCGCGAACCACTTTCGCGCCCGGCGCCAGCGGGTTCTCGCGACCGTCGGCCGCATCGTAGGGATACGCTTTGTAAGCCGACGCACACCACTCGGCCACGTTGCCGTGCATGTCGCACAGGCCCCAGGTGTTGGGCGCGAAATGCCCCCCTTCGCCCGTGAACATCACGCCGTCGTTGTAGTCCGGTTCGGCCCGGCCGTGGTTCCACTGCGCGGCCGTGGCGTCGGCGATGTTGGCAAATGGGGAGTCGCCGGCCGTGTAGGGCCCGACCGAGAATCGCGTGGCCGTTCCGGCGCGGCAGGCCCATTCCCATTGCGCCTCGCTGGGCAACGTACAACGGCGGCCCGTCTTGGCCGAAAGCCAATCGCAGAAGGCCATCGCCTGTTGCCAGGAGATGCGCACCACCGGCGCCTCCGGCTGGTTGATCGGCGTGCCTCGCCGGCTGCGGTCTTTCCACCGCTCGTTGATCACGCCGCTGTCGTGCTGCGCGTCGAATTGCGCGTACTGGGCGTTGGACACCTCAAAAGTACCCATGTAGAAGGGCCGTTTGATCTCGACGATCGACTGCGGCCGTTCGTCGGCCGGTCCGTCGGGATCGCCCATGACGAACTGACCAGCAGGAACGAGCACGCATTTCATCGTCACGCCGTCGCCCAAGTCGAGTTCCTTCTCGACCGCCCCGGCCTGTTGCTGCAACTTGGCGGCTTGCTCGGCCGAGAGGGGCCAGTTGTCGACAACCAGCCGTTCGATTCTCTCGGGTTTCACGGGCCGAGGCGGTTCGAAACGGGCGATCGGCGGCAGCGGCAGCGGCTCCTCGTCGCGGTCGTCGATGCCCGCGTAGAGCTTCTTGTACTCGGCTCGCCGCACGACCTGATCCTCGCCCGGCGGACGGTGGCTTTCCCGCCAGTTGGCCGGATAGGGGATGTTGTAGTCGATCCAGGTGTACAACTGCCGCCACTCGCCGTCGGTAAGCTGCACGTTGTAGTGGCCCTTCTTCAACAACTGCACCAGCATGCTCGTGTCGGCCTCGTATTCGGCCGGCTTGGGCATGTGATAGTCGGATTCGTAGCCGGGCCGGCGGACGTACTGCTGCAACGCGAGATAGGCCGGGCTGTAGTCCTTGTCGGAGAAACGGTTCTTCGGGGCGGTCGGGTCGGGGGCGGTGAGTTTCTCGCCGTGCAGCCGTTTCGCCCGAAGATCGATCGTGGCGATCTCCGCATCGCCGGCGCGATACGGCTGGTCGTTATGGCAGCCGACGCAACGGCGATCGAGCACGGGCTGTACCTCGCGATCGAAGCTGAACCCGCGGGCCGGTCCGTGCCAGGGGGCGATCTTCGAGGGCCGGCGCCCCATGGCGGCCGTGGTGTATTTGCTCGGCGGCACGGCGTTCTGCTTCTCGTGGCAACCGACGCACGAAAGAAACTCGCCCGGCATGGCCGAGAACCAGCTTCGCATCACCTGCTGCGATTTCCCTTGGGCGTCCAGCGGCTGGACAAAGATCGGCGTGTTGGCCGGCACGGTGAACAGGGCCGACCCGTCTTCTTCAACCGGTACGGTGCCGAGGATCTTCTTCACGTCCCAACCGCCTTCCAGCGACGACGCCCGGGTATCACCGTTGCCCGCGTAACGGTAGTGGTGCGAACCGATCCGTAGTTGCTTTACCGTGCCGCGGGGAAAGCCTTTGAGGCCGGGCCCCTGGTAGACGTCGGCCACGTAGATCGTCGCGTCGCGGCGCCGCAGGTCGAGGTTCGACGGAATCACCGGAGGCACCGGCCGCGCGACCAGGGGGATCGGCGACATGTAACCGCCGGTGGCGATCGGCGTGATGTTGTCGAAGACGTCGACCAGGCAGACGTCCCACTTCGCCCCGGCGTCGTTTTGCACGCAGGCGAGGAAGTATTTCCCTCCCCCCAGATTCGTACCCGACTCGGCCAGCGGATAGGGTGCGGCGAAACGGGGCCAGACGTCGACCACCAGCCGGTCCATCATCGTCGGCTCGACCTTCTTGCCGTAGCCGGGAATCTTCTGCACCGCGCCGTTGGCCTCATGACGTCCCTTGGCCGGGTCCAGCAGCAGCATTTCGCCGACCCGCGAAACACCGTGATGCCCCGACACGACGCACGAGATCATCGTCGGATGGCCCGGGATCGGACGCGGCCAGTACGTGGCGTTGGGCCAGTACGAGTTGCTGCCGTAGTATTCCTTCTGGTTGCTGCCGTCGGGATTCATGCGGAACAGCAGCCGGCTGAAATAGTGCGGCGCATCGGTGTATTCCCACCGGGTGTAGAGAACGCGGCCGTCGTGCATCACCACCGGATTCCAGTCGTGATCCTGATCGAAGGTGACGCGGCGTTCGTTGGTGCCGTCGGCGTCCATCACATGCAGATTGCCCACGTTCGGACCGCCCGTGCAGGGAACGGCCTGCTCGCAGGCGTTGGAAACGCAAACGATCTTACCGCTGGGTAGGTAGCAAGCATCGTAGTGGGTGACCGGCGAATCCTCGGCCGTGACTCGCCGCAGGCCGGTGCCGTCGACGCCGATCTCCCAGACGGCGCTACGGTCGGAGAAGAGTATCCGCCGGGCATCCCAGTGCAGGTCCATGTCGCTAACCGTGCCTTGGTGGATCGTCGTGAATTGGCCGTCGGGCCGCACGGGCGAGAGGATCACCATCTCGCTGCCCAGGCTGTTCGGACCGCCCCAATTGCTGCTGAAACCCGTGTTGCCTTTGACCATTAGGAGTTTCTCAAAAGCCAGCACGGGATTGGCCAGGAGGATCTCCGGCGAGGCCCGGTCGAGTTCGCCTTTGGTTTGCACCAGGGTTCCCAACGCGGCCGAATCGTCGTCGAGGATCCGCTCCCAGGCGGCCCGGACGTTGCCGTCCAGTGTGTCGATCCGGGCGAAGAACTCGCCGGCCCGGGGATAACGCTTGCCGAACGTCTTGCGCTGGTCTTCCACCGCCAGCCGCAGCGAACGGACCCGGCCCGAGGAAGCAAGCATTTCCTGTACGGCCGCCAACTGATAGTACTTCGCGCGTAACGCGACGGGGTCGAGCTCATCGCCGATCGTGCCGCGGAACCGTTCGATCCATGCGTCGATGCGCGACTTCACGGGGGCGATCGCCCGGGCGGTCACGCCCTGGTCGGCGGTCAACTCGTCCTCCAGCTTGGTTAGCCGCCGCTCGATCGCCGCCCGGTATCTCGGTTCGATGAACGGGGCGCTGTGGCCGGGGACCCAATCGCCCATCGTCTTCTTCTCTTGGGGCGAGCGGCTCCAGAGAAAGTCTTCACCCTCCCAGCGAAGTTGCGCCCGGGCGATCGGATCGGTGGACTCCGCGCGGAGTTGCGTGACGAGACTCTGGCGACGGTTCATGCGGGCACTGCCCGAGCCGGCGCCCGGTTTGGCGGCCACCGGTTGGGGAGAGAAGCGGAAGCGGCATCGGCCGGCGTCGTCCGCTTTGAGTTCGAGGAGAAACTGATACTCGCCGGCGACGGCCGTGAGTTCGCTTCCGATGCGGGACGTCGTGACCGGCCGAAGCGAGTTGACCCGCTTTCCCGAGGGGAGCCATCGCAACGAGCCGGCGTCGGTGGCCGCGTCGAGGTACAATTCGCTACGAGCAAACTCGCGGTGGAAAGTCACCGGCCGGCAGAGGAAGACGACGTCGCCCTTCTCCACGCCCGGCAAGCGAGCCAGATCATGCACTTGCCCGTCGACCAGATCTCCGCGTTCGACCCAGCCGATCTCCTTGCCGTCCTTGCCCGGGTAGCGCGCGGCCAGATCGATCTGCTTCAACCGGGCGATATTCTTGGCCTCCTTGCTCTTGGGCGAAAAGGGTCCCAGCACGTACCACGCCCCGAAGTCGGCCCCGCAGGCCAACGTGGCCAGCCGGTCTTGCAGTGTTTCCCACTCGTAGATCGCCTCGCGGCTGGCGATGAGCGTCTGCTGCCAGGTCTCTTTCTTCACCAGCTCGGGCTTCTTGGGTGCGTCGCGGACGGCCTTGCGAAAAGCGAGTTGCTCGGCCGAGGGCACCACAATGTCGGTCTCTTCGCCGAGTACTTCCAACTCGATGTAGGCCGAACTGCTGCTGGGAATCTTGGTCCGGGCCGGTTGGCCGGCCTTGGTGGGATAGGTACGCCAGATGCTCAGT
>CAYUIQ010000206.1:0-16213 GCA_964444795.1 uncultured Planctomycetaceae bacterium
GTTGTCGTCTTAGAAACCCCGCAGAAACGCCGTCGCGTGATCGAGATCGGCTTCGATCCGCTCCCCTTCGCGGGCGACCAGCGTAACATGGCCCCGATAGTCGTGCTGGTGTAGTGCGCCGAGCAGGGCGGGATAATCGGCGTCGCCCTCGCCCAACCGCGTGAACCCCCAGCGGCCGTCGGCCCGGTCTCCGGTGGCGTCGGTGGCGTGGACCGAGAGGATCGCGTTGCCCAGCCGGTCCACGGCTTCGGCGGGGGAGAAACCGTGACGGATCAAGTTGCCCGGATTGAGATCCGCGCCGAGCGTTGCCTCGGGCAGTTCGTCGAGCAGGGTGCCAAGTTCGTCGCCACTTGAGGAGCCCGTCTCGGCCGCCAGCATGGCCCCGACCCGATGTCCGTGACGGCCCAAGTCGGTGAGCACCTCGATCAGCAGCCTCCGCGCCGGCGAGTCGGCATCCTGGGGAATGCGGCCGAGGGGAAGGACGACCACGTGGGCGCCCAGCGAGTTGGCCGTCTGCATGATCCGCTTGGTCGCGTCGATTCGCCGGTCAAGTCCTTCGTGGTCGTAGTAAGTCCCCCGAGTTGGAAGCCAAATACTCGAGACGCGCAGCCGGTAGTCGTCGAGCATTTTCCGCAGATGTCGCAGCCCGGTCTGGGTAACGCGTCCGGGACCGATTTCCCCACGCCCGTCAAGCTCCACGGCCGGCACCCCCCATTGGAATGCTATCGGCAGCGACTTTTTCAGCCCAAATCCGATGGAAGGCAGGGACAGGCTGAGTTTTAGTTCCGGCACAAGCAACTCCTTCGGGTCGTAGGGCTTCGGCTCATTGCGGTAGAGTGGGTAATTTGAGTGGTCGATACTCTCAGTGACGTACTGCGCGTGCACTTCAAGGTCGTCGTGGATTTGGGCGGATGATGAACATTCTAGTACCTCTACTGATTGTAGCGATCGGTCCAGAAGCGCCTATCGGGCAGCGCTACCCGGAAGCGATCCAGGCCTTTCATTGCTCCTTCAACGAGGCCAGCGACGAGAATTTCGACGACTGGCCCGACGGTTGGACGCGACGTCGTGGGCCCGGTTTTCCCCACTACGTGAAGATTGGCATCGCCGAGGAGATGTCGCCGGCCAACCAGCGCTGCTTGCGTATCGACCTGGACGGTGGGGGAGCGACCGCCTACAGCCCTCCGATCGCCGTGGCCTCGCTGTTCAGCTACGTGTTGGAGGCGTACGTTCGCACCGAGGGCTTGCAGCGCGACACGGCCTTTGTGTCGATCACTCTTCTGGACAAAGAGCGTCATTGGGTGGAGGCGTACGTTTCGGAGAAGATCCGGGACACGGGCGGTTGGACGAAGCTCCGCTTGGGGCCGATCGATCCGGCGAGCGAGGAAGTTCGCTTCGCGGTCATCGGTTTACACCTGGAGCCCGGCGAGCGGGCCGACTTGAGAGGCTCGGCGCTGTTTAGCGACGTGTGGTTGGGACGATTGCCCCGTATGGCCTTGGAGGCCGATAGCGTTCACAACGTTTTCACCAATCCGGCGGAGATCAAGGTTTTCTGCAAGGCATCGGGGTTTGTCGAGGAGGATCCCCCGGTGACGTTCATCCTGGAAGACGTTCACGGACGGCAACTCGCCCAAGTCGAACGGCGTCTCGTTGGAGAAATTGTCGGTGGGCGGACGATGCTCTCCCTCGATCCCGACGAACCGACCGGTCTGGTCGG
Source organism: uncultured Planctomycetaceae bacterium (assembly GCA_964444795.1). Classification (GTDB taxonomy): domain Bacteria; phylum Planctomycetota; class Planctomycetia; order Pirellulales; family Thermoguttaceae; genus JABMRP01. The sequence goes on from CAYUIQ010000206.1 coordinate 1,718, forward strand.
GTCGGTCAGTTGGAAACCGCCGATTTCGCAGTGCGGTTTTTATCGGGTTCGAGCGGAAATGCAGGGCAGCCAAGACGTGACGCACCGTCGGGAAGTCACGCTGGCGGTGATCCGCACCGCGCACAGTCCGGCCGGAAACGAGTTCGGCTGGAGCCTGCCGCGGGGCGACAAGCCGCTGGCCTATCGCGTGCTGAACCAGTTGATCGGCCAGATGGGAGTCAGCCGGATCAAGTACCCTCTTTGGTACGACGAGGAGAAGAGCGAATTGGAGGTGGAGCGTTTGATGGACTTCATCGAACGGCTCACCACCCAGGGAATCGAACTGGTGGGGCTGCTCAACTCGCCGCCGCGGGAGGTGGCCCGTTACTTGGGCGATCCCGATTCGCTCGACGCCTCTCAGATTTTCGGCCCCGCGCCCGACCTTTGGTATCCCTCGCTGGAGCCCATGTTCTCCCGGTTGGTAACGCGAGTGCGCTGGTGGCAACTGGGATTGGACGACGACACGAGCTTCGTCGACTATCCGAATCTCGCCAAGAAGATCGCCCTGGTCAAAGCCGAACTCGATCGGATCGGGCAAGACGTTACGGTGGGGATCGGATGGGACTGGATGGCCGAGCTGCCCAAGGGAGGTGAGAATTCCCCCTGGCGGTTCCTGACGCTTTCGGTCGACCCGCCGCTGACCGACCGGGAGTTGGCCGGTCATCTCCAGGCCATCGGCACCACGGGCCACACCGGCGGCGACACTGCCGAGCGATGGGTCGTGCTGAAGCCCCTTTCGCGGCGGGACTACGGGACCGACGTTCGGGCCACCGATCTGGTTTCCCGAATGATGGCCGCCAAGATGCACGGAGCCGACGCCGTCTTTATTCCCGACCCGTTCGATCCCGACAGCGGGCTCTTCCAACCGGACGGCACGCCCGGCGAACTCCTTCTTCCCTGGCGAACGGCGGCGCTGTGTCTTTCCGGGGCCGACTATATCGGGTCGATCCAAATGCCCGAGGGAAGTGAAAACCGCATTTTCGCCCGGGCCGACGGCGTGGTGATGGTCGTCTGGAACAACCGGCCGGTCAAGGAAGTGCTTTACCTGGGCGCGGAAGTCAAGCAGATGACGCTCTGGGGGAGCGACATGTCGAGGCCCGACCGCGACCATCGGCAGGTCTTGCAGGTCGGGCCACTGCCGACCTTCGTTACCGGAGTCAGCTTGCCGGTAACGCGATGGCGCATGGACTGCTCGCTGGCCGCGGAGAAAATGCCCAGCGTGTTCGGTATGCGACATGCCAATGCCCTACGCCTGCGAAACCACTTCGACCGGGGCGTCGGCGGGTCGGCCCGGCTGATCGTGCCGGACGCCTGGAATCTGAAACCGGAAGCGTTTCAATTCAAGCTGGCCATGGGCGAAGACGTCGAGTCGCCGATGGAGATCGTGCTCCCCTTCGACGCCAGCAGCGGTCGCCAAAAAGTACGCATCGATTTCGAAATGGAGGCCGAGCGACCGTACCGGTTTAGCGCCTACCGGCATTTAGACGTCGGGCTCGGCCAGGTCTCCATCGAATTCCACACCCGGCTCAACGAAGCGGGAGAACTCGAAGTCGAACAGCGGTTCCAAAACCACGCCGATGATCGCGTTTCTTTCCGATGTCAACTCTTTGCCCCCGGACGCCAACGCCAGAGGACCCAGATTGTGGGCCTCGGACGCATGCAGGACGCGCGCATCTATCGGCTTCCCAACGGCAAAGAACTGATCGGCAAGACGATCCTCGTGCGGGCCGAGGAGATCAACGTCCTCCGGCCTCGCGTCCTCAACTACCGGTTCGTGGCCAAGGAAGAAGAATAGCCATGCAACGCGTGGAAACGATCGAAGCCTTCTTGAAGACCTTCGCGCCTTTGGAGCTGGCCGAGGAGTGGGACAACGTCGGGCTGCTGGTCGGCGACCGGGGCCGGGACGTTTCCCGGGCGATGACCTGCCTGACAATCACCCCCGAGAGCGTGGCCGAGGCGATCGAGCAACGCGCCGATCTGATCGTCACCCATCACCCGTTGCCCTTCTTGCCCCTAAAGCAACTGACCACCGACACGACGGTCGGCCGGATGCTCTTGGACCTGATCGCCGCGCGGATCGCCGTCTATAGCCCGCATACGGCCTTCGACTCGGCCCGGGCGGGAATCAACCAGCGGCTGGCCGAGGGGCTGCGACTCGAGGGCATCGCGCCGCTGGTTATCGGCGACGACGATCTGGGCGCGGGACGCTGGGGATCGCTGCTGGAGCCGCTGGAGCTGGACCAACTTGCCGCTCGAACGAAGCAGTTTCTCCGCATCGAGCATCTTCACGCCGTTGGCGATCCCGAGCGGCCGGTGCGCACGGTGGCGGTGGCCTGCGGCAGTGCCGGGAGCTTCCTGGAAGACGCGCTGGGCGCCGGTTGCGATTGCCTGCTGACCGGCGAAACGCAATTCCACACCTGTCTGGAAGCCAAGGCCCGCGGTATCGCCCTTCTCCTGCCCGGTCATTTTGCCAGCGAGCGCTTTGCCGTGGAATGTTTGGCCGACGTATTGTCCGAGCAATTCGCCGACCTGACCGTCTGGGCCAGCCAAGCGGAGCGCGATCCGGTGCGGTGGGTTTGAGGCGGGCTTCTTCCGCCAATCTTGACATCCGTTACCAGGTGAGGTAACATTTACGATGACTAAGATACGGCGTGGCCATGAGCGGAAAGGCAACAAGAAGGATTCTGGAGCTGATCGACGAACTCCAGGAGGAGGGCCGGCTATGAAGATCAGGAAAGTCATACCCAACAATCGAAGGAAGGCTTTCGAGGTGGCCACGCATGGCAAGCGGTATCTCTTCCCGTACGCCAGACTTGAGGTGCGGCCATCAAAAGAAAACCCCGTCATGGAAGTATCGGTCGACAAGGAACTCGGCGGCGAGGCGTTCACCTACGTGTTGGAATCGGGCGACGAGGAAACGATACACATCGACCACGTTTTGGAGTACAATCGAGATCCTCGCTACATGCGCGATCTGCTGCTGTACAAACTCACGTTGGCCGCGCAAGAACGGGTCCAGGGCAGCCCGTTGAGCAAACGCGAGTTGATACGCCGCCTGGGAACTTCTCCGGCCCAGTTCTACCGCCTGCTCGACCAGACGAACTACAAGAAATCGCTCGACCAGTTAATGGCCCTGCTAGCCGTTCTCGAGTGCGAGGTAGACTTGGTGGTGAAGTAGGCTAAACTTAGGCCCCTCACCCGACCTCCCACGTCTCGCCGGAGTGGAATAGTTCGTCCAGATTCCCCTCGCCTTGTGCGGCCTTGGCCTCTTCGACTTGCTCGTTGATCATCACGTCGTAGCGGGGGCGGGTGACGGCGCGAAAGACGCCGATGGGCTCGGGGAAATCCGGCTGGCGCATTCGGCTGAGCATCAACGCCAGCGTCGGCCGGGTCGCCTGCTCGTCGTGGACCATCAGATCGGCCTCGGTGAAATTGTCTCCCAAGGAGACGACCTCCGGCTCCATGCCATTGAGGCGGATCCCCTTGTCCCGGTTGGCGCCGAAGACCAGCGGCTTGCCGTGTTCCAGGGCCAGGGTGTTGTCTTCCTTCGTCTCGCGGTCGGTCGCGTAGCTGAAGGCCCCGTCGTGAAAGACGACGCAATTCTGGTAGACCTCGATGAAGGCGGTGCCCCGGTGCGTGGCCGCCCGTTCCAGCACCATGTTGAGATGCTTGGCATTGACGTCGACGGTTCGGGCGACGAACGAGGCTTCGCAGCCGATGGCCACGGAGAGGATCTTCAGGGGGTTTTCGATCGATCCCATGGGCGAGCTTTTCGAGACCTTGCCCAATGGCGAGGTGGGCGAATACTGGCCCTTGGTCAGCCCGTAGACGCGGTTGTTGAAGAGGATGATGTTGATATCCAGGTTGCGGCGGATGGCGTGGATCAGGTGGTTGCCGCCGATACTCAGCGCGTCGCCGTCGCCGGTGATGACCCAAACGCTCAATTCCGGCTTGTACGCCTTGATCCCGAGGGCCACGCTGGGCGCCCGGCCGTGGATCGAGTGGATGCCGTACGTGTTCATGTAATAGGGAAATCGGCTGGAGCAGCCGATCCCCGAGACGAAGACGATCTTCTCGCGGGGAATCTGGCGCGCCGCCATCACCTTCCGCATCTGGGCGAGGATTGAATAGTCGCCGCAGCCGGGGCACCAGCGGACGTCTTGTTCGCTGGCGTAATCTTTGGCCTTCGGCGCGACCTCTGGGGCCGGCGTGGCCGATGGAGCAGATTTATCGGAGATCATGACACAGTCATTTCAGCAGGGATTGGATCTTGCGAACGACGTCGGAAACGATGAACGGACGACCGGCCACTTTGTTCAATCCCACGGCCTCGAACCGGAATTGGCCGAGCAAATAGCGGCGAAGTTGGCCCAGGTTCAGTTCGGGGATCAACACGCGATCGTATCGGCCGAGGATCTCTTCCAAATTGGCGGGCAGGGGGTTGAGGTAGCGGAGATGGGTAAAGGCGACTGCGGCACCGGTCCGCTGCACGCGCCCGACCGCAGTGGCCAGGGCTCCGTAGGTCCCCCCCCATCCGATCACCAGCAAGGGGCCTTCTTCCGGTCCGTCGACTTCCTGTAGCGGAATATCTTGGGCGATACCGGCGATTTTCTCGGCTCGCAACATGACCATCTCGTGGTGGTTGGCCGCGTCATGGCTGACGGCCCCGGTGACGGCGTCCTTTTCCAATCCTCCGATCCGGTGCATCAAACCGACGGTTCCGGGAATGGCCCACGGCCGGGAAAGCCGTGCGTCTCGGGTGTAGGCCTGGTACGGCTCCCCCCCCTCCTCTTGTCCGGGCGGATGCTCGACGTGGATCGGCGGCAGGTCGGCGACGTCGGGGATGCGCCACGGTTCCGAGCCGTTGGCCACGTAAGCATCGCTGAGAATGATCACCGGCGTCATGTAGCGGGTGGCGATCCGCCAGGCTTCTTGGGCGACGTCGAAACAATCGCCCGGACTACGCACCGCCAGCACGGGCAGAGGACACTCTCCGTGACGGCCGAACAGGGCGATGTTCAGGTCGGACTGCTCGGTCTTGGTGGGCAGGCCGGTGCTGGGGCCGGCACGTTGTACATCCATGAGGATCACGGGCAACTCGGTCATGACGGCCAGTCCCAAGGCCTCGGCCTTGAGCGACAAACCGGGGCCGCTGGTGCCGGTGGCCGCCATCGCTCCGGCAAAGGAGGCCCCAATGGCGGCGGTCATCGCGGCGATCTCGTCTTCGGCCTGGATCGTTCGCACCCCGAAGTTCTTCCGCATGGCCAACTCGTGGAGGATGTCGCTGGCCGGCGTGATTGGGTAGGTGCAGTAGATCAGCGGACAGCCGCTGGTATGCGAGGCGGCCATCAGTCCCCAGGCCAAGGCCTGATTGCCGGTGACGTTTCGGTACGTACCCGGCGGAAGGGGGGCCGGGGCAACCGCGAACCGGGCGGCAAACGCCTCGGTCGTTTCGCCGTAATGGTAACCGGCCTTCAACGCTTGAAGATTGGCCTGGGCCACGGTCGGCCGCTGCCCGAATTTCTCCAGAATATACCGCTCGGTGGGCTCGGTCGACCGGTCGTAGAGCCAGTAGATCAAGCCCATGGCGTAGAAATTTCGGCACCGATCGGCCACTTTCGCCGTCAACCCCAAGCCGTCGACCGCAAGTCGCGTCAGCTTGGTCATCTCCACCTGGAACACCCGAACGCTGTCCAGCGTGCCATCTTCCAGCGGGTTGGTCTCGCACCGGGCCAGCTTCAACTCGCGCTGGTTGAAGCCGTCGCTGTTGACGACCACGATTCCCCCGTCGACCAGATCGACCAGGTTGGTCACCAGGGCGGCGGGGTTCATGGCCACCAGGGCGTCGACCCGATCCCCCGGCGTGAAGATCTTACGGGCGGCAAAATGGATCTGAAAACCGCTCACCCCGGCCCGCGTGCCTCGCGGAGCACGGATTTCGGCCGGATAGTCGGGGAGCGTGGCCACGTCGTTTCCCGCCAGGGCCGACGTGTTGGTCAGTTGGGTGCCGGCCAACTGCATCCCATCGCCCGAATCTCCGCAGAATCGTACGGTTACCGATTCCAGATCGGTGGTTTTCTTCTCGACGCTAGTCTCTGGAATCCCGTTGATTACCTCTGGTTCCATCGCTCTGGCTTCGCCCGTTCTGTGCAAGTCCAATGTGCCATGGTGATTATACGCTGGTGCCAAGCGCCGCGGCGGCGGCAAAGTCTGGCAAACGCGCCCGCCGCACAAGAAAGTGCGTGGATCCCGGCAATTACGGCTGCCCCGGCCATGATCGGGAGCCTGCGTGTCCGGGATTTCTCGCCCGGCCACTTGGGAGACATCCGCACGAGCTGATTTTCCCAGGCGAGAATGACGGCGGCGCGAGGGGGACCCAGGGCTCCGCGGTGCTCGATCGGCCCGCGGGCAGCTACCTTTGCCGTGTCGTAAGGAACTCTCGGCATTTCCTCCTTCTTTCCGCCTGCTTGCTTGGTGCCGCAGGCCAAAGAAGGCAATCGGTCGTCAACCGGCCTCACCCGGTCGAATTACTGTCGCTCTTGCGGCCGTAGAATCGAGTGAGGTCGATCCCTCCTCGCTGTTCTTCCTCCAGCAGTTTCAGCCGCTGTTCGAGGCGTTCGAGACGCCGCATCATTCCGGGAATTAGCTCCTGTGTCTCGTCGGGCCGCTTTGGCCGGGGCACCGAAGGGTATCCGAGTTGGCGTCCCAGGGCCGAAAAAAGGTACAGCGGGTCTTTCCGCCGGTTGGCCAGGGCGATCTTCCCTTCTTTCTCTCCGAAGAGGATCGGCTTGTCTACCGTCCCGCCACACTTTTTCCTGTAGAATTCGCTGCGGACGTAGATCAGATCGGCAAAATCGACGATCCCCACCTGCTGCCGGACCTTGCGGATCCACCCTTTCCAGTCTTGGTCGAAGATCGGGTCTTTCGCCACGGCGTCCAGCCCGTGGTCGTAATTCAGCCGGTTTCGGCAAAGCGTCTCGAACTCGTAAAGGAAAATCCCCTGGGGGCTGACCTTTTCCGAGCGGTACTCGGCCTCGCGCTGCAGAATCTCCAGACCGACCCGGAAATCGAACCGCCCCACATCCTTCTCCGCCTCACGGATCACGTAGGTCTGAAAGGGCGTGAAATAGTGGTTCATCCAGGCCATTGCGGTGCCAAACCGACCGGTCATGCGAAGCTCACTGGACATGAAATCCAAGGCCAGCGGCAGTTTCGTGGTCGAAAGGACCTCGTGCTTCAGTCCGTCCAGCAGGTCCTGTGTCGACAGACTCTGCTGCATCCGTTCGTGCATCGCACGGAAAAAATAGGCTTGCTCGATGTATTCTTCGCGGGCGAGTTGCATCGTGGCGAGCGGTTGGAAGGCCTTGGGGGTGGGCTTTTCCTTATCCTAACGCCGTTGCCGTTCTCTTGGCAAGCCGATTGTGTGCCGCTGGCGAGAATAACTTCCATCTTTCCTGGAGAAATTACCTCCGCCTCTCCTGGGGAATCGTCAGTCGCTCCCGCTCGGCTTGACACACAGGACCCGATGCAGGTACTCCGGCGAACCGGGCCAGCCCGGACCACGCTGCCGATGCCACTGGCGGTCGGTGGGCACCAACGCCTCGTCCAGCGGCCAGGGGGCAAACGGCTCGCCGCCCAGCACTCCGGCCAGTTTGCGCGAGTCCATCGTCACGTTGCCCGCCCGGGGCGGCATGGGCCCGGCCTCGATCCGCGGGCATCCCATCAGCAGATCCGGGTCGTAGCCGCCGGCCCAATTGACGATCTGGGCGATCTGGTACAGGCTCAGCCGCCGCGGCCCCCCGGCATGGAACACGCCCGAGGAGTTGCCCCCCAGCATGGCCTCGCAGACCTCGTTGAGGCAGTCGGTGTAGGTAGGCGTGCGGATCTCGTCGAAATAGAGCGTGGCCGGTTTCGACTGCTTGAATCGCGAGGCGATCCAGTCGATGGCCCCGGCATGACCGCTGAAACTGACCCCCATGGGCAGCGAAATCCGCAAGATGCACGCCCCCGGGTCGGCCTCACCGATGGCCTCCTCGCCGGCAACCATCGTCTTGCCGTAGACGGTGACCGGGTCGGTCGGGTCGTCCTCGAAGTACCCACCCCGCCCGTCGCCCGAAAAAACCAGGTCGATCGACAGATGAACCAGCCGGACACCTCGCCGGGTGGTCTGTTCCAGCAGGCTGCGCACGCCCTCGACGTTGACCGTCCAGGCCATCTTGGGGCGCAATTCACAGGGCTTCAATGCACAATTGCCCGCGCAGTCCAAGACCGAACGAAAGCCATACCGATCGAACAGCCGGGCGACCGCCTCTCGATCCTCGGCATCGCAGCCGACGATACCCGGCCCGGTCAGGTTCCACTTGTCCTTCTGCCGGATCCCGACCACTCGTCCCGGGTACTTCGCCTGGAAATAATGCAGCGCATTGAACCCCGCCACCCCGGCGATCCCGGTGATCAGCAGCGGCAGCGGAGGTTGAGTTGGCGTATCGGCCGTGCGAAACATCGGTTGGACTCGGACTCCTTTTCGGGACCGGCTGGCCCGGACTATTCAGGAGTGGGGGGGTTGGCGGCGGAGTGTGTCATAGTAACCCGAAGCGTAAGCGAGGGACTTCGCTGTCCCTTCCTCGCTTACGCTTCGGGTTACGATTGGGTTATGAGTCGTCCAGGGCTACAGCGACTGGCCCTTCCAGCGGACAAACGCTTCCATGGCGTAGTATTCGGGCAGTCCGGTGCGGTTGAACAGGTCGGCCGTGTGGCGGTTGCGATCCTCGGCCCGCTTCCAGAACTCGCGCGGGTCGTCCGGGCCGGGAAACAGGGCGGAGTCTTTCTGCGACTCGTGCCGGAAGATGGCCGTCTTCTTCTTCTTCAAGTCGGCGGGGCTCAGCGGCACGGCGATTTCGATGACGTCGAGGTCCCATTCTTGCCAGGCACCCCGATAGAGCAGCACCTCGGGCCGGTCGCCGGTGGCCTGTTCGATTTCGGCCAAGGCCTGGAAGATGACCTCGGCGCAGACGCGGTGGGTTCCGTGGGGGTCGGAAAGATCGCCGGCCATGTAGATCTGCCCCGGACCGACCCGCTCGATCAACTCGCGCACGATGCGCACGTCTTCGGCCGTCGCCGGTTTCTTCGCAATGGTACCGGTCTGATAAAAGGGCAGATTGAGGAACTGGAGGTGTTCTTCGTTGCAACCGCAAACGATGGCTGCCGCCTTGGCTTCGCTCCAGCGGATCAACTCCTTGATCTGTAGCACGGCTTCGCTGTCCGGGTCGCCCGGCATCTTCCGGGCCAGCGCTTCGTGGACTCCCGACTCAAGCTCGGGGGTCCGCTCCAGATCGATGAGGAAGCGGCGGTTGACCTCCGTCAGCAGATCGGCCAACTGCTGGGCGTCGTGATCAAACACGGCGATGTTGCCGCTGGTCATGTAGGCGATATGGACTTCGTGCTCGTCTTCCAGCAGCCGGATAATCGTCCCGCCCATGCTGATCACGTCGTCGTCCGGATGAGGGCTGAAGACGAGGACGTTTTGCGGGTCGCGACCGGCCGGATGGTACTCGATCGTATCCATCATCCATTTGAAGACGCGATGGGCGAGCTTCGAGGAAGGGCCGTGATGCCGCAGCAGTTGGTGCAGATCGTGCTGGCGGAAGTCGGCCCCGTCGAGTTTCAGCAGGGCTTTGTCCGCCTGTTCACAGAGCCAGAGGACGGCCCGCTTGATCAACTCATCGGTCCACTCGGCGGTACCCAACAGCCAGGGGGTGGCGACCGCCGTCAGGTCGGCCGACGCCGCTTCATCGAGCAAGAACGAGGCATCCGGGTGATCCCGCAGAAACGTGGCCGGCACCCGCTCGTTCATCGGGCCTTCGGCCGCCTGGCGAACGATCCCCGCCTTGTTCTCCCCGTAGGCCATCAGCACGATCTTTCGCGCTTCGAGGATCGTGCCCAGACCCATCGTCAACGCCTGGGTGGGGACGTTTTCTTCGTGGAAGAAGTCGGAGGACGCGTCCTTGCGGGTAATCGGATCGAGGGTGACCAGCCGGGTACGGCCACCGCGCGTACTGAATGGTTCGTTGAAACCGACGTGTCCCGTGCGGCCGATGCCCAACAACTGGAGATCGATCCCCCCGGCCCGGCGAATCACTTCCTCGTACTCCCGGCAGTGTTCGGCGACCCGCGCCAGCGGTACGGTGCCGTCGGGAATGTGGATATTCTCCCGCGGGATGTTCACATGGTCGAACAGGTGCTCGTTCATCCAGCGGTGGTAGCTCTGCAACCGGTCGGCGGCCAGTCCGTAGTATTCGTCGAGATTGAAGGTCACCACCCGCGACAGATCGAGCCCTTCGTCGCGGTGCATACGGATCAGTTCGCGGTAGACGCTCACCGGGGTGGATCCGGTAGCCAGCCCCAAAACGGCCTGCTGGCCAAACGAATTCCGCTCGCGGACCGTATTGGCGATCATCCCCGCGACATGCCGCGCCACGTCGGTGTTGGAGCGAAACGCGTAGCAGGGGACCTGCGTACTGGAGATCAGATGAGCGGGTGAGTACATTTTTCGTTCCCAGAACGGATGCGGAGAAAACGGGCTGTCAGTAGAACCCCTCATTTTAGCCAGGGGCAGACGATTGCTGAATGCCCCTAGTGAGGGGAAGTTCCCGTCAGAGTAGGGTCTGTACTTTGTAACCGAAGGTGACTGTGTCCTTGCGAGTGAAGGGCGAAGCCCAAGTGACGCCGAGGTCCCGGCGGACGAGATGCGATCGGTCGGAAGATCGAATCGCGCGGTACGCCCACGGTGACAAACCAGACCCATGCCGTGGACGCGGCGGCGACCATCAGCCCTCCCTACCCCTACCAAGGAATGAGGCAACCCATCCTCCGGATAGGTTTGGTGTTTCGTGCCACCCAGCTATTTCGGCGTACCCCGGGGCATTGTTCCCAGCGGCCGATTATCGTAGCATGGGGCGATGGGAGAGGTCTGCCGGGGAAACTAGATGACGGATGATAAACCCATGGCGTGGAAGAAGATCGGATTCATCGGGGCAGGACAAATGGCCACGGCCATGGGGCGGGGGTTCGTCGAGGCCGGGATAGTCGCCGCGGAGGATCTCTGGGCCAGCGATCCGTCGGAAGACGCCCGGGCTGGCTTCGCCGAGGCGACGGGTGGCCGGGTCACGGACGATAATCGCGAGGTGGCTGCCGCCGCCGAGTTGCTCATCTTGGCCGTCAAACCCCAATATCTGTCGCCCGTGCTGGCCGGGTTGAAGGGGGCGATCCGGCCCGATACGCTGGTTGTCTCCATTGCCGCGGGTGTTCGGCTCGAGGCACTGGCCCAAGGGCTCGACCGCCGCGAGAAGCTGGTGCGCGTCATGCCCAACACGCCGTGCCTGGTCGGCGAAGGCGCGCTGGGGTACAGCTTGGGCGAAGGCGTGTCGGCCAAGGAGGCCGAAGCGCTCAACCGGCTCCTCGGTTCGCTGGGGAAGGCGTTCGCGGTGGAGGAGAAACTGCTCGACGCCGTGACCGGGCTCTCGGGTTCCGGGCCGGCGTTTGTCTTCGCGGTGATCGAGGCGCTGAGCGACGGCGGCGTGAAAATGGGATTACCCCGGCCCATCGCCACCGCCCTGGCCGCGCAGACGGTCCGCGGCGCGGCCCAAATGGTTCTGGCCACCGGTGAGCACACGGGCACGTTGAAGGATCGGGTGACCAGCCCGGGCGGAACGACGATCGCGGGGATCGCCGCGCTGGAGTCGGGCGGACTGCGAGCGGCACTGATCGGGGCCGTCGAGGCGGCTGCCCGACGATCGGTGGAGTTAGGGACTAGGGACTAGGGGCACTAGGGACTGGGGGATTGCTGTCTTGGGGGGGAAACGGAGGTACGGCGATGTCGATGTTTGAAAACGGTCGGTACACGTGGCGAGAGACCTATTTCGTGCTGTTCGAGTCGGGCCGGCGTCCGATCATCGACCAGTTGAAGGCGGCTCTGGAGGGCCTCGGAAAGGGGTTTGTGCTGACCAACCTCACGGCCGACGAAGACAAGCGGATCGAATCGATTTCGGTCTTGGCGCCCGACGATTTCGCCGCCTTGGATATCTGCTACCTGACCGGTGAAGAAGTCCTCGAACAGCGAACGGTGTTGCTGGATGAAATGCAGGCCAGCGCGGAGACCGACGAGGAACGTCGCATCTTGACAAAGATTCGCGGTTTTGACGCCCGGTTCGACGTCTTGCACTTTGAACACACCGCCGATACCGATGCGGAGCCGCAAGATTCGGAGGATCCGGAAGAGTTGGAAATGCTCAATCCCGGCGCTCTGCTTTCGGTACTTGAGCTACTCGGCGAACTGACCGGAGGAATCGCCGTCGATCCGCAGACCTGTACCGTGCTATAATGCGTGGAAGGGGGCTGTAACGAGGGATCGGACGGCCCAAACGAGATAAGAAACCGGAGGAGTTTATCGGCCCATGCTCGCCAAGGAAATCAAGACCGGAGCGATTGTCAATTTCAACGGTAACCCCTGCATCGTCGAAACGATCAGCGTGCAATCGCCCTCGGCCCGCGGCGCGGCCACGTTCTACAAGTATCGGGCCCGCAACCTGATCACGAAGCAGAAGGTCGACATTACGTTGCGCGGCGGTGAATCGCTGGACGAAGCCGATTTCGAGCGGCGCGCCGTGAAGTACATGTACAGCGACGCAACGCACCTGCACTTTCTCGACTCGACCGACTACAACCAGTACGCACTGCCCAAGCAGGATCTGACCGACGAGATCCAATTCCTGACCGAGGAACTCGACGGCGTACTGGCGATGATTTATAACGACGACTGCGTGGGCATCCAATTGCCCTTGACGGTGGAACTGAAGGTCGTCGAGTGCGACCCGGGCGTTCGCGGCAACTCGGCCACCTCGCGTACCAAGCCGGCCACGCTGGAAACCGGGCTGGTCGTTCAAGTGCCCGAGTATCTCAGCCAGGACGAAACCGTCAAAGTCGACACGCGGACCGGGCAGTATCTCTCCCGGGCGTGAGCGAGGGGCTGGTGTGGCGATTCACTTCGGTTTTAGTTCGAGCCATCTTACCGCGATTCCCCTCTGGTAAGGCGCCGCCACTCGTAGCGTTTGAACGCCCTTGTTCAGTCGCACCTCGACCGCGGGTGTGGTGCCCCAGAGCCCCGTCGTGTTGGGCACCGCGACGGTTGCAGGCTTGTTGGCACCCGAAGAGAACTCGAACACCTGATCGACGTTCGGTGTCGCGGTTCGCATGGTCAGTTGATAGACTCCGGACGCGGGCAGATCGACGGCGTACTCGACCCAGCTCATCGCCATATTCTTCGAGAAATTAACCTGTTTGCCGCCGGTGTAGCAGTCGAGCAGGCGAGCGCCATATATCTTGGCGTACGTTTCCGCTTCCATGTGCAGGACGCCGGGAACCTCCTCGATCGGTGCTTCCGGTATCCCGGGCGATTGCCTCTTCGCCTCTTCCGCCTTCTCCGATTCCGTGAGACCGATCTTCTTGGCGAGTGTCGATTGCCGGATCTTCCGGGCAACGCCCATGACCGCGACCGCACGCTCCGCCGAAGTCAGCGAGGACGCCAGCCATCGCAAACGCTCGACCTGTGCGAAGTCATCCACTCGCATCCGCTCTTTGATTCCTTCCAGAAACTCAAGTCCGGGAAGCCCTTGGACTTTCGAGACATGCCAATCCCGACCATAGACGATCTTCCAGACATTCCCTGGCTGAGGTTCCAACTGAGGATCCACCGATTTGTAGGCGATACACACATGCCCGGGCTGCCTGACTCCCACGGCGGGGATACCGAACGCCTGACAGATCATAATACCCCACGAGGATCGAGGACCGCATTTCCCGCCACCCGCCAGAACGCGTTTGAAGCTATCTTCAAAGGCGATAGGTGAGTTTCTGCGCCACACTTCGCTTGTCGAATTCACCACCAGATGATTGATTCTCAAGTCGGGGCGCCAAGTGTTGATCATTTCCCGAGCCCAGGCCAGATCACCGTCCGATGCACACGACGAGACCACCTGTCGATACTCCCAAACGGTAAGGTCGTCGAAAGTGGTAAACAGTTCGTTGTTCCGGTGTGCCGACTTGAAGTGCTTGTACCGACCCACGGGTTCGGCCGGTTTGTCGTTTTGTCCACCGGCGCCCCGGTTGCCGGTACCCGGTGGATTCAGCGCGGTCGCGACGGCAAGCTTCAGAGGAACCCCTTGTTTGGACTCCGGATCGGCCTGGAAGATCTTGCTCCAGAGATTCAGCGACGCAACCGACAGTCCGTGCCCGTTGGCCTCCCGCTCCTTGATTCCCGTGGGCGTCGCGCCGACCAAGTAGTGTTCCATGGCCTCGGTGTTTTGCAGGAGCCAGGTCAGGAACTTCTTGTTCTTTCCATCTGCCTGAGTGGAGATAGGCGTCCAAAACGGACCGGGGGCGGGGGAAAATCGGCGCTGAAAA
>CAYUIQ010000207.1:0-16211 GCA_964444795.1 uncultured Planctomycetaceae bacterium
AAAATACTGGATTCGCCCTTGCCACCTGGGTAGACTAGAGGTGGCGGCATTTCGCGTGAGAAAGTCCGTTGGCGGCTTCCTTGCGCGATGGGTTCGATCTTGCGGGCGTTCCGCGCCGAATCGTCGCCGACCACAATCTTGTCGATTGTATGTTCCGGACATTGTTTCACATCACTGTTTTCTTCAAGGAGCTAGGACCATGAGACTGTTGATTGCAGGAGCCCCGATGGTTGTGTTGGCGGCCGTGGTGCTTATGTTGCCCTGTGTGGCGCAGGCGGATTTCATTGACAATTTCGACGGCACCGAGTTCGACGCCCGGTGGGGCCTGGATATGCCCAATCCGGCCCTGGGAGATATTACCTTGGACACGGCAAATGATTGGGCGCATTTCCAGGCCTACGGCAATACCGACATGTGGGGCAGCCGCAACAACGCCCCGATCCTCTGGACCGACAGCCCCGCGGGGGACTTCTTTATTGAAACCCACGTGATGAGCCCCGCTTCCCAGAACGGTTCGGTGGCCGGGCTGACCGTTTATGACAACGCCGACAACTCAAAGCCGAACTTCACGCTCGGGCTGGACCAGTGGGGTGGTCCACTGGTCAAGCTGCAGGGACTTGGCAACAACAACCCGAACATCTCGACCTCCATACCCGGTGGCGAGGCGTGGCTGCGACTGGAGCTTTACCGGGACGGCAACTCCACCGGCCTCGACCGGTACGTAGCGCGATACAAGCTCGCCGAGGCAGATCCCTGGACGCCGCTAGCTGTTCTTGATCGTGACGTCGCCAACGCCCGGATGGGGTTGGTCATGAAAACCAGTGGCGCTGGCCGGACATCCGACTTCAGCTATGTCGCTTCTGGGGAGCCGCTACTTTCGCCCGAGCCGGGCGAATTGTGGAGCGTCAACATTCGCGGTTCCGGAAGCAACGACACGCCCCAGGGCGTGGAGCAGGTCTATGGATACGGCAACATGTGGAACGACTTCACTGTCGCTCATCACAGCGGAACCAGCACCAACCTGAGCCTCGATCTGGTCAACAGCGAAGGCGACGCCACCGCCGTCAAGTTCTCCGTCCTCGGCACCGTCTCGGGGTACAACAATGGGGGCGACGCGTTGCGAAGCGACTACCTATTCGTCCGGGCAGGCAACGCCGATACACAAGTCGATTGGGAAATTAGCGGCTTGAGTCCCGGCGAGATCTACGAAATGTTTGCCTACGGTGGTCCCGGGCGCAGCATCGTGCTCACCGTGGATAACACGGCCGAGACCCTTACCGTGGGCACCACCGGTGCGCTGTTTGCCGACATTGAGGTGGATGTCGACGGCCTGATCACCGGCACCGCCGCCGGTCCAAACTCCGAAGGCAACTGGTCCGGTTTTCAACTTCGACAGGTCTCCGGCTCCGCCGTGCCCGAGCCGTCCACGTGGGTCCTGCTGGCCCTTGGCGGATTGGGATTCATCGGATTTGCTCGGCGGAAGCGGCGATAACGACGCTATTATCACTCAACCCTATTTAGCATCTCGGGAGATCAACGATGAAACTCAGAACTCTGATGATGGTAGTTGTGCTTCTCGGCTCGGCAGTGAGCGCGCGGGGAGCGATGATCACGGCTGCGGGGACAATTCAGGACAACGCGGGCAACGAGATCAGCGAGTGGCGCACCGCGGCCACCGCAAAGACCCTCGACTCCGACGGCGACAACATTTACGGGTCCGACGCGAAGCTGTTCTACCGGGTGCTGGGCGACTACGGCAGCTACGTCCAGTACATCGCCTCGGAGACGCAGGTGGGCCCGTATGGCGGGTACGCGCTGGTGGACCATCCGAATGACACCTCGCCGGACACCCAGGTCCGCACGACGACCTCCGGGAACGTCGGCGCGGGGACTCTGCGGAATATGTTCACCTTCGCGATCAATGGGACTCCGCCGGCGCTTGGTTTCCGCGTCGGCGTGGCGTTCGATGGTCTGGACGGCGCACAGTTCTCTCCCCAGGAGGTCCGCCTGACACAGACCACCGGGGGCAGCGCCAGCGCGTCGATCGACGTCGAGCCGTTCCGCAACAACACCCTCGACATGGCCTTCTTCGACGTCACGGACGCCGTAGTCGGTGATCGCTTCACCGTCCAGGGCGTCAGCGGGGCCGGCGGGTACGCCACCCATCAGATTGTCACGTGGGACGCCATAACGGCCCCGATCCAGGACGGCGACGTGATCAAACTCGACTTCTCCGACGGCGGTGACGGCGACGGCGGCTCCCTGGCCGACTGGAACCAGACGACCAACGCCGTGGCGCCCATCCCGGCAGGCAGCGTCGTCCGCCACGGTGACGGTTCTGTCATCGCCGGCGTGGGGATCACATTCTCCGGTGGCGGCGGCGGCTACAACAACGACGGCGCCGCGGGCAACTGGCCAGGCACGGCCGACGATCCGTACTACATCCTTGCGGCCGATGACATCTATTTCGGCCCGGGCCCCCTGACCACGACATTCACCGGGCTGGATACGAGCCTGACCTACAACGTTCGGATCTCCAACCTGATCGGCAACAACGCCGGCGCAACGGAGTTGTTCACCGTAACCGACGGCGCGGGGACCCAGACCTTGTCGGCCCTCCGCGGCGACAGGTGGGCCGCGGCCACACTGGAAGCCGGCGGCTCGGTGTTCACCGGGCTTAGCCCGGACGCCCTGGGCAATCTCAGCGTGACCGTGCAAAACACAGCCGGCGGCGGCGGCTACTACCCCCAGAACGCGATCGTGCTGGAGGCCGTCGGCAGCGCCGTGCCCGAGCCGTCGACGTGTATCCTGCTGGCCCTTGGCGGGTTGGGGTTCATCGGGTATGGCCGGCGGAAGCGGCGGTAACGACGTCGTTTCGCCGTTACAAACATGTTTGAAATTCGTACGAGGGCCTTCCAAAGCCGTCGATTCCTCTCCCGTACGTCGGAATTCGACGGGCTGGGAAGCCCATCGTACGTTGATCCCCGGCGATTGGGCCGGGGCGAGCGTGTGAACCGAGGAGAGAGGCCATGTCTTTGCCGTGGCGCGGGGTGCGCCCACTGATCGTCGTCTGTACGATGCTACTGGCCGGGTGCGGCGGGCAAGAGAATCCGTTCGACACGGTCCCCATCAGCGGCACCGTGACCTACGCCGACGGGTCGCCGATCGACGCCGCCGTGGTCATCGTCAAGTTGTACCCACAGGACGTGACCCCGGTGGGTGAAAAGTTTCCCCGCGAGGCGGAAACGCAGCTCGCGCCCGACGGCACGTTTGCCAATATCATCACCGCCGGGTTCGGCGACAGGGTGATCGTCGGGCGACACAAGGTGGTCGTCGAGGCGTATAACGAGAATTCCACGCCGCGTCCCGAGGCCATCGCCGCGGTTTACGGCAATCCCCAGCAGACGCCGCTGGAGGTGACCGTCACGGCCGACGGCGAAAACGTCTTCCCTCTGACCGTGGAGAAGGGGCCATGAATCGGCCAACCGCAGACGGGAGTGAAAAAGAGGGACTGGCTCCGAGCCCGAAACGGGTCGAACTCCCGCCAGAACGGTTGCCGCGAGGTGCCTGTCCCCCTTTTTCACGGTTCATCTCCAAATTCCGCGATGCTTCTGCGGGCTCCGACATGACACAGCGGCAGAGTACGGGTTCCTCTTCTCTGTTCGTGTCGTCGGATCAGAGAAGAGGAACCCGTACTTCCGGCGACACGATCATCCCGGAAATGGGAGATGGACTTTTTTCACGGTGCGCTCCAGTGGCCCGTCCGAAAAAGGGGACAGGCACCGTCGGCAGACGCCCCAACTTCTTCAAGACCGGGCTCTCGACGGAGCCAGTCCCCCTTTTCGGACTCGATAATCGACGACGTCGCGCCTTTACGCTGGTCGAACTGCTGGTCGTGATCGCCATCATCGGCATCCTTATCGGGCTGCTCTTGCCGGCCGTGCAAGCGGTGCGCGAGGCGGCCCGGCGGACCCAGTGCCAGAACAACCTGGCCCAGTTGGGCAAGGCGGCACTGCACCACGAAGAGGCACACGGCTTCTTTCCCAGCAACGGCTGGGGATGGATGTGGACCGGCGACAGCGCTCGCGGGTTCGGCAAACGCCAGCCGGGTGGGTGGATCTACCATCTTCTGCCCTACATCGAACAGGAGGCCCTACACAAACTGCCCTACGGCAATACCGACAACCCCACCACGGCCAACAAGGACGCCGCCGCCGACATGCTCCGCACGCCCGTGGGCACGCTCTATTGTCCCAGTCGCCGCCGGACCGCCGCGTATCTCTTCCACAAGCCGAGTTCCGAAACGCCCCACAACTCCAACTGGGGCTCCGGCGTCTCGGGCGTCGCCAAGACCGACTACGCCGTCAACGCCGGCGGCTACAACAACGGGGCCGGAGCGTGTGACACGCCCGGCCCGTCGAATGTCGTCGAGGATAACTACGTCGGTACCTGCCAAAACATGAGCGGCATCTCGTTCCAGCGCAGCGAGATCACCATGGGCGAGGTGAAGGACGGCTCGACCAACACGTATCTGGCCGGCGAGAAGTTTCTCAACGCCGATCTCTACACGGCCGGCACCCCCTGGGCCGATAACGGACCGGCCTACACGGGTCACGACAAGGACATCATGCGCATGGCCACGCGCAACTATCTACCCTTGATGGACCAGGACAGCGGCGGCAACCTGGGCTATAAATGGCCCAATTTCGGCAGCGCCCACGCCGCCGGCTGGAACGTCGTCCTCTGCGACGGCTCCGTCCGCACGATGGGCTATTGGCTCGACCCGGAAATCCACCACCGCCTCGGCAACCGGGCCGATTATCAGGTGATCGATTTCAGTAAGCTCTGAGTTTGGCCCCCTTGCCAAACGGGCGAGCATTTGCTGAAATGCGCCCAGCCGCGTTTCAACGTTTGCCAGACGGGGAGAAAACCGATGATCGTAGGCGTGCCGCGGGAGATCAAGGGCGACGAGTATCGCGTGGGCATGTTGCCGGTCGGGGTCGAGGAACTCCGCCGCGCCGGACATCGGGTGATCGTCGAGGCCGGCGCGGGGCTCGGTTCCGGGTTGCCCGACCACGATTACCTGCGCCACGGCGCCGAGATGGTCTCCTCGGGTGAGGAAATCTATGAGCAGGCCGAACTCGTGGTCAAGGTCAAAGAGCCGCAGCCGGAAGAATTGCCCTACTTGCGCAAGGGCCTGAGCCTCTTCACCTATCTGCACTTCGCCGCCGATCGCGGGCTGACCGAGGCCGTGTTGAACTCCGGATGCAATGCGCTGGCCTATGAAACGCTGCGCGACGACGCCGGGCGCCTGCCCCTGTTGACGCCGATGAGCGAAGTGGCCGGTCGCATGAGCATTCAGGAAGGGGCCAAGTATCTCGAACGCCCGCAGATGGGGCGAGGAATCCTGCTCGGCGGCGTGCCGGGGGTCGAGCCGGCCCATATCGCCACGCTCGGCGGAGGCGTGGTCGGAGCCAACGCGGCCAAGGTGGCCGCCGGATTCGGGGCCAGTGTCTCCCTGCTGGACGTCAACATGGACCGGCTACGGTATCTCGACGATGTCATGCCCGCCAATGTGACCGTACTGTTTAGCGACCGGCACACGATTCGCCGCGAACTTCGCCGGGCCGATTTGGTCATCGGGTCGGTGTTGATCCCGGGTGCGAAGGCCCCGCAACTCGTCGAGCCCGAAGACTTGAACCTGATGAAGCCGGGCAGCGTGATCATCGATGTGGCCATCGATCAGGGCGGGTGCGTGGCCACCAGCCGGCCAACCTCGCACGCCGAGCCGACCTTTATCGTCGACGACGTGGTCCACTACTGCGTGACCAACATGCCCGGCGCGGTTGGCCGGACCAGCACGTTTGCCCTGTGCAACGTGACGCTGCCCTGGGTGCTGCAGATTGTCAATCGCGGCCTGCCGCAAGCGGCCGAGCAGGTTCCGCCCATCGCCCATGCGGTGAACATCTACGAGGGCGAAGTGACCAACGAGCCGGTGGCCGAGACGTTCGGCCTGCCGTACAGTCGGCGATTCGCCAGGTGAATGGCAACTTCCGCGGCTCCAAGTTCCGCCCCTCGAACCGATCTGGAACGACCGAACAAGAGCGCGTTGCCGGCCGTAGTTCAACCGGAACCGATGGGGGTGGGGAGAACCGCTCTTGACCCATCGGCTGCTGCGTGCTATTGAAGGCACCCCTTGAGGTAATCTCATCTTGGGCGTCCGCCCATTGACTGTCCGTCTCCTCCTCGCTGGCTATCCCATTTCACATTCCGACGAGGGAATCCTGGTGAAACCCGCAAGATTGGCGGTACTGGTTGTCGGCTTTGCGCTGTGGGGGGGCAGTTCGGCGGCGTTGGCCCAACGAATGCAATTTGGGGCGCCGGTTGCCGAGCCAACGCCCGCAGCCGCGCCAACGAGCATCGGCAGCACGGGCTCGGCCCCCCAGTTTAGCGATCCGCGAACCATTCTGCCGCCGCAGGGCACGGTTGGAGGCACGGGATCTCCGTATGCGGCAGCCCCGCTGGACCCCTCAATGGCTCAGCCTAACCTTCTTCCGGGGGGTGCGGCTCCACTGACTCCAGGCATGGGTGCGGCAGGCGTGGCCCCCGGACAGAGCTATGCCAACCCCTCCCCATACGCCACGCTTGAGGGCACGGTCCAGCCGGTTCCCTTTGATCCCTATGGTGGCGGAACGCAACCGCAGTCGATCTACGGGCAGGACCCGAATTATGGCGGCTGCTTCTCGACCGCGCCGTTCGCCACGGCACAGAAGTTTCTCCACGAAATCCGCTTCGACTATCACTTCCTCACCAACGGAGGCGATCAGCCGTTTGGAACCAACGATATCGAGTTGACCAGTACGTTTGCCGTTCCGTTGCTGGCCCGGCTGAAGGATCCGTTGTTGATTACTCCCGGATTCGCCATTCATTACTGGAACGGCCCGGACGTTTCGCCGGCGGCCCCTGCGGCCACTGCCGATTTGCCGCCATACGTGTTCGATACGTATCTCGATTTGGCCTGGAATCCGAAAATCCACGGCGCGCTGGGTGCGGAGTTGGGGTTTCGAGTCGGCGTCTTCTCGGACTTTGGCAAGATCGATCACAATAGCATTCGCTATATGGGGCACGGGGTGGCCGTCATCAGTCTGTTTCCCAGCACGCAATTGAAACTGGGCATGGTCTATCTCGACCGCAACCGGATCAAACTGCTGCCCGTCATCGGCATGGTGTGGAGTCCCAGCAGCGACGTGGAATTCGAACTCGTCTTCCCATATCCCAAGGTTGCCAAACGCTTCGCGATCGTGGGCGACGCCGAGTGGTGGTGGCATGTGCGGGGTGAATATGGGGGAGGCAAATGGGCGCTGGAGCGGGCCGGAGGGTTTCGCGATTCGGTCGACTACAACGATCTGCGCGTGGCCCTGGGCCTGGAATTTCGCCGGCCCATGAAACGTCTCAACGCTCTGGTGGAAATCGGCCTGGCGTTCGATCGCGAGATCGTCTACGCCCAGAGCGCGACCCCCACGTATTACCCCAGCAATACGATGTTCCTGCGCGCCGGTTTCTGGTATTAGAGCCTTTTGAAACGACAACTCCCGTCGCCAGACGATCACCGATCAGGATTACCCAGGATTGGACCGTTTCATGCCATTCATCCGATACCACATCGTCGTATTGCTTCTTCTGCTCGGGTTGGGAGCAGTACCTGCCGGGGCTCAAGTACCGTATGCCGCGTCCTCGCCGCCGGCGGCACTTCCCCCGACAAACGTATTCACGCTTCCCGGTCAACCGTCGAGTTCGTCGTACACGGCCACCGCGACCGACGCGTGGCGATATCCGGGCCAACTGACCAACTATACCGGGTCGGCCGGGTCGGCCGGCGCGATCCCCGGGCCGGTTCCACCAGGGCGCAAAGCGTATGACGGCCCGTTGCCGAAAACCCAATCGGACCTTCCGCCGGGTGCGCGCGACGGGATGTTTCAGAAGCTCCTGTTCGACGCCACCTGGCTTGCCGCCGGCGGGGCCGGGGGACTGGGAATGATGGATCTGGACCTCAAGGTAGCGCTGGCCTTGCCGATTCCTTCGCGAAAATCGCCGCTGCTGATAATTCCCGGCTTCGGCGTCCACTACCTCGATGGCCCGTTGACCCCCGACCTGCCTCCGCAAGTGTTCGACGCCTACACGATGTTTCGCTGGCGCCACGACATGACCGACCGACTGCGGATCGATCTGGCGGTCACGCCCGGCGTGTTTAGCGATTTCGAGCAGGGGACCGACGATGCGATCCGCGTGACCGGGCACGGTTTCGGTGTGTACAAGTGGACCAAGACCACGAAGATCGTGCTGGGGGCCACCTATCTCGATCGCGACGACATCAGCGTACTGCCCATTGCCGGCGTCATCTGGGAGCCCAATCGCGGCTACAAATTCGACCTGGTTTTCCCCCACCCGAAGATCTACGTCCGCCTTTTCCCCAACGGCCCCTGCAACGAGAACGAGAAGGATTGGCTGACACTGGCCGGCGAGTTCGGCGAGGGCGTCTGGGCGATCGAACGGGCAAGCGGCGCCTTGGACAAAGCCACCTACCGCGACTGGCGGTTGATCCTCGGCCTGGAGCACGAATCGATCGGCGGGCTGGGCTACAAGCTCGAGATTGGCTACGTCTTCAGCCGAACGATGGAGTATCAATCCGCGACGCCCGATTTCGAGCCCAGCAGTACCCTGCTGATGCGCGCCGGGTTCATCTTCTAACCGGCCGTCCGCCGACGGCCCCGCTCGCACGGCCTTCCACGGCAAATGCTTGACATTTTCCCCACGATGGGGGATCATGCGGTTGTCGTGCCGTGGCGAGAAGTCGGGCCATTGCGTAGCTACGGTCGCCAGACCGTGGTTTGAGCGATGCAACCACGGTCTGGCGACCGTAGCTACCAACCCCATGCGGCTACCTAATCGCTAGTCCCTAACAACTAGTCCCTAGCCCCTACCCATGGCAAACCAGGAAATCTTCGAGACGAGTGTTCGCTATTTTCTCGATCCGATCGTCCCCTTGCTCGACGATGACGCGGTGACCGAGATCATGGTCAACGGGTTCGAGACGATCTTCGTCGAACGGCAGGGCAAACTGCAGCGGACCGACGCGCGCTTTGCCAGCGAAGACGCGTTGCGGTCGGCGATCCACAACATCGCCCAATGGGTGGGCCGTTCCATCGACCCGCACCGGCCCGTGCTCGACGCGCGGCTACCCAACGGCTCCCGCGTTCACGCCATCATTCCTCCCAGCGCCCGCGGCGGCACCTATCTGACCATTCGCAAATTCGCCCGGGAAACCTACACGCTGGACGATTTCGTCCGCTTCGAGAGCATCTCGCCGGAGGCCAAGGAGTTTCTCGAATTGTGCGTGCGACTGCGGAAAAACATCATCATCTCCGGAGGCACCGGCACGGGCAAGACGACCCTGCTCAACGCCATTTCGCGGGCCATTCCCGAGGAAGAACGGATCGTGGTGATCGAGGATACGTCGGAATTGAAACTGATCCAGGATCATTGCCTTTACTTGGAAGCCCGGCCGGCCGATGACCAGGGACGCGGAGGGATGAGCGTTCGCCAACTGTTCATCACCTCGTTACGAATGCGCCCCGACCGAATCATCGTCGGCGAGGTGCGCTCCGGCGAAGCGTTGGATCTGGTTCAGTCGATGATCAGCGGCCACTCGGGAAGCCTGTCGACGGTTCATGCCAACTCGCCACGTGATGCCCTGGTGCGGTTGGAGACTCTCTCGCTGATGTCCGACGTGGAGATCCCCATCTACGTGGCACGGGCGCAAGTGGCCTCGGCAATTCACTTGGTTGTGCAGATTGCCCGTTTTACCGAAGACGGCTCGCGAAAAGTCACGCGGATCACGGAAACGTTCGGATTGGACGAAGAGAAGAACCAGTACCAGTGGCGCGATCTGTTTGTCTCGCGACTTCGCGGCAAGGGCCCGAGCGGGCGGATCTTGGCTAAATTGGAGGCAACGGGCCAGAAACCGACGTTTGCCCCAGAGGTGCGGGAGCAGGGACTCCAGGACCGAGTTCGGCATTCGCAAGCCCTGTGGACGGCGTGACCCCCTCGATAGAGTCATGCGCGGCAGGGCCATGCACAACGGGGGCACTCACCGGAGTGTCAATTACGACGGGGCTATTCTCGACAGCGCCGGCGAGCGGCTCGTCGCTGGGCACATTGGCGAGGATCTGCTATGATAGTTGGCATGGGTGGCCGAAACACGGAACGATTGAGGGGGCCAAAAAATCGCCTGCCCGCGCGGCGGGGCGTGGCGTCGATCGACTACGTCCTGATCCTCGGGATCGTCTTGCCGCTGATCTTGTTCATTTTCCGCGTCGCGCCGCGGATGATGCAGTTGGCGTACGAGATGGTGTGTGCGTTGATCGATTGGCCGTTTATGTAGGGACTAGGGGCTGGGGACTAGGGAATAGGCCGTATTGGGAGAATTGCCGTCATGGCTCGAAAACCGACGTTGCTGGGCCTTCTGCGGAAGGTGCATGAGGACGAAGACGGGGCGGTCAGCCTGGAAACGATCTTGATTATCGGCGCCATCGTTATCCCGATCTTGATTTTCCTGATCAAGTATGGCTGGCCCCGAATCAAGGAACTCTTCGACGAAGGCATGACCGACCTGGAAGGCGAAGCCGACAAAGCGGCCGAGCCGATGCAGTAGGGAACAATGATCGTCACGCTCCTGCTGCTGGCACTGCTGGCCGTGGCCACGGTAACCGATTTGTCGCAGCGCAAGATCTACAATAGGACGACCTACTCGGGCATGGCGGCGGCTCTGTTGTTGGGTGTGCTGGGCGATTGCCCCGCCGTAACGGCCGAGATCGGCGATTGGGTATTTGGCCCACGCGACCCCGTGGGACTCGTGGGAAGCATTTGGGGACTATTGGCCTGCGGCACCCTGATGCTGGCGTGTTACGTGTTCTTTTCTGGAACGGGAGGCGGCGACGTCAAGCTTCTGGCCATGGTCGGCGCTTTCCTGGGCGTTTACGACGGAATCGAAGCCGTTCTGTGGACATTCGTGTTGGGCGCCTGCATGGGGCTGATCGTGCTGGTCTGGCGAGTCGGCCCCTGGCAATTGGTGGTGCGTGGTTTTCGCCAGACGATGTGGACGTTGAAGTTGGGGCGTTGGAGCCCGCTCTCCGAGGAGGAGCACGAACAATTGCAGACGCCGCTGCATCTGGCCCCCAACGCACTGCTCGCGGTAATCATCGTTCGTTTCCATCTGATCCCGATATTTTAGTACCTCAAGACACTTGAATTCGTGGGTGCCTGGGGTCGAGATGCGAGGAACGAGCAGCGCCCCCCCAGTCGGAAAACCACTGGGGGCTCGGCGTTCGTTCCTCACGCCTCGACCCCAGGCACCCCGCGCCGGAGGAAAGGCCCCGCTATGATTCGATCGGTGATCGTGGCCTGCATTCCGTGGTGGGCGATTTTGATCGCGGCGCTGGCCTGCGCGGTGCTCTTGGTCCGACTGGGTGGCCACCGGCCCAGGTGGAGCCGCTTGAAACAACTGCACGGCGATCAACAGGGGGCCGTGCAATCCCTGAGCTTCGTGCTCACGCTGCCGTTGTTCATGATGATCATGATGTTCATCGTTCAGGTGAGCCAACTGATGATCGCCACGGTGGTGGTTCACTACGCGGCCTTTGCCGCGGCCCGCAGCGCGATCGTCTGGATTCCCGCCCGTGTGGTTGGCGATGCCGCCGAAGAACTGGAGAATTGCATCGGCGAGCGTCGGTTGGGCGCGTTGGACGACGTGCTGGATTCGGACGATGTGTATTTCTGGCCCGACGCCGATGGAATCCCCTACGAGATCGTCGACCCGGATGGAACCAGCCCGAAATTCGCCCGCATCCGTGCGGCAGCCATGCTGGCGTGCGTGCCGATTTGCCCGTCCCGCGATCTGGGGCTGGAGGTTCCGGCCGAAGAAGCCGCGGCGTCGGAGATCTTCAAACGGGCGTACGCCACGGTCGCCTCGGGCGGACTTCTCGATCCCGAGAATGACCGCCAACTGGGGGCCATTCACCGCCGCCTGGAAAACAAACTGGCCTACAGCAGCGGCCATACGCACGTGGGCATACGTTTTCTGCACAAGGGCGACGAACCCTGGCTGCAGCGGTGGGATCTGGCGGACGATCGGGAGGAGTTTCGAGAAAACGAAGTGGGCTGGCAGGATCCGATCACGGTCACGGTGACGCACGATCTGGCCCTGCTGCCCGGGCCGGGGCGTTTTCTGGCCCGCGACGAATCCCGAACTCCGTCCGACTCGTCGTACGCCGGTTCCAACGGCTACACCGGAGTCGACACCGTGGCCCCGGATATCCGGCGCGACGACAAGGCAAGGGTACACGTCTACCCGATTACCGCATCGATCACTCTGGGCAACGAAGGCCAGAAACCAGTGCTCTCTTTTGTTCATGGAGATTTTCGAGGTGTTCCAGTCGAACCCGCGGGCGATCCGCCGCCGTGTGGTTGTGGCAGTCGGTAGATTTCCCGGCCGTCTGCACCGCGACGAGCAAGGCACGATCAGCATCATCTCGGTATTTGCCGTGTTGTTGCTGACGATGCTGTTGGGGATGGTGATGAATGCCGGTCGCCGCGTCGACGGGAAGGTGCGGATGCAGAACGCCGCTGACGCGGCGGCCCATTCCGGCGGCGTCGTGCTCGCCCGGGGAATGAATACCCTGGCTTTCACCAATCACCTGCTCTGCGACGTCTTCGCGCTGACCGCCTTCATGCGCGAAGCCCGCGATGGAAACGCCACCGCACAATCGCCGGAAATCCTCGAGTCCTGGTCGGGGATGGCCAGCGTGTTGGAGACCTCGGGCATCCCGAAATTCGAGCTTCTCGGCGGGGCACTACACCGCACCGTGGCGGCCGAAGCCGAGTTGATCGACGCCTACAGCGCGTGGGCGGCCGCTTCCAGCGAACTCATCCTGCCGGCGCTGGAGGATATTCTCCAAAACGAGCGAATTCCCGAGTTTCAACGGGCACTCGTTCAGTGGCTGCCCGACGTCGCACAGCGGGCCACGATGGAAGTCGCCCGGCGCCACTCGTTGACCGACGTGGAAGAAGGGGACTCGTACGGAGGCTCGTACGATCGGCATCGCGGGGAGATGCTCGGCGTGCTCTGGCGGAGTTCGGGCGAATTGGTCGGCGGCGACAACGAGTGGATGGACCGCAGCCTGCCGGTGGTGGATCCGGTCACCGATCCCCTGCCCGACCAGCAGCGCTATATCGACGAGTCGCGGCTGCAACGCAGCACCTATGCGCACCGTTACCTGCGGGCGTGGAACCGGCAATCGCTGGTCTTCATGGACCGCTACGCCTTGCTGAGCCGGTACGGCACGATGTGGCGGGGTTTCACCTGCGGGCAACTGAACTATCTGCTCGACATCGAGTATCCCGACCGCAACCTGCTGCACATGATCCACACCGAAGGCAACGAAGTGGTCGCCGTCAACGAGCACCTGGAAAATCACTTCACGTTTGTGGCCGTCGTCTATTGGCGACAGATGCGGGAGATGATGCCGCGGCTGTTTTTCAACCCCACGGACGGCGATTCGATGGCCTACGCGGCGGTGACCGTGTTCGTCCCCCGGCGGCGGCTGGTCCAGCGATGGACACACAAAGGCGGAGAGGGTGAAGGGAGTGGAGTCGCTCCGTGCGGCGATTGCGAAACGGGGTGCTGCGGCGAATCGGAGGGCGTCGTGCCGGTGGGTGGCATGCCCGGCGATTATCCCCCGTTGACGATGCGCCCGCCCTCGCCTCCGCAACTGCCCGAGGAAGACGACGAGTTGGATTGGTACGTCGAGCGTCAGCGGATGCAGGCGGAAGCGACGTGGTGGAACCTGATCAACCAGAGCTGGACGGTGAAACTCGTGCCGGCAACCCAGCAAGGCCTGGCCAGGATCCTGACCACGCGGCCCCCGCTGCCGGAGTTCGATGCCTCGGGAATCGAGCTTCCCAACCTGCGGGAACTGACAACCGAAGACATCATCAGGATCAGTCCGCACTAATGGGGGCGACTCCGTGGCTAGACTCAACCGAAAAGCGGCGTTCCGGCGGCCGGCCCGGGGGCTTTCTACCCTGGAAATGGTCATGGTGTTGCCCATTCTACTGTTCGTGATGGCGTTGATGATCAACTTCGGCACGGCGGCGGCGTGGAAAGTACGTTCGCTTTGCGTCGCTCGCGATGCGGTATGGCGCACCCAATGGCCAAGGACCGGCCAGAACGACGCGGCGCCGGAGTACTGGCAACCGCCGGCCATGATGAGCACCGAGGGAGCAGGCAATATCGACGTGCTGGACGACCCGCTGCTGGATCATCCGGTCGTACGCGGCCCGCTGCCCCAGGGGCTTGCTCCCCGTCGATGGCTGCTCGATCCCAGCCGGGGATTGCGACGCGGCAAGTCGTACCTCGAACGACCCTACGCGCTGCTGGCCAAGATGGGCGGATTCACGTTCGACGTCGGTCACGACCTCCTCGACGATTGCTGGCAATATCAGCGGATGCGATTGCACGGGACGGTCCAGCGGCGGATTCCGACCCTGTACGTGCTGGCCAAAGCCGGGTCGAGTTACGTTCAGGCCTATCTTGCCGCGGTCAGCACGATTGTCGTGGCTCTGGACGACCCGGACCTCGCGCCGCTGGACCGCGACGAAGAATCGATCGCCTACGGACACCGCTTCGGTTGGGGATGCCATTACGCACGCGACTACCATCCCTACATGAACGGTTTCTGCCAGTTGCCGACCGAGTCGGTCGGCGAACTGCTCGATGACTACGTCGACAAAGTGGAGGGCGAATACGAGGTCGACCAACAAGGCCACGTGATCCGCGATGTCCCCAGTGTGCCGGAAAACATGGCCAATGGTTTCATCGGACTTTTCCAGCGGGTGATAAGCACTCTGGAGCAGCAGATCGACGCGCTGCCTCCGCCGGCCGACCGTACGCCGGAGCAAAACGCCCTGGCCAGCGGAAATGCCGCGGAAATCGCCGCGTTGGAGAGACGGATCGAACGGTTGCAGCAGTTTCTGCAGACACTCAGACGCCCCCATGGAGTGGACCATTTCGATCGAGACCAGATGTAGCATTTCCCGGCGGAGTGTCTTGTGGAGCATGCGGCCGTGACCGAGGTTGACGAAAAAACACGCTCATCGCCCGAGTCGTCGTCCGCCGCCGAGGAAGAGTCATCGGCGCTGGGGTACGCCCGGCTTGCCGGACGGATCTCCGGCACGACCACCAAGTGTGTGCTGACGCTGATGATCCTGGTTGCCGGGTGGGGGTTCGGGCGGCAGGTGCTCCGATGGTGGGCCCCTGAAGATGCCGCGCCTCCGGCCGCCCCCTCGCCGGCCGAGTGGAGCAGCGTCCTGGGCGACGAAAACCGGCCCCACGAACTTCGCTTCGGCGACGGCGGCGGGGCGATTCGACGGGCGCGGATGACCGGCGACCGTCAACAGGCGACCCGCGCGCTTCGGGCCACTTGCCGGGAATTGGCCGCTGCCGTCTCCCCGCCCGCCGTGGCCGCCGGTCCCCGGCAGCAGGCACTGCTTGCGCGGCTCCAGGGAAAACGGCCCGTCGATCGGACGGACAATGGCTGGGAAATCCACGAACTGGACGGCGTCGTGCCGATGGTCGTGGCCACGGCGCCGATCGAAGCGAAAATGCCGTGTGCCGAGTCGCCGGAGGTTGCCTCACCCGACCGGGGCGTGGTAAGTTGGGGGCTGGCGCTGCCGGCCGACGAGCAGGTCTGGACGCTGTACACGTTCGCAGCCGGTGACGGCGCCGGGGCGGCTTCCCCAACAAGCACCCCGACGCCCTTGCCGGATGGCTGCCAGATGATGGTTTCGGTTCGCGCCGAAGATGGAGCCCAAGTGCTGAGCTTCTCGGGCCCCGCGCGGCCGAGGCAGTGGGAAGAGCATTTCGACCGGTGGTATCGCGGGCGCGGGTGGACTTCGCCGCGTGGATGGCAACGTGAGGGTGAAACGCGGCGAGCGCGGCTGCACAACCGGGATCGCGACGCACGAGTCGACATACAGTTTGGGCCCGACGGTCGCGGCGGCATGACGGGGTTGTTGATTTTTCAAGCGATTAGTAACAAGTGAGATTGATGGGTGCCTGGGGTCGAGCGCAGCGAGCCCCCAGAACGCAACGAACT
>CAYUIQ010000208.1:0-16117 GCA_964444795.1 uncultured Planctomycetaceae bacterium
AGTTCGTTGCGTTCTGGGGGCTCGCTGCGCTCGACCCCAGGCACCCATCAATCTCGCTGTTCCTGAGTACTAGCCACCTGTTGGAAACACGCGTACGGCGCCGGGGTCGAAGGTGACGGCGACGGTGGTGTCCAGGTTCAGACCGAGCCGGCCGTAATCGGCACGGGTCATTTCGGCGTGCAGGCCGCGGCCGGTGGCGAAGTGGACGCGAAGCCGGCAGCGGTCCCCACGGCGGCGAACCGAGACGATCGTGCCGACCGGCGCGGCTTGCTCCCCCTCGTCGCCGCCGGCCTTTAGCCGCAAGCGGTTGGCGTCGATGGCGATCCGCACGGTTTCTTTGTCCAATGGCAAAGTGCAGTCTTCTTCGGAACGTACGGCCTCCAGCGGGAAGCGAAAGGTCGACCCCGACTCGTCGCGAAAGACGATCTCGCCGCCGTCGCGCACAAGCGTCCCGGTGAACAGGTTGTCCACGGTTCCCGGAATGGGGCTTCCGTCAACCAGGGTAATCACTCGATCCGCCAACGTCTTGGCCTGGCGAAGGTTGTGGCTGGCCAGGATGACGGTCGTACCCAGCCGGCGGTGCAGATCGCGGATCGCCTCCTCGATGAGTTGTTCGTTGACGAAATCGACGTGGGCGGTCGGTTCATCCAGCAGGAGGGTCTCAGGCTCCAGTGCCAGCAGCCGGGCGAGGCTGATCCGCTGTCGCTGGCCGCCGGAAAGTTCGCTGCTGGCGCGATGGGCCAGCGAGTCCATGCCGACGGTGGCGAGCGTCTTCAGCGCGCGGCGCCGGGCTTCGGCCCGAGCCATGCCCCGCACGCGCAGGCCGTACATCACGTTGTGCAAGACGCTGCTGCCAAAGAGCACCGTCTTCTGCAACAGCATGGGACAGCGGCGCCGGGCCGCCAGTTGACGTCCAGTGGCCCAAACGTCCCGGCCATCGAGCAGAACGCGGCCTTCGTCGGGACGGGTTAGAAAGGCCATCGCGTCGAGCAAGGTCGATTTTCCGCTGCCGTTGGGACCGACCACGGCGAGGATCTCGCCGCGACGCACTGCGAGTTGCTCGACCTGCAGGGCTTCGATCTTGTGCCGACTTCGCGTCTGGCGGAACCGGCGAACGACGCCCTCCAATAGGAATCGGTTGGTCACTGGTGCCCTCCCCCTTGGAAGTATTGGAAGAGCACGTTGACCGAAAGCGAAATGGCCAACAGCACCAACCCCAAAGCCAGGGCCAGCGCGAAATTGCCCATGTCGACGTTCTGCACGGTGGCCGTCGTCAGGGTTCGCGTAAACTCATCGGCATTGCCGCCGACGATCATCGCCACGCCCACCTCGCTAACCACCCGGCCAAACGCGGCAATCACCGCGGCCAACACGCCAAACCGCGACTCGCGAAACACGATCCAAAGAGCTTGGCGGCTGTTGGCCCCCAAAGTCATCGCCGTCTTGCGCACGTCGCGATCGGTTCGGGCGACCGCCGTGACGGTAAACGCCGTGACGATGGGAACGATCAGCAGCACCTCGCCGATGATAATTCCCGGCACCGTGAAGAGAAGTTCCCACGAGCCCAGCGGACCGCTACGACTGAGCAGCGTGTAGACCAGCAGCCCGACGGCCACCGTGGGCACCGCCAGCAGCGTGTTGAGTAACGTCACGACCGCACGCTTGCCGGGAAAACGCCGCTCGGCGATGAACATGCCCACCGGGATACCGATCAGGCTGGCGATCAACGTCGACACCAGCGCGATCAACAGCGTCCGCTGGGCGTACTGGAGCACGTCGGCATCGAGCGAGAGCACCAATCGCAGTGCGTTTTCCAGGGCGTCTTTGAGGGTTTGCATGCGCGCGGCCGGCAGTCAGTGCGTCGGGATTCAGTGCGTCGATTCGTTGGCGGGATGAAACAAGGTCTTGCCGTCGATGCGGAACCGGCCGATCATGCCCTGCACGCGGTCCGAAGTGATCCACTCGATGTACTTCTTCGCGGCGGCGAAATTCACGTTGCGATGAACTTCCGGATTCACCGCAATGACACCGTACGGATTGGCCAACATGCGATCTCCCTGGCACACAACCGCCAGATCGGTTCTCGGAGGATCGGCCAACAAAAACGCGTAGTAGGTGCCCCGATCGACCAGCGTGTAGGCTTGCCGCTCGGTGGCCATGATGATCGTCTTTCCCATCCCCTGGCCGATCGAGATGTAGCGCCCTTTGATCGGACGCGTGCTGGTGAATTTCGTCGGCCGACCGCCGGCCACGAACGATCGGGTTTCGGTCTTCGTGGGCACGGCCGCATGACGCCAGAGCTGCTGCTCCTTGAGATGCGTCCCCGAGCCATCGCCCCGGGAGATGAACAAGTGGTCGGCCGCGACGATCCGCTCCAATGCGCCCGAGGCGCTGGTGGCGAAACGCGCGCCCGCCGGATCGCTGCTTGGGCCGACGACGACGAAATCGTTGGCCATCACGTCGCGCCGCATTACACCGAACCCCGCGTCGACGAACTCGTCTTCCTTGGCCCTGGCGTGGACCAAAACCACATCGGCATTGCCGTCGCGCCCCAGTTGCAAACTCGCGCCCGTTCCCTTGGCGATGACCTTGACCCGGATGCCCGTCGTACGCTGGAAATCGGGATGGATAGCCGCCAGCAGCCCGGAGTTGTCGGTGCTGGTCGTGGTGGCCAGGGTGAGCACGTCCTGGGCACCGGCCGACGTGGCAAGTAGCAGAGCAAGCGTGAAGCAAGGCAGACGATACATGGCAAACGCATTCAAACGGGCTGGCGGGAGCAGGAAGGTCGGATACACGCACTATAGCGGCCCGGCGCGTGGTGTTCAAGGAGCACGGCAGCGCGCCCGCGCTCGGCGCGGGTCTCCCACCCTACGGGGCTTCTCCCAGCCGATGCTCCGAGAGAAAACTCCAGATCGTCTCGTTGATATCGTGTTCCAAAGCCCAACGGTGGCCGAGCCCTTCGATCATGTGATATTCCACGGGGTGCCCTTCGCGCCGAAAGCAATCGCGAGACTCCTCGGCCGCGGTTGGCGAGACCTGCTTGTCGTCGGAGCCCACCACAAGCATCAAGGGACACTCGCGCCGGGCACCAATGCCCTGGACGCTCAGCGGATCGGGGAGCCATCCAGAGTGGGACACGGCGGCGGCGATCTTCTCGCTCCGCCGGGACACGAGAAGTTGCACGAAGGCACCCCCTTGAGAGATCCCGGCAACGTAAACACGGCGCCGGTCGATTGGGTATCTTTCGGCCAGATCGTCAACCATCGCGTCGAAGAAGGCCAGATCGCGCATGTAGTAGTCGGGATTGTCGGCCGGAAGGGAAGCCGGCCACGACTGGTTCAGCCCTTGGGGATAGACGAGAAAGAAGCCTTGGGCCGCGGCAAGCCGGTCGAGTTGCGTACTCCGCGCGACCGCTTCGTTTGTCTCGAGCGCCCCATGAAAGACCAGCAGTAGCGGGACGGGTGATTCCTGGAGCGAATCGGGGACGACCAGCCGATACTCTCGCGCAACTCCCTCCACCTCGACCGTCTCTCGCGGCAGTATCGTAACCGGCAATCGCGACATGCGGCGACCAACTTGCCAGGCAGCCAGGACCGCAACAAGCAACACGACGGCAACTCCCAACGTCACCACCATCAAGTTCCCGAGCGTGAACTTCAACGGCGGTCGCCGCGATAGGGGAGTTTCGCCACCGGAGTCACCCATCGGCAATCATCCCGTGCATCGGTGGTTTGAACAGAGCGCCACGTTGGGCAGCGGCTCTCCCTATGATTGTATTCGCGACGCGGCTACCGCGCCAAGCGCAAGGGGTGAATTCGGGAGTCTTTTCGCCAGGTGATAGCGAAGTGACGGATGCGGGCTAGGCATGGAAGGGCTGATAGGGAAAGGCGAGAGACAGACTACCCCCCGGCAAAGCCGGGGGCTGAGCAGGCGATTATGTCTTCAACCACCGATCAATCGCCGCGGCGGTAATGCGGCCTTCGTTGATGGCGTGGACCACGAGCGAAGCGCCTCGGGCTGTGTCGCCGGCGGCGAAGACGCCTTCGGTAGTAGTTACGCCCTTGCTTGCCACGACGTTGCCGCGTCCGTTGAGCTTGACGTTCAATTGCTCGATCAGCCCCTGGTGAACGACGTGAACAAACCCCATGGCCAAGAGGACCAAGTCGGCCTTCAAGGTGAAGTCGGTGCCCGGTCGCGACTTCATTTCCCAGCCCTTGGGACCCTCGACCCAGTCGATCTCGCAGCCGTGTAGTTCCTCGACGCGCCCGTCACGGCCGGTGAGCGTTTGCGTTAGTGCGCTCCAACGACGCTCGCATCCCTCTTCTTGCGAGGAGGAAGTTCGCATGATCTTGGGCCAGTTGGGCCAGGGAGTCTCGGGGTTCTTTCCCACCGGCGGTTGGGGCAGCACTTCCAACTGGTACACCGACGCGGCGCCCTGGCGGATCGACGTGCCGACGCAATCGCTGCCCGTGTCACCGCCGCCGATCACGACAACGTGCCGGCCGGTCGCATCGATCAACGGCTTGCCGAGCGCCGCGACGGAATCGCCGGCAACGCGGCGGTTTTGTTGAGGTAGAAAGTCCATGGCAAGATGAACGCCGTCGAGTTCGGCTCCGGCGACGTCGAGGGTACGCGGCTGGCCGGCGCCCATGCACAAGCAGATCGCGTCGAACGATCGCTGTAGATAGCGGGCGGAAAGGTCTTTTCCGACCGTTACACCCGGCTCGAAACGAACCCCCTCGGCCACCAACTGTTCGAGCCGCCGATCGATGACCGTCTTTTCGAGTTTGAAGTCGGGAATTCCATACCGCAACAGCCCGCCGATGCGGTCGCTCCTTTCGAACACCACGACGTCGTGCCCGGCGCGGGCCAACTGTTGCGCGACGGCCAAACCGGCCGGCCCGGACCCCACGACGGCCACCTTCCTGCCCGTGCGACGTTGCGCGCGAATCGGCACGACCCAACCTTCGGTAAACGCCCGCTCGGCAATCTGGTACTCGATGTGTTTGATGTTGACCGCATCGTCGTTGATGGCCAGCGTACACGCCGTTTCGCACGGGGCGGGACAAACCCGGCCGGTGATCTCGGGAAAGTTGTTCGTCGAGTGCAGGTTCTCGGCGGCCTCACGCCAGCGGCCCCGATAGACCAGATCGTTGAACTCGGGGATCCGGTTCTTCACCGGGCAGCCGACCGCGTGGCAGAAGGGGACGCCGCAGTCCATGCAGCGGGCCGCCTGCTCGTTGAGCGTCCGGGCCACCAGCGGCAGATCCATCTCCCGCCAATCCTTGATCCGCTCGGCGATCGGCCGATGGCCGATATCGGCGCGGGGAAACGTCACGAAGCCCGTCGGATTACCCACCAAACACCTCCTCCGTGGCGAGTGTTTCCTCGCCTTGCGAATGCTCGCGTTCTCGTACCCGCTGGAGTGCCTTTCGATAATCAATCGGTATGACCTTGACGAACTTGCCGGCCATTTCGGGCCAGTTGTTCAAGATGCGTTCGGCCCGGCGGCTTTCCGTCTCTTCGTAATGTCGCGTCACGAGGTCGTGAAGAATCCGCTCATCCTCCTCCCGCCAAATCGACTCCAAATCGACCATATCGAGGTTGCAGAGCGTGTCGAACAACTGATGTTCGTCGAACACGTAGGCGACTCCGCCGCTCATGCCGGCGGCGAAATTCCGGCCCGTGCGTCCCAGAACGGCAACCACACCGCCGGTCATGTACTCGCATCCGTGATCGCCGACTCCCTCGACCACGGCCACCGCGCCGCTGTTTCGCACGGCGAATCGTTCGCCGGCCAACCCGTTGATGAAGACCTCGCCGCAAGTAGCCCCGTAGAGCAACGTATTGCCGACGATGACGTTTTGATGCGGCTCGAAGGGCGATCCGGGAGGTGTTTGCACCACGATTCGCCCGCCGGAGAGCCCTTTGCCCAGGTAGTCGTTCGAGTCGCCGATCAGGCGCAGCGTGACCCCCGGTGCGAGAAAGGCGCCGAAGCTCTGCCCGGCCGATCCGCTCACCCGGATCCGGATCGTTCCGTCGGGCAAGCCTTCGCGGCCCCATCGCGTGACGATCCGGTTACTCAGAATGGTTCCCACCGTGCGATCCACGTTGCGGATGGGCAAGCGAATCGCCACCGGTTGGCGATCCTCCAGGGCCGGTCTCGCTTCTTCAAGGATCTTCCAATCGAGGTGGTCTTCCAGAACGTTGGACTGCCGGCGCACGCGGCGCAAGGGGCAACCGCCCGATTGGTCCGGCGGCTGGAACACGGCCGAGAGGTCCAGCCCGCGGGCCTTCCAATGATCGATCGCCTTGCGACACCGGAGCCGATCCACGCGCCCGACCATTTCGTCCAGCGTGCGAAACCCCAGTTCGGCCATCAGTTGGCGAATCTCCTCGGCCACGAAGGTCAAGTAGCGAACCAGGAATTCGGCTTTGCCCGCGAACCGATCGCGCAGCTTGGCGTCCTGCGTTGCGATGCCCACGGGGCAGGTGCCCAGGTGGCATTTGCGCATCAGGATACATCCCAGCGAGACCAGCGCGGCGGTGCCGAATCCGAATCGCTCGGCTCCCAGCAGCGCGCCGACGACGACGTCCCGGCCGGTGCGCATCTGCCCGTCGACTTGTACGAGAATCCGATCGCGCAGCCCGTTGAGCACCAGGGTCTGCTGTGTTTCGGCCAGCCCGAGTTCCCAGGGGGCGCCGGCATGTTTGATCGAGGAAAGCGGACTGGCGCCGGTTCCGCCGTCGTGACCGCTAATCAACACTTCGTCGGCCTTTCCCTTGGCCACTCCCGCGGCGATGGTGCCCACGCCCACCTCGGAGACCAGCTTCACCGAGACCATGGCACCCGGTGTCTCGCCGTCGCCCGGATTGGCGCACTTCAGGTCATAAATCAGTTGGGCCAGATCCTCGATCGAATAGATATCGTGGTGCGGCGGCGGAGAGATGAGCGACACGCCGGGGGTGGAATGGCGCATCCGGGCGATTTCGTCGGTGACCTTGTGTCCGGGTAATTGCCCCCCTTCACCCGGTTTGGCTCCCTGGGCCATCTTGATCTGGAGCATCTTGGCTTGCGACAGGTACTCGATGGTCACGCCGAACCGGCCGCTGGCCACTTGCTTCACGCCGCTATTGGCCGAATCGCCGTCCGCCGATATCTCGTAACGCGCCGGATCTTCGCCCCCCTCGCCCGTATTGGACATGCCCCCGAGGCGGTTCATGGCCACGGCCATCGTTTCGTGGGCTTCCTTGCTGATCGAGCCGTGCGACATGGCGCCGGTGTAGAATCGCTTGACGATCCGCTCGACCGGCTCGACCTCCTCCAGGGGAACCGCTTCGCCGGGCACAAACTCGAACAGCCCGCGCAACGTGCAGAGCGATCGGGTTTGCTCGTTGACCGTTTGGGCGAATTCCTCATAGCGGCGACGATCGTTGTTGATCACCGCCTGCTGGAGTTGGGTCACCGCCGCGGCGTTCCAGTTGTGTTTCTCGCCGTCGTCGCGCAGCTGATACTCGCCGCCGAAATCGAGGTCGAGCGAACCGGGGTCGGGCGGTTGAAAAGCCTCGCGGTGCCGGACAATCGCCTCGGCGGCAATCTCCTGCAATCCGGCCCCTTCGATCCGCGACGCGGTGCCCCGAAAATAGCGGTTCACAATGGCCCGCTGTAGCCCCACGGCCTCGAACTGTTGCGCCGCATGATAACTCCGCAGCGTCGAGATCCCCATCTTCGACATCGTTTTGAGGATCCCCTTCTTGATCGCCCCGACGTACTGATCGGAGAGTTGGTCC
The DNA here is from genome assembly GCA_964444795.1 of uncultured Planctomycetaceae bacterium. Lineage (GTDB taxonomy): Bacteria > Planctomycetota > Planctomycetia > Pirellulales > Thermoguttaceae > JABMRP01. Next base: position 7,792 of record CAYUIQ010000208.1, read on the forward strand.
AACTCAACGTCTTGGGGCAAATCGCCGTCGCGTTGCAGGCGGCCGATCGCCTCGAACGCCAGATAGGGATTCACCGCGTTGGCGCCGTAGCCGCACAGCAGGCAGAAGTGCATCACCTCGCGTGGCTCGCCGCTCTCGACCACGATTCCCGCCTCGCTTCGCAACCGTTGCTGCAACAGGCCGTGGTGCAAGGCGGCGGTGGCCAACAGGCTGGGGATTGGTGCCTTGGCGGCCGATACGTCGCGATCGCTGACGATCAGCAACGAGGCTCCGTCGGCGATCGCTTGCCGCGCCTTCTCGGCCAGTTCCTCCAGTGCCCGCCGCAATGCCTCGCCCGGATAGTCGGCGTCAGCGTCGAACAGCGCCGGCAACGTCGCTACCTTGAAATCGTCGCGTGTGGCGCCGCGCAGCCGCTCGATGTCTTCGTTGGTGAGAATCGGATGCGGCAAGAGTAGTTGGCGGCAGTGCTCGGGCGTTTCGGCGAGCAGGTTTTGCTGTTTTCCCGTGTACGCCAGCAGCGACATCACCAGCCCTTCCCGCAGCGGATCGATCGGCGGGTTGGTGACCTGCGCGAACAGTTGCTTGAAATAACCGAAGAGCGATTTCTGCCGGGTCGAGAGCACGGCCAGCGGCGCGTCGTTGCCCATCGAACCGACCGGTTCCTGGCCGTTGGCCGCCATCGGGGCAATGATCGCGCGCAGGTCCTCGCGGGTGTAGCCGAACGCGCGAAGCCGGCAGGTCAGCGGCTGCACGGCCCTGTCGGTACCGCGCGAAGGTTGAAACAGGCCTCGCAGCTCGATCTGATTTTCCTCCAACCAGCGGCGATACGGCCTCTGCCGGGCGATCTTGCCCTTGATTTCGTTGTCCACGACGATCCGCCCCTCGCTCGTGTCGACCAGGAACATGCGACCGGGGTGAAGACGTCCCTTACGGCGGATCTTTTCCGGCGGAAAGTCAACGACCCCCGTTTCGCTGGACAGCACCACCAGCCCGTCGGTCGTCACAATGTAACGACAGGGCCGCAAGCCGTTCCGGTCCAGGGTGCCGCCCACGCGAATGCCGTCGGTGAAGACGATCGCCGCCGGGCCGTCCCAGGGCTCCATGATCGACGCGTGGTAGCGGTAGAATGCCCGCTTGTCGACGCTGATGTGATAGCGCGGGCCGAACGCCTCGGGAACCATCATCATCAGCGCATGGGGAGCCGACCGGCCGGCACGCACCAGCAGTTCCATCGCGTTGTCGAAACTGGCCGAATCGCTGGCCCCCGATTCGACGATCGGAAACAGGTCCGATAAGTCGTCGGCCAGTTGGGGCGCGGCCATCGTCTTCTCGTAACCCTGGAGCCGGTTCACATTGCCCCGCAACGTGTTGATCTCACCATTGTGGGCGATCATCCGAAAAGGCTGCGCCAGGGGCCAACTGGGAAATGTATTGGTGCTGTACCGCTGATGCACGATAGCCAACGCCGTGGTGACCCGCGGATCGTTCAAGTCCGGATAATAGCCGGCCAGTTGCGGCGCCAGAAACATGCCCTTGTAGACGATCGTCCGGCAGGAACACGAAGGGAAATAGAAGTCGGCGGCCGCTTCGCCCAACTCCCGGCGAACCCGATGTTCGGTCCGCTTGCGAACCGCGAACAACCGCCGCTCCAGGCCTTCGCCCCAGAGGTCCGAGCCCGAGACGAAAACTTGCCGAATCACCGGCTCGGCCGCCCGCGCGATATCGCCCAAGCAAGTGTTGTCGGTCGGCACCTTACGCTCGGCCAGTATCTTCAAGCCGGCCTTGCCCAATACGGCGGCGAAAATCTGCTTGCACCGGCGACGTACCGATTCTCGTTGGGGGAGAAACAACATCGCCACGGCGTACTGTTCGGGCTCCGGCAGCGACGCATCGAGGCGCTGGAGTTCGGCGGTGAAAAACTCGTGTGGAATCTGTAGCAGAATTCCCGCCCCGTCGCCGGTCGATTCGTCCGCTCCCGCCGCTCCGCGGTGCATCAGGTTCAGCAGCACCTGCTTGCCGTGTTCGACGATCGCATGTTCGCGCCGGCCGGAGATGTTGACCACGGCCCCGATACCACAGGCGTCATGCTCGTATTGGGGGGAATACAAACCGCTTTCAGGGTGTATGCCGGCGTATTGATGGGGATTGTGTGGCATTCTGACTATTCTCTCTCCCGCATTCGCGGTCCATGGCGGACGCTCTGTCCAACGCCCGTTGAAATGTTCGCGGCGCCAGCACCAAATTATATCCAATGCGATTTCCCGGCGAAGCCGTCCAAGGCGAATTCCGGGACCCGTTTACTGGCGGCGCGGACCGTTGCGGTCAACGGCCGTCCGCCGCTGAGTTTTGGACCTGCTGTTTCTCGCTACCACGATTTTAGCATTAGTATAGCTAATGTCAATAGGTTGATACTATTATATCCACTTAAACCACTCTCCTTGCTAGGCGGATACAGTCATGCGGAGGTGGATGGAGTAATCCTAACCCGGTACGTGTTTTGGCCAACTGGGAGCCGACGCATGAAGAAGATCATGAGGGGGTGGCTGTCCCCTTCTTCAACAGATTAGTACCGGGGCCTTGCTAGCATGGTTGGCCGTCAGGCTGGCGGTCCATTACGGTCGCGGCCCGGCCCGATGTTTCGATTGCGAGGAGATTGAAGCATGCACGCACGATCTTGACATTCCGCCGGGCATCGATCCTAATGCACCGCTTGCCGCGCGCCGCAGCCACAACTCACCGACGGCCGGCGCGCCCTCCCGCCAACCATCCCCGGGGTTCTCGTGATGCCGCACCCGTACTCGACCGTTTCGATTCTCGCCGCCGCGCTATGCATCGCTCTCGTCCGCGGCTCGGCCGTTGCGGATCCGCCGGGCGAGCCACCCTCGTACAAGTCGCCGGTCGAGTTGGCTGTTTCACCCGACGGGGCGTTCTTGTACGTGACCAACCAAACGGCCGGTTCGCTGTCCGTGGTCGACACTCGGGCGGCAGCCGTGGTGAAGGAGATTCCCCTGGGCCGAATGCCGACGGGCGTGGCGGTCAGCCCCGACGGGAAGACGGTATTCGCGGCCAACACGCTCGACCACCAGATCAGTTTCGTCGAGGTGCAATCCGGCCAGGTGGTTGCCGAAGTGGCCTGCGGTTTCGAGCCGACCGGATTGTGCATTTCTCCCGACGGCACGACCCTCTATTCGGCCAACTACATTTCCGACGACCTGTCGGTGATCGACGTACTCCAGCGAAAGGAGATCGCCCGAATCCCCGTCGAGCGTGCTCCGACCTATCCTGCCATTACCCCCAACGGCAAGACGCTGCTGGTGCAAAACTCGCTCTCGTCGCGTCCGGCGACCGACACGAAGCTCTCGGCGCATGTATCGGTCATCGATACGGCAAGCCGAAAAATCACCGCATCGCGACGTTCGCCGGGTACGATGCTCTTGGGCATGGGCATGGCCATGCACCCCAGCGGCAGCCACGCCTTCGCCGTGCATCACCGGCCGAATTTCAACATCACGCCGTCGCAATTGAGCCAAGGTTGGGTGCAGACCAACGCGCTGTCGATCATCCCCCTGGCCAATCCCGAGGGTGAGGTGATCACCGTGCAGTTGGACAACGTCAATTCCGGCGCGGCCAATCCGCACGGCGTGGCCGTCTCGCCCGACGGCAACACGCTCTACGTGACCAACCGGGGGATTCACCGCATCTCGGTCGTCGACCTGGTCAAGCTGCGCGCCTTGCTGGCCGCCACGCCGCCGGAGAAGCGATCGGGGGCGCATTTCAATTTGGGATATCTTTGGGGTGCGAAGGGCATCATCCGCCGGGTCGATTGCGGCGGGCTGGGACCCAAGGGGATCGCCGTTTCGCCCCGCGACGGTACCGTGTACGTGGCCAACTACTTCTCCGACTCGGTCGCCGTGCTCAATCCCAAGACCCTGGAGGTCACCCACCGCATCGCATTGGGGCCGCCGCTGGAGATGACGACCGAAAGACGCGGCGAACTGTTCTTCAACGACGCCCGGCAGTGTTTCCAACAATGGCTATCCTGCACGAGTTGCCATCCGCGGGTGCGGGCCGACGGCGTGAATTGGGACCTGCTCAACGACGGCATGACCAATCCGAAGAATGCCAAATCGCTGGTCGGCGCCTGGCAAACGCCCCCCTCGATGTCGCTGGGCGTTCGAGCGCGAATGGAAGTGGCGGTTTCCAAGGGATTCCTGTTCATCCAGTTTCACCAACCGGCCGACGACGAGGTCGAGGCCGTCTCGGCCTATTTGCGATCGGTCGAGTTTATCCCCAGCCCGTGGCATCGCCAGGCCGACGGTTCGCTCGATGCACTGGCCCAGCGGGGCCAACGGGTATTCGAGATAGCGCAGTGCGACATGTGCCATCCCGAGCCGCTCTACACCGATCTGGAGATGTATAACGTCGGGACCCAAGGACCTCGCGATTTCCCCGAACACAAACGGTTCGACGTTCCCACGCTTAAGGAGGCGTATCGCACGGCACCCTTCTTGCACGACGGTCGGGCGGCCACGCTGCGGGAAGTGTTGACCACCTACAACCCCGAGGACCGGCACGGAAAAACGTCGCGTCTGAGCCCGGAGGATATCGACGCACTAATCGCGTTTTTGAAAACGCTTTGAGACAACCGTTGCGGAGGATATATCGTGAAGACTCGATCGTTTAGCCGTGTGTTGAAAGAGGGTTGTTTGTGGAGCGTGCCTGGGGTCGAGCGCAGCGAGCCCCCAGAAGACGTGGTTCTGTGGGGTCGCTGCGCTCCACCACAGGCACCCACGCGACTTCTTCGCCGGACTGCTAGAATTGCCGTGCTGCTCATCGGATTCCTCGTGGCATCGACATCAGCCGTCCAATCGCAACCAACACCGGGCGCCGAGCAACTCAAGACCAAGGCGGCCGTGTTCCTGCGGGCCGCGGGGCTTGCCGAAAATTCGCAGCGGCAATACTGGATTTATCGCGGAAAAACCTGCGTGGCCAAACCGGTCGCCGGCCGGCCCGTGTTTCTGGCGCCGGGGAAGTACGAGATCCGCGTCGGGTTCTTCTCGGGTTACCGCACACACGAGGTCGAGCTAACCGCCGGACAGCGATACGAGGTGCCCACCGGACTGCTCACCCTCCGGCAAGTGACCCCGCCGGATCGCCCGTCGACCGTGCCCCAGAAGATTTACTTCGGCGATACCTACCTGGCCACCGGATACCAGGGCGACACGGCCCGGCTTCTCCCGGGAACCTATCGCGTCTGCCATCAGGATGCGGCCGGCGAGTCGGCCACCACGGCCGTCGGTCCGTGGCACCTGATGGGCCTTTTTCCGAATCCGCAAACGCCGCGGAAGCACGCCGGCTTTGGCATCAAGTATCCGCCCGAGGACAATCCCGTTCCTGATCTCGGCAAGGCGTACACACACAGCGGGCGCGAGTTCCGCTGGATCGCGGCCGGCGAGCAGTACCCGGAATTTGTCCTGACCCGAACGTTTCCCAACTGGGGAATCGCCTATGCCACGGCAACGATCGAGTCGGACACACCGCGGGAAGTCGAACTGATCGTGACGCTCTACGGCGGCGGGAAAGTGTGGCTCAACGGCCAGTTGGTCAAGACCGTGCCCGTACCCGCCCGGGCCTATCTTCCGCAACGGATCAGCACGTTTGTGAAACTCAACGCGGGCAAGAACGTGCTGCTGGTAAAGACACCGCGAACGAACACGCTCTGGACGCTTGGGGCGACGGTCGTTGACTGGCGGATGTACGAAATCGAGGTCGCGGCCGATGGCAGCCAGATCGTTGCCGGCGCCGATCGAAAGGAATAACGATGATGCGTTACACGAGCATGTTGACGGCGGCGACGGCCATCTGGGCGCTGACCGGTTCGGTGATTGCCGAGGAAACATCGCCCGGCACGGAAGTGCGGGGGATCGTCTTCTGCCAGGTCCACGATTTCCCCAACGGCCGATCCGGGCTGCACATGGAGCAATTTCGCATCATTCGCCGCCCCACCAACGCGCGGATCTGCTCGCTGATTCCCGCCCGGGCCGACGGGAAGCTTACCGACTTGACGAGCGACAAGTTTGTCTCGGCCATCATGCCCGACTTGTCGTACGACGCGACGAAGATCGTCTTTGCGGCGAAAAAGACGGTTGCCGAGCACTTCAACATCTACGAGATGGATCTCGACGGCGGCAACTTGCGCCAGATTACCCAAGACATGGCCGAGTGCGTCGATCCGTACTATATGCCGGACGGCAAGATCCTCTTCAGTTCGGCCAAACCGGGCATTCGCGACGAATACGACCGCGATCCCGCGCGGCTGCTTTTCACCTGCGATCCCGACGGATCGAACCCCGAGCAGATTACCTTCAACCTGAGTTCCGACACGGCTTCGATCGTGTTGGACGACGGGCGGATCCTGTTCACGAGTTGGCAGCATCACGGCCAGCACCAGGGCACCGCCGGCGTGTTCGCCTTCTGCACGTGCAATCCCGACGGCACGCTCTTTTCGCTTTTCACGGGCAACGCCCGCGAGGCAAACAACACGAAGTCGTACGCCCAACAACTGACCGACGGGCGGGTCGTGTTCGTCGACTCGGCCGGCCACCGGCTCTACAACGCCGGGGGGCTCAGCGTGGTGGAGAAAGAGAAGCCGCTCACGAATCGGACGATCCTCACCCCCGGCGTGGCGTACGACGGCTACAATCTGGCCGGGCGATACGCGTCGCCCTATCCGATGCCCGACGGGGGGATGATCTGCTCCTTCTCGCCGGGGCGCGGCACGGGCCTGTTGCGCGAGGACCCGGCCGAAGAGATCCACATGGGCGTTTACCACTTCAACTTCAAAGCCGGCCGCGCGGGCACGCTGATCTTCGACGATCCGCGGGCGCAAGACATCGACGCGATAGCCATTTACCGTCGGCCCACGCCGCCGATTATCCCCAGCATGGTCGACCGCACGAAGAAGACGGGCACCTTCCTCTGCGTCAACCCCTACCTGTCCGATCGAAAGCCGTCGAAGAATGTCGTCGTGGGGCAATTACCGCCTGCGGTGCCCGGCGAAATCAAGGGGGTGCGTGTGTTGGAGGGGTTCGGGGTGATGGATACCGACCCGAAGAAGCACAAGTCGCTGGTGATCGACATGCTGCAAATGAGCTTCGGTTCGGGTAGCAACGGCGGCAATCCGCTGGAACAGCGGCGGATCGTCGGTTATGCGCCTTGCGAAGAAGACGGGTCGTTTCACATCGAGGTGCCGGCCGACACGACGCTGGCCTTGCAGACGCTCGACTCCAACGGCATGTCGATCGAAACGCAACTCACCTGGGTGTGGGTGCGGCCCGGCGAGAAGCGGCTGTGTATCGGCTGCCACGAAGATCGCGAGACGGCGTTGACCAACTTCGATTGTCGGGCGATGTACGTCAGGCCGCATTTCGTCGCCCCCGAGCCCGAGGGGCGGCGGACCGTCGATTTCCGCCGCGACATCATGCCGATCATCGACAAAAAATGCGCCACGGCCGCCTGTCATGGTTCGGAGGCGAAAAAAGGCGGGCTCGATCTGGGCGGCGGTTTCGACCTGGTTTTCCATCGCAAGGGCCGCACGGGCAGGGCCATCAACGGCGCCTTCTTCAATCAGGCCTACGAAAGCCTGCTGGAAGGCAACACCGCGCTGGTCGGACGGCTCGTTTGCTCCGGCGCCGCGCGTCACAGCCCGTTGATCTGGCGGCTCTACGGAAAGCAACTCGGACAGACCGACGCACGATGGCCTTACACGGCAGAACCCAAACTGATGCCGCCCGGTGAGCCCCTTTCCGTCGAGGAGAAAAAGCTTTTCGTCGAATGGGTCGATCTGGGTGCCCAGTGGGACAATATTGCCGGCGAAGACGATCTGCCCGGCTACGACGCCGACGAGAGTCGCGTGTTGGCCGCGGCGGCCGCCAAGCTCGTCGCGCAGCCGATTGCCGACGCCGCGCAGGCGTTTACCGTTCGCTGTACCGAATGCCACGACATGCGGTGCATCCAAGTGGCCTGTAACCGGCGGCAGAAGACCGAGGAAGATTGGCGCGCGACGGTCGGGCGGATGGTCGCCAAGCGCCGCACGTGGTTCCACGACAGCGAGATTCCGCTGATCAACGCCCATGTGATGGAAAACTTCTACCGGCCGCCGCTGAAGCCGCAGTAGGGCTGGTCCCCACCGGCCTCGTGCCGGTGGCTTGTTGGTTTGGCAACTATGCGTGTGATCGAATCAACTTCCCTCCCGCCCCGTCCTCTCCGCCGCCTATGGCGGCGGAGAGGACGGGGCGCGGGCACGGGAGAACAGGGCGTGCCGTGG
>CAYUIQ010000209.1:0-15985 GCA_964444795.1 uncultured Planctomycetaceae bacterium
GCTGCGCTCGACCGCCAGGCACCCGAAACAGACCCAATACTCGTCTTCAGCACCAGGAGACCCGCCATGTATCGAGTCGTGAGCTTCGCGGTCGTGTGTATGTTGCCCGTACTGGCATCGGCCGAACCACTGGCCGATGTCAAGGTGCTCAACAATCGGGCCCCGGATTGCTCGTCGCTGGAGTCGATTGTCGAATCGGTCACGCGTGGATGTAAGACGGACGACGCTCGGGCGATCGCCCTGTACAACTTCTGCCGCTACGACCACTACCATCACGCCTACCCAAGCGAATCGGGCGGGGTGTCGGCGCTGAAGTTCATCAACGTCTACGGCTGGGGGCTCTGCGGCGGGCAGCATACGGTGATGGCCGCGCTGTGGGACGCCGCCGGTTATCCCTGGCGATACCGGGGCTGGAGCAACCCGGGCCATACCACCGTCGAAGTGTTTTACGGGGGGCGATGGCATTATCTGGACACGTTTCTGAAGTTCTACGCCTGGATGCCCGACCCCAACGCGCCCGACGGCCGCACGATCCCCTCGCAGGAGGATCTCAAGGCGCTGCCGTCGCTGCTGGCCGAAGGCTTCCAGATGGATCAAGCCCGCAAGGTCTGTTACCACGCCAACAACCGCTTCGATTACATCGGCCAGCAGGTCCACTGGCAGGCCCCCGCCTTTTTAGTCTGCGGAGATACGCTTTCCGGCGTGCAGAGTGGCGTGCGCAGCAACCGCAACTCGGGCAGCCCGCGGGGTTGGGGCGGGATTCGCTTCGACGGTCCCGACTACTCGACCGACGTGGACATGGCCGCCGGCTACGCGCTGACGCTGTCCTGGGGCAAGGAAGACGACGCCTTCTACTTTGGCAATCGCAAGGAGCCCCCGCGACACACCTGCGGCGACAAGGATTACCGCAACTGTCCGGCGATCGGGCCGCTGTTGGAGCCGTATCGCGAGGCGGACCCCGCGCGAAGCTGGTCGAACGGCCGTCTGACGTTCCGGCCGGATTTTGGCTCGGGCGCGATGGTGGATTCGTTCGAGGCGACCGAGAACGTTGCGTACCGAGACGGTGCGTTGCACCCGGCCGACGCCACGAAGCAAGCGTCCGTGATCGTGAAGATGGCATCGCCCTATGTCGTCGCCAAGGCGGAAGCGACCATCGGGGGCGAAGATGTAAGCGTGGAAATCTCAACCGACGGCAAGACCTGGAAGAAGACCGATCCGGAGACGCTGACCGGGACGGTGAAGGGGAGCTACGAGTACTTCGTTCGCATCTCCTTCCGCAAACCGATCCGCGGCATCGAACTGACCAGCGTTGTGCAGCACAACCAGGAGTCGCTCCCCTATCTGGCCCCGGGCCGAAACAAGATCACCGTGACCGCCGGCAATCCGGCCGCGCTGGGAAAGAACCGTCTGCTGCTGACGTACGCCTATTGTCCCGGTTATCGGGAGCGTACGCCCGAGGAGATGTTCGATCGCGATGCGGAGATCGCCCGGGCGCATTACGCCGTCTGGTCGGAGAAACCGGTCGTGGTGCAACGGGTCGTCGAGCGTTTCCCCGCGACCTTTGAAATTCTCGTACCCACGCCCAAAGACAAGCAGCCCGTCTATCCGCGGATGGTCTTCATGCGGCGAGAGTTACTCGCCCCGGGCCAGGAGCCGCTACCCGTGCCGGCTCGGCCGTCGACGCCGGCGGTCGGCCCGAGCGAGGCACTGCTGACGCTACCCAATCCGTGGACCACCGGCACGGAGAAACCGCCGGAGCAACCGAAGCGGCCGACCAAAACCACCGCGTTGCCGCCGACGAAGCTGACGTATGTGTCGAAAGAGGGCGAGGTGTTCGAGCATCAGTTCGTCAAGTGGCTCAAGGACGACTCCGACGCCTGGGTGCTGCTGTTGGACTTCGACGTGAAGCAGCTTCCGCCTCTCGACCGATTGGCCGAGGTGAAACTGGTGTTTTACGTCCACGAATCACACAATCGGGCGCCCATGCAGGCGGCGGCCGTGGCGCTGGGCGCACCGTTTAAGCCTGCCGAGGCGTACGATTTCAACAAACTGGGCCGCACGCTCGGCTGGACGATCGTTCAGCAGGGCAACGGGCCGGGCGATCCGTTCGTGCCGCCGCGTCGTTATGAGATCGATCTTACCCGAGCGGCCCGCGCTTGGGCTCGCGGCGAACCGTTCCACGGCCTGGCGTTGCGGATCGTCCCCAACCGGGGCGTCGACGACGGCTGGACCGTCCGCTTCACCCCCGCCAAAGCGAAGCCGGCCGAATTGGTCGTGGGGCGGTATGTGGATTGATAAGGTTCCTCAGAGATTTCCGGGGGTGCCTGGGGTCGAGCGCAGCGAGCCCCCAGCCCGTTGCGATCTGGGGGCTCGTTGCTCGTTCCTCGCAACTCGACCCCAGGCACCCGCGAAACAGGATACCCCACTCCGCCGGGCACAAGTGCCCAGGCTAAACGGATCTCATGCGCCGCACTCAACAAATCACGCTCATCGCAAGCCTACTCGCCTTTTCCTGGCTGGCAATGCAGGCGGTGCATGAGTTCGGCCACGTGTGCGGCGCGTGGATGACCGGCGGCCAGGTGAGCCGCGTAACGTTACACCCGGCGACGATCTCGCACACCGAACTGGCCGAAAACCCGCGGCCGATGGTGGTCGTTTGGGCGGGGCCCGTGCTGGGAAGTCTGCTGCCGCTGGCGGCATTTCTACTGGCGGCGTTTCTACAGGTCTGGGCGTGCCGCGTGCCGGGCGTCTACCTGTTGCGGTTCTTCGCCGGCTTCTGTCTGGTGGTCAACGGTGCGTACATCGCCTTTGGCCCGGCCGACGGTTTGACCGATACGGGCGTGATGCTGGCGCTCGAATCGCCGCGCTGGGCGCCGATCTTGTTCGGCCTGCTCACCATCCCGCCGGGCATCTACCTCTGGCATCGCCAGGGCCGGCATTTCGGCCTGGGAGACGCCCGGGGGAAAGTCGACGGCCGGGCCACGGTCGGCGCCGCTTGTCTGCTGGCGGCGATCGTGGTGTTGGAATTGCTCTTCGGCGGCGCGTAGGAAACTTGACAACGCCTTGGCCAGTGGTTAAGGTCCGTTTCGAGGGATTTTCTGTTGTTCATTCCGTCCGAAGCGATTCGGACTCTTTTCCGGAGGAAGTAACGATGAAGATCGGGTTTCATACCGACGCGTTCAATTCGGCGTACTGGAATTTCGAGAAATGCCTCCAGTGGGCACAAGAGCACGACGTGCATTTCATCGAATGCGGGCTGATCGACGGGGTGAGCTGGATTCACGGACTGGGCTACCAGCCGCACGTCGCGTTGTATGAAGACCCGCTCCTGCTGCGGAAAAAGATGGAAAGCTACGGCGTGCGACTTTCGCAGGTCGACGCCGCCTTTCCCCTCTCCGGTAAGGACGGACCGACTTACGGCGTGCCTTATGTGCTGAAGTCGATCCCCTGGGCCAAGCTGGCCGGTTGCCCGCGCATCGCCACGACCGACGGGCTGCACAAACCCGAGGGGATCGATGACGACGAGGCGATGGACCTGATGAAGCGCAGCTACGGCCAGATTATCGAAGTGGCCGAGGCGTACGAGATGATGATCAACATCGAGATCCACGGCTACTTCACGACCAATCCCGACATGCTGGCCAAGATGCTCGAGTTCTGCGACAGCCCGTATTTGCGGGTGAACTTCGACACGGGCAATTCGTTCATCGCCGGACAAGACCCGGTGAAGTTTCTCAAGCGTTTTCTCGACAAGGTAACGCACCTGCACATCAAGGACGTCAGCGAGTCGCTGGCCGCGGCGGTACGCGGCGAGGATACGGGCATCGCGGTAAGCCAATGTTCGCTGGGTGACGGCGTCAACGCCGACAACATCCGCAAATGCCTAACCCTCCTCCGCGATCGTCCGTTCGACGGCGTGTTGAGCATGGAATGCGAAGGCGCCGGCGGCCCGATGATCGACAAATCCCTCGGCTGGCTCCGCGGCACGCTGGACGCGCTAAACATCCCGATCGAGAAAGAGTAGGTATCATCTCGTTCCCGCGCGGAGCATGGGAACCAGAGCGGCTACCAGAGCGAACTCCTACCGCGCCGTCCCGGGCAGAAGGTTATCGCCACGGGTAAGTGGTGGTTGTGGCGGCCGAGCGCGTACGATCGTATCGTCGAATAGCGTCAGCAGCATACGCAGTCGCGGTGTACCCTTGGCGCGGGGCGTTTCGTCCACCGCGGTCCGTATCGCCTCGTGCGTCAAGGGCAACGCACGCTGGAGTTGCTCGGCGGCCAGTTCATCGTCGGCGGCTGCTTTTGCGACGACCGACTGCAGCTTCGTCTTCGCCTCGGGCGAAATCAGCGCGGGCAGATCCCAGACACTCACCAGCCGCCCGGCGGGCAACTCGATTTGCCCAAGCCACAGATGGCGCAACACGACCGGTTTCTCGCCCGGTGGCGTTTCCAACAGATCGAGCCGCGTGAAGGTGAACGTTTGACCGGGGCGAAGCTGGTGGCGCCCGTCGGGGCGAACGATCGTCACCGGCACCGATCCGTCGCCCACGGCCGCGGTGATCGTCGCGTCGCGCTGCCACGTCGTGGCGTGATCGGCGGAAAAGGACCTTCGGGCCGCGAGCAGGATCCGTTCCTGGAAACGCGCTTCCTGGACGCGAATCGCGTGTGAAGGGCCCGCCTTGCTCATCCACGCCCGGGGAGAGATGGGGATCGGCCGGACTTCAACCCGCGCGGCGATCAAGGCGTCGGCCATCCGTGCGTGACGCTCGATCCGGGCGAGCAACTCGGCCAGCCGCGTCCGATCCTCCGGTGAAGTGAATTGCGCCGATTTCCGCCACAAATAGGCCGCCGCCCAATGGTCCCAGAAGCCGACCTGCTCCATCTCGTCCAGCGTGGCGATTATCTTCGCGGCAGCGACAGGCGGGATGGGTTGACCCTTCTCGATTGCCTCGACGTCGGCAAGGAGTAGCACGCGAAATTGCCCGGGTAGCAGCGACGATCCGTCGCGAACCGTCGCGATCACCTTGCTGTCCGGGGAGGTGGCCGTCGCGTCCAGGGTGACGATCGCTTGTTTGGCGGTCTGCCACGGACCGAGACTCGCGTTGTAGTGACGCCAGCGGTTTACCGCTTCGAAAGTCAACACGCCGGACGAAGCGGGATCGCCGTATCGGCTGCGCGGGACTCCGCGCCGGCCGGCTTCCGGCGGCGGCTCGGGCGAGGCTTTGTCGATTCCCACGCCGACAACGATCAGAACGAGCACGACCATGCGCACGAACCGGGGGCTCCACCGACCCCGGAGCACCACGTTGCGGCCACGCCATATTCGCCAGATCACCGCCGCCGCGACCACCACGGCCGCCGTCCACAACAGGGGGATGAGAATCCACTTCATCGCGTGCCTCCTTCCACTTCGTCGAAGACGCAACGGCGGCACGATCGGCCGTGTCGCGTTTGTAACCAGCAGTCGAGCGGGTCGGCTTGCCGCTGTTTGCCTCCGCCGCGAAACGACGCGAATCCGTCGGCCCAAAGCTGACCCAGCCGCCGGTCGCGGATGTTTCCTTGACTCTGGCTGGGGTCGGTCGTGGTGCAAGGCATCAGATGGCCGTCGGCCGAGACGACGCACGTCGACCGGCCGGCTCCGCAGAGAAAAGGTTCGTCGCGATAGTAGCAGTCATCCGCCCCGGCGCTTCCCCATTCATCGTCCAGCTCAACGTGCATCACCGATCGCATCCGCCGGGCAAAGGCAGCCGCGCGGCGAAGTTGCGACGGCGTGGCCAACAGCGCGGTATTCTCCGCGGCTCGGCCCTCGGGGGTCATCAGATGCAGCCCCCAGGAGTCGGCCCCGCAAGAGAGGACCGTCGGCACCATGTCGGCCAGCAGGTCGGCGTTTTGGCGCGTGACGGTGGTGCCGGCGACCACTTCCTTGCAGCCGACCCCTTTCAGCGCCCGAATCGCGGCCAGCGAGTCGTCGAAACAGCCCCGGCGGCCGCGAAACGTGTCGTGATATTCGCGTGGCCCGTCGAGGCTCACGGCCACCATCACCGGCGGGAAGTCGCGAAAGACATCCAGCAGCCGCTCGACGTGACCGCCGTGGGTGTGCAAGGCCCAGGGAACGTCACGCCCGTGGGCGTACTGGACGATCTCGGCAAAATCCGCCCGCAGCAGCGGCTCGCCGCCGGCAATGACCAGCGTGGGCCGATCGAGATCGACCAATTCGTCGACGATCAGCCGCTTCGCCTCGTCGGTGGTCAGTTCATGGCGGTTCTTCGGGCCCGCGCAACTGTAGCAATGCGGACAGCGAAGGTCGCACGCCGCGGTGCTGATCCACTGCACGGCCTGCGGCGGAAAGACGTACCCCAACCGATGCAGAAGCCGGGTCTGGGCTCGCCAAACCTCTTGCGCCCGCCGGTTGAACAGGCGATGAAGAATCCCCATGGCGTCCTCCTTTTGCAATAGACGCCAATTATTCTACCACAACGGCCGCCGTGGCGATGTAACGAACGTGTAACATGGCGAGTGACCCTGCCACGATCGTGTGCCACTGCTTGCTTGCAAGCAGTGCCGGCGCAATAAGGAAAGGAGTGTCAAGAAGAACCACCTCATCTGTCGTTCTTCGTGTCCTTGGTGTCTTCGTGGTGTTACAACTGCCCGGCTGGCCAGCCGGATCGGACTGACCACAAAGACACCAAGGGCACGAAGAGAACGAAGCGTCGGGAATGCGCTCAGGCTAAGGCTTCTTCAGCAACGAGCCGCAAATCAGTGTCGACCGCACGTATTACGAGGGGAGGCTCCGTCGGTACGTGCTCATCGGCTTCAGGGTTCTGTTTTCGAATCAAGGCGATCAGGTCATCCACCGTGAACTTGTGGCCAGCGCCGCGTCGCCGTAAGGGGCTGATATCGATGGGTCTCTTGATGTCTGGCGGATCGTATCGACATTCGACCACCCAACATCGCCTGCCATCACGCTCGGATCGTCCCACATTTATGCAGAGCATGACGATCATCGTGGTGCGGCCTCCTTCGGTTACGTACGCCCTTAATTGTACCGCAACGGTCCCCCTGGCGGTGCAGCCAGGCGGCGCCACGCGCATAAACAAACCCACGGGCGCAGGCACCCGTGGGCAAAATGTTCGGAATATTCGTCAGCCGGACCGTTCAGTCGCCGACGTACGGCATCAGAGCCATGAAGCGAGCCCGCTTGACCGCCAGGGCCACGGCCGCCTGGCTCACGGCCGTGCAACCGCTCTTGCGCCGGCCGATGAGCTTCCCCTGCCGATTGGTCAGCTTGTTGAGCAGGTCGATGTCCTTGTAGTCGACGAACATGGGCCGAGGGCGCTTGCCGTCGATAAACAGGGGGTCTTTCTTCTTACCGCGGGATTTCGCCCGGGATTTTCGCTTGTTCGGTCTTGCGGGGCGTCTCATAGTCCAGATCGAAAATAGGGGATCGATATTTCCAAGTCCACAGGGTACGCCGGCCGACTGTTTGGGCGAGGCGATTTCCATGGTCAACGAACTTCGTTTCATCGCAAACGACTAATTTTAGCGAACTGGCGAAGAAACACAACCCGGTCTAACCCCATTGGCTAGGCAGTGAGGCATCTCTGCGTCTTTCGGGGGGTACCGAACGTGTCATAGTAACCCGAAGCGTAAGCGAGGAAACTCGTTGGTTGTCCCTCGCTTACGCTTCGGGTTACTATGACATTTGCCGCTTACCCCCCTCCGATGGCGGGAAACACCCCCAGGCGATCGCCGTCTTGGAGTCGGTCGGAAAGGGCGGCCGCCCGATTGTTGCGAAAAATGATGCGTGTCTGCTTTAGCGGCACGCCGAGGTCGAGCAGGACCCGCTCGATGGTCTGGTCGGGCTGGATCTCGACCTCGACCGAACGGGCCCCATCGATGTACTCGCGTAGGGCTGCGAATAGAAGAACTTCCGCCCGGGCCATGGTTCGTTCTCTCGGCGTTGGTCCGACGCTGTGTTCAATCGACGCTGTGTTCAACCGACGAAGTCGTGAAGCTGGTCCAGATCTTCGTCGGAAACGGCAAACGTGACGTCGTGGGGGGCCAGTTTCTCGGATTTGAAGAAGTCGGGCAGCCGGTCGTCGGCCGCGGTGAATCCGGCGGCGGCGTTAAACTGGCGTTCTTTGGTCAACACCCGTTTTCCCAGTGCCGAGAAGTCGTCGCCGGAAAACTCCCGGCCGTAAAACCCGCCGAGCATCTCGCACACCCCCTCGCCCGCGGTGGCGTCATCGAGCACGGCAAACGCGACGAAGAGGCACAAGCCCACCGCGTCGATCGAGGCTGTGGCGATCTGCAGGCCGCGGCTCAGTTCGACCTGGCCTTCCGGCTTCAGCGGGTCGACGCTTCCGCCGATCCCGAGGATATTGGCGCCGATGGCGTAGCCGGCCGTGTGGTCGGCGCCCATGGTCGAGGTGGCATAGGTTACGCCGATGCCCTGGACGGCACGGGGATCGTAGGCGGGCATCGCCTGCCCCTTGACGGTGGGAATCCGCGATACGCCGTACGCCTTTCCCAAGACGTCGGCTCCCGAAGCGATCAAACGTCCCAGCGCGGTTCCCTTGCCCACCTCCTTGAGTAATCCGATGGCCTGTTTGGCATCGCCGAAGGGGATGATGCCGGCCTCCATGGCCACGCCGATGGTCGCCCCGGCCTCGATCGTATCGATCCCGAAATCGTCGTCCAGCCGGTCCATTTGGGCGATGACGTCGAGGTCGTCGATCCCACAATCGGCGCCGTGGGCCCAAATCGTCTCGTACTCGGGCCCCTTGGTCACATACTGGCCGTTTTCATCGACGTAGATTCGCGAGCACTTGATTGTGCAGCCGCGGTGGCACGCATGGCCGATCTTGCCACCCCGTTGGAGGATCACGTCGTGCTGTCGCTCACCGCTGATGGCTTCGGTTCCCTCAAACTGGCCGTCGCTGAAGTTTCGCGTGGGGTAAGCGCCGGCTTCGTTGATCACGTTGGCCAGGGCGTTGGTCCCCAGCTTGGCCAATCCTCCGCCGGTCAACGGATGGCCGCTCAGCGCCGCCTGAAACTTCTTGGCGCCCGCCTTGAACGCCTCGGCATCGGCCGGCTTGGGGCGCTGGCCTCCGGTGGGGTCCATGACGATCAGCTTGATGCCTTTGGAGCCCATCACGGCCCCCAAGCCACCGCGGCCGCAATGCCGCGTGGGCCGTCCGTCCGGATCGGTCACCGCGATGCTCGCCGCGGAGCACCGCATTTCGCCGGCCTGGCCGATGCTGATGCAGACGATCTTGTCGCCGAATTCCTCGAACTGGGCAGCCACCGTGTCGTAGTTGCCCTTGCCGACCAATTCATCGGCCGGTTCGATCCTCACGCCCTCGGCGTCGATCATCAGGCGATGAAACTTGCCGTCAGCCGGCGCGCCTTCCAGCACGAGCGCCTTGATGCCCAGGGTGGCCAGGGCGATGGCTCCCTGTCCGCCGGCGTTGCTCTCCTTGATCGTACCGGTCAGGGGACTCTTCGCGCCGACGGAAATGCGTCCGCTGCACGGTGCCCCCGTGCCGCTGAGGATACCCGGCGCGATCACCAGCTTGTTCTCCGCCGAGAGCGGATGGCAGGTGCCCGGGACTTCGTCGGCCACGATCGAGGAGGTCAGCCCGCGGCCACCGAGGTCCCGATAGACCTCGCTCGCTTCTTCCTTGCGAACCGAAAGACTGGACATGTCCACCCGATAAATCGCGGCCATGACGACTGAACCTCTAGCGTAAGTTGCGGAAAGGGGCTGCCAGCGTTGTCGTATCAACGTAAAGGACGAATGGGCGTTTTGTCAAGGTGCCGAGTCACCCCCTGGCGGAAGCAGCGTTCTATATCCAATCACAAATCACAAATCACAAATCACAAATCACAAATCGCTAATCGCTAGTCCCTACTCCCTACTCCCTACTCCATCGGTGCGGGAGAGAAACCCGGTTTCGAGCATCGTGCGAATGATCTTGATACAACTTCCACTCACCTGTTCGGGATCGGCCCCCAGGTTTCCGGCCAAATCGGAAACGAGCCTTCGCAAAGGCCGACGGCCGTCGCAACCGGCCAGAACCGTGCTGACCGGACGGTCGACGTTGCCGGCGAAGGGGAACCCGCGGGTCTGCCGAAGCTGGGCTTGTTCGACCTGCCAGGTGCCGTCTCGAAGGGCAAGACTATGCTGCAGTTGATGGTCGGGCGTGAGGACGAAGGTCATGTCGAGCAACTCGTTGTCGTCGGCGAGTTCCTCCAGCAGGTCGGCGGCGGCGAAGATACGCGGAATCTGATCGTGACAGGGGCCTTGTGGCGGGCCGGACGATTCGCGATCGGTGCGAAACCAATTCCTTTCGGCCCGGCGACGTCTGAGGATGATCGCGCCGGTGCTGATCCGCCCAATATCCAGTCGGCGGTAGTAGTCGAGCCACTGATCGAGTAACCGGCCCGAGGACTCGACGTCGCCGACCGCCGCATTGCGCAGCCAGCTTGCGGCGTAGTTCAGCGGATCGGCCGTGTCGGAACAAATCAGCCAGGCATCGCAGCCTCGCGATTCGATCCACTGCCGGGGGCGTTGGGCCCAATCCCGTTCGTCCCGGTGGTGCCAATTGAAGAGCACCGTGGCAAAGCCTCCTTCCCGCAGCAGGGCAGGCGCGCCGCCGATGACTTGCTGGCTGAGCGAGTCGCCCTCCAAACCACCGTCGCAATACTCGAACTCGGTTCGCGGGGAAATGACAAAGGGCGGATTGGATACGATCAGGTCGAAGCGATCGTCGACGACAGGCTCGTAAAGGCTTCCGCGGCGCAGTTCGATGTTGTCGATGCCGTTGAGTCGTGCGTTCAGCGCGGCAAAAGCCAGCGCACGGGAGTTCGTGTCCGTAGCGACGACCTTCCCGGCGTGCGAGGCGGTCAGCAGAGCTTGAACTCCCGAGCCGGTACCCAGGTCCAGCGCCGCGTCGACCGGCCGGCGGACCGTCAGGTTGGCCACGGCCTGGGAGGCGGGTCCGACGCCCAGAACGTAGTCCGGCGCCATGGGCCGACCGGTGTACTCCGGCCAGAGATCACGAGCCACCAACAGATCCTCGTAGGGCAACAAGGCGGCCTCGCAACAGATCCCCCGAGGTGTCTCGTGGAGCAACCCGGCGGCCACCAGCCGCTCTCGTTGCGTCGTTCCCAGGGCGTCGTCGACGGCTTCGGTCGGCACGTCGCGGCCCATGAGGAACAGTCGTACCAGCGTGTGGTAAGGCGAAGGTTCGGCCGTGCGGCGCAGGGCGGCGGCCGTGTTGCCGGGACGCCCATCCTCGTCCATCCGCATCGTCTCGCCCAACGCCGACTGGGTATACCCTCGATGCCGGAGCAGATCAGCCAACTCGGTCAGATCGTCGCACCGATCGAGATGAAAGGGAGCTTGTCGAGCTTGATCACCACAATCCGACGCCATGGCGGCACCTCCCAAATAGCTAATGACCAATGTCCAATGACCAATCTCGGGCCTGATCCAGGGGATGCCACCCGTGGGCGTGGCAAATTTCCTCATCGCTAATCGCTAATCCCTACCCTCCCCCTTGCTGAACGGAAACCGCATCTGGGGGTCTCGGTCAAAATCGGGATTGATTTCCTTGAACAGCAAGCTGGGCTGAATATCGTGGTTGTCTTGGTACTTGTCGCTGGTGTATTCGGTCACCTGGCCGCGCAGTTCGTGGTAGAAGATCTGGCAGATCTCGACGCCGGCGAAGACGCGAACCGGCTGCACGGCAAACATCTCCAGGGTCCAGTAGCCGCAAAATCCCACGTCGCCGAAGCCGGCGGTTACATGAACGAAAAGCCCTAGTCGGCCGATCGACGAACGGCCTTCGATCATGGGCACGAGGTTGTGCGTTTCGGTCCGCTCGGCCGTCCGCCCGAGATAGATCTGGTTCGGCTGCAAGACGATTCCCTCGGGAGGAATAGCCTCGCGACGGACGCGATTGTCCTTGCGCATGTCCAGCACGACCTCTTCGTAGACCAGCAGTTCGTTGTGCAGCGTGAGGTTGTAGCTGTTGGGATTGAGCCGCGACGGCTCAAACGGATCAATGACGATGTTGCTGCCCAATTGAGCGAAGATCTCGTGACCGGAAAGAACCATCGTCGTATTCCTCTAGGCTTTCGGATTCGCTGCAATCGCTAATCGCTACCCACTAATCGCTACCCGCTACCCTCTACTCCAATTCGCGGGCACAAATCGCCCAACGGACATTCGTCGCACAGCGGGCGGCGCGCCTTGCAGTAGCGGCGGCCGTGTTGGATCATCCGGTGGCTGATCACGATCCACTCGGATCGGGGCAACAACCGCATGAGGTCGGTTTCGACCTTTGTGGGATCTTTGTGGCCGGTCAGCCCCAGCCGGCGGCTGATTCGTCCCACGTGGGTGTCGACGACCACTCCCGAGGGGATTCCGTAGGCGGTTCCCAGCACGACGTTGGCCGTTTTGCGCCCCACACCGGGCAACTCGACCAACTTGTCCAATGCCTCGGGCACCCGGCCGCCGTATTGGCGAACCAGCGTCTGACAACATCCCTTGATACTCTTGGCTTTGTTGCGAAAGAAACCGGTGCTCTTGATCTTCTCTTCCAGTCGGGCCAACGGCATCCGGGCCAGTGTTGCCGCCGAGGCGCCCCGGGCGAACAGTTTTTTGGTGACTTCATTGACCCGCCGGTCGGTACACTGGGCCGAGAGGATCGTGGCCACGAGCAACTGCACCGGATCGGCATAATCGAGCGAGCACTTCGCCTCCGGATAGATCTGCGCGAGGCAACTCGCCACCTTCGAAGCAAAGCGCCCGGTCGCGGTCGCGGGACGAGTCGGCGGCTGGGGCATTGCGATTTCCGTGTCACACCATGTTTGCGCGAGAAACGGCCTTTCATTCTTGGAAGGAGGCGGCGGCGTGTCAAGTATGGGTGTTTCTCGGGGGGAACGTTGCCCATAACGCTGGAATTCCGCCTTCTCTTGGCGAATAATTCAATGGAACACCCCTTCGTCGTTGCCGGAGCATGCTATGCCACCCGAGGAAACCGATGCCCCACTCGACCCCCGCTACCTTCAGGGGATCGAACAATTCAACCGTCGCCAGTACCATGCGGGTCACGACGCCTGGGAGGAGTTGTGGATCGAGACGACCGGTCACCAGCGGGATTTTTATAAGGGGTTGATTCAGGCGGCGATCGCTCTGTACCACCTGGAAAACGGCAACACGGTGGGGGCCCAGCGGCTTTGGGCCGGCTGTTGCCGCTTGTTGGCTCCCTACCGTCCCAAGCACCTTGGACTGGACCTGGAACTCCTGTTGGACGATATGTCGACATGGCTGGCCCCTGAATTTCCAAGTTCGCCGGGGAAAATTCCCCCCCGTATGTCGATCGACCTGGAATGATCGCCCGGGCCGCCCTGCGATGGCGAGGTATGGTTACAGAGAGCGAGGAGGTTGCCGGACACCCACCCCCCTTTCGATGTAAGGTTAGGGCCTGTTGTGTTCGAGATTCATAGAGGTTTTCCATGTCGCCGTACGACGAGCAATCGTTCTTACCAGAAGACTTCTCGGGACCGGTACGGTTGTTCCCGCTCCCCAAGCTTGTGCTGTTTCCCCATGTGATGCATCCGCTACACGTGTTCGAGCCCCGTTACCGCGAATTGGTCCGGGAGTCGCTGGCCGACGACCGTTTGCTGGCCATGACCCTGTTGTCGCCGGGATGGGAGAACGATTACGAGGGGAGTCCGGCGGTGGAGCCGATCGGATGCCTCGGACGCATCTCCGCTCACCACCGGCTCGAAAACGGCGACTACAATCTCCTGGTTCTCGGACTGCAGCGAATCCGATTGCTGCGAGAACTGCCGAAGAGCAAAGCTTTTCGGCAGGCGGAAGTCGAAATATGCCAGGACATCTACCCCTCCAATGGCGTTTCCAGGCGAGCGGCTCTGGGACGCCGACTCTGCGACCTGTTCAGTCGCCGGCTGGCCGCCGTTTCCGAGATGCAATCCCAACTGCGGCACATCCTCGGAAACAACATACCCCTGGGGGTCCTGACCGACATCGTCGGCCATACGCTCGATCTTTCTCCGGCGGCCAAGGAACGGCTGCTGGCCGAGCGAAACGTGGACCGCCGTGCGAGGTACCTGTTGAAGCAATTGGAAACCGACCCGCCGGCCGACGACTTGCAGGTGGCGCCCTTCCCGCCGGAGTTCAGTGCAAACTGAGCCTCACGGCGGCATAATCGGCCCAAGCGGCACTTTCCGATTTTGTTGCCCCCGTCTCCAGCCAGTGACGCATCGCCGGGAGCGGCCAATCATCCGCGCCAGCTTGACCAGCCGCGTGGGCGTTTCTAAGATCGAGAAGAGGAGAACTACCAGGAGCATTGTTTTAGCGAGTCTGTTATGTCGTCACCGGAGGAATGCCGAGAACCGTTCGCTGGATGCGCATCCGGTGAGCCGGATAAGGAACGGGAAGCTATTCTCGCGACGGCGCAAGTCGATCAGCGGCGAATCGCCAATGCCGTACGGGAGATTCTCCTGGCCGTGGGAGAGGATCCCGATCGCGAGGGATTGTGCGAGACGCCGGATCGCGTGGCGCGGATGTACGCCGAGCTGTTCGGCGGACTGCACGAGGAGCCGCGGCGGCACTTGCGCAAATTCTTCACCGAGAAATACGACGAGATCGTGCTGGTTCGCGACATCAGCTTCAACAGCATGTGCGAGCATCATCTGCTCCCCTTCATGGGCAAGGCCCACATCGGCTACTTACCCAACGGCCGAGTCCTCGGGCTGAGCAAGTTGGCGCGCGTGGTGGAAAGTGTTGCCCGGCGGCCGCAGGTCCAGGAACGGATGACCGAGACGATCGCCGATTTACTGATCGAGCAACTGCACGCCAAGGGAGTGGCGGTCGTCGTCGAGGCGGTCCATACGTGTATGACGATTCGCGGCGTCCGCAAGCCGGGGTCCGTCTGCGTCACCTCGGCCATGAAAGGAATCTTCCGCAAGAGCCTGTCGAGTCGCGCCGAGATCATGACCCTGATCTATGGAGGACGACACTAGAAGTTTTCGAGTGTCCCTACCCTTCCCATGGATCAGCAACGTGAGCATATTCTGGATGATTTGCGAGGGCTGATTGCCGGCGACGTTCATTGCGACGACGTTTCCCTGCAACTCTACGCCAGCGACGCCAGCATTTACCAGATCAAGCCGCTCGGGGTGGTGCGTCCCAAGACGACGGCCGATATTTCGGCGTGTGTCCGTTACGCGGCGGAGAAAGAGATCCCCCTGCACGCTCGCGGCAGCGGGTCGGGAAAGGCGGGCGAGTCGCTGGGCACGGGGCTGATTCTCGACTTCTCCCGCTACTTCCGCCGCGTTGTCCATACCGATGCCGAAACCGTTCGCGTTCAAGCCGGCATCCCCTACGAACGCCTGGGCGCCCATCTGGCCCGGCACGGCCGATTGTTTGGGCCGGATCCGGCCAACGCGCAAATCACCACCATCGGCGGACTGCTGGGCGTCGACGGATCGGGAAGCCGCTGGTTGAAGTACGGGTCGGCACGCCGCCACACGCGAAGTTTGCGCGTGGTGCTGGCCGACGGCGAGGTGATGGAGGTCGGCCGGGAACCGATCAACGGCACCGCTTCGGGCAATCCCCGCCGCCGCCGACTCGTCGACGCGTTGGTGCGGATCCTGCGGCAAAACGCCGGCGTGATCCAGTCCGGCCGTCGCGCAAGTCGCATCGATCGGTGCGGCTATCAACTGGCCGACGTATTGAACGAGGAATATCTGGATCTGGCCAAACTGCTGGTCGGATCCGAGGGCACTCTGGCACTGATTACCGAGGTCCTGCTCGATACGCAGCCGATTCCCCGCTGTCGCGGCGTGACGTTGCTGCTGTTCGATACCCTGGAGAGTGCCTGCAAGGCCGTGCTGGATATCCTGCCGCTTGCCCCGGGGGCCTGCGATCTGATCGATCGCCGCCACC
>CAYUIQ010000210.1:0-15850 GCA_964444795.1 uncultured Planctomycetaceae bacterium
ATCTTCAAGGCGAATGGGGCCGACCGCGCGGAACTCCACATCTTCCTTCCGAAGTTGCTTCGCGGCCTCATAGAGATACTGGATACCTTTCTGCAGTCGGATGGCTCCCACAAACAGAACGCGTAACCGCGAGCGGCGAGGCCTCTCGCGTTTCGGCTCCACAAAGTGCGAACTCATGCCGTAGGGAACGACGACGCATCGTTGCGCGGGACCGTTCTGATCCCGGACGCCATCGCGGACGAACTGCGACCCGCAGATAATGGTGTCGGCCAGATTCCACTCATCCCGCTCTCGCTCGGCCATCGGTTGCCAATCTTCCGGCAACGCTTCGCCGAATTCCCATCCCGGCCATCGCTGATGTTCATCCTGGAGGAGCGCCTCTTCCACGGCAACCGGTGCCGACGTTTGCTCCAGCACCGTTTGCATCGAGAACTGCTTGGCCCGGCGAAGGATCTCCAACGCTGCACCGTTGAAGAGGTGTACTGCGTTTGCGCGACCGAAGCCGGCTTGAGCGACCAGGCAACCGAACTGCCGGTTCGCCCGAACGTGCTCGCGGCGCAACTGCCCGGGCGTCATCGGGCGTCTCTTGCGCCAGAGCCGCGTCAAGGCAAACCGGGCGAAGCAGCGGATCTTGTTCCTGGGAACGTCTTTGATGGTTCGAGAGAGCAGTCGTTTCATCGCTCCGCGGCGGAGGAAACGCGGAACGGTCAGCCCCAGATGTCGCACGGGAAAGGCGTTTGCGCAGAGGTCCGTGTAGAGACATTCCAACAGGCCGGCCCGCTCAAAGATCGCCGGGACCGCATAATGGCGACGCGCCCCGATCTGGGCCACGGCAATGCGAAGCGGTACTTCAGGGAGACCGGTCATCAAGTTACAGACTCGCCTTCAAGGGATGGAAGTCCGGCATCGGAAACCGTCTCCGTTTCGATTCTCGTCTTGGGGCGGTTGGGCAATTGCCGACGGCGCCGCTCCCCGTCCTCGGAACTGATCCATTGGGCAGTAATCACGGCTTCAACCGGCGATACACGGCCAACGTTTGGCGGACGTTTTCTTCCCAACTAAAGAGGCGGCGGTACTCCTCGAATTCGTGTTCGTGGCCGTCTTCAACGCGCTGTTGCATCGTTCGGATCCCGTCCACCAGTGCCGCCACATCGTCCGCCTCGACGAGAGCGCCCACGTCGCACGGGGCCATGGTTTCGGCTAGCGTGGGGGAGGTTGACATGAGCACGGGCCGATCGTATTGCGTAGCGACGTTGAGGACTCCGCTCTGAGAATTGAACTTCCGGCTGTACGGCAACGCCACCCAATCGCAAAGCATGAACAGATCGGGCACCTCTTCGTCGGGAATGTACCTATTGAGGAATACCACGTTGTCGCGCAGTCCCAACTCTTCAGCAAGGTTTCGATACCACCCCATGCCTCGTTGGTCTCGGCCCTTCCCGCTGCCTGCTACGACCACGTGCAGGCGTGCCTGGTGCGGCGGCATCGCACGAAGGAACAAATCGAGGTTCTTGTCGGAACGTATGTCGCCGAAGAACAATGCCACTTGCTTGTCGCAAGGCAGCCCGTAGCGTTTCCGTAGTGCTGTAACATTGTCCGTCGGACGCCCGTAGTTGTACGGGCCGTGCGGTACCAGGTGAATCTTGGAATGCTCGACACCGGAGTAAGCAACCAAGTCCTCCGCCTGCGCCATACTATGCACAAAGAGGCCGTTAGCGTGCCTGTAGAAGCTCTTCAGTTGACGCGTCTCGTAGCGAACGTTGACGAGCCCCTTGAGTCGCCGCACCGTATGCACGGTGGCCACCACCTTGGCCCCCGTGCGGCGCAGTGCCGGTCCCCACACGGCGTGCGTCAGGTGGTTGATATTGCACAGGTGAACGACATCGGCCCCGGTTTGCCGGACCCGCCGGCAGAGCCGTAGAGGATTGGCAAGCTGGGCAATGAGAAACCTCGCCCGCCGTCGCCACGGCCACGGATGGGCGATCTCGCGCAAGCCGGGCCAGACGGGGTACGTTGCCTCGTCGATCCAGTGGTAGCTGGGCAGGCAGACCAATTCGGTCTCGATCTCCGGATAGGCGCTCATGTGCTTGAGCAGTTCGTGCGTGTATCGACCGATCCCGCTGCCGGGAAAGAATAGATAGAACAGCACGCGCAACGGGCGTGTGCGATTCTGATCCGCGAGGCCGATCGAGTTCACCTGAGCGTTTGTCATGCCGGTCTACTGGGCTGGAACGTGTCTGAACTGGCGTGCATTCACGGACGATGGCCGCCTTCCATTGATGAGAGAGCCTCGGGGTCACGCACTGCTTTCTGATTCCCCGATGAAAGCACCATGCTCTGGCAAAGTCTCAGCAGTCCTCTCACGTGCATGCCTGGTGAGAAGTGCTCACGGATCAGAGTGATACCCTCCTGCCCCATCGTTTCCCCTCCGTCGCCGGAGTCCAGTATCTTGCGTACCGCCCCCACGATGGCTCGCGGATCCTTCGGCGGTACCAACAGCCCAGTTTCCTCGTGACGCAACCACTGTCGCACGCCGCCGATATCGCTGGCGACGACTGGTACACCGCAAGCCATGGCCTCGAGGCCAACGATCCCCAGCGTCTCGGCCCATACCGAAGGAAAGACGAACACGCTCGCTCGGCGATAGACTTCGGCGATGGTCTCGCGGTCGGCCCAGGGCTGCATTTCCAGGCGATCGGCGCAGCCGGCCTCGGCCGCCAGTTGCGTAAGTTCCCGCTCCCGATCGGCCGTTAGGTCGCCCACGACCACTCCCCGAACGGTCGGCGGCAGCAGTCCCAGGGCCTGCACAAAGTATCGAATCCCCTTGTTGGGTCGGATCCGGCCGATGAACAAGATGGTCGGCTCTTTCGGTTGCTGCCGGGGCTCGGGCAGTGGCTCGATCGGGCAGAAGTACGGTAGTGTCGTTACCTTCTCGGCCGGAAATCCGGACTGAATATACCGGGTTCTGGCAAACTCGCTGGGAGCAATGACGTGGGCGAAACGGTCCATGTTGCGTGCGAACCACCGTACGCGACCGTAGTAATTCAGCGCTCGTCGGGGACGAGGGGTCAGACATCGCTTGCGAAGCGTCGTCGAAAAACAACCCAGCCCACAGGTGCGAGGGCAAACCTCCTCAGTGCGGCGGTAATACAAAGTCGACGCCGGGCAAATGTACCGGTAGTCGTGTGAAGTGACCATCGTTGGTGTGGTTTCCAGACAAGCCTCGATCGCGCCGATGTTGTAAATGTTGTGAACGTGGACGACGGCCGGCTTTTCCTCGTCCAGGATGCGCAACATCTGCTCACGGGCCTCGGTCCGCACTCTTCGCCCGGCATTACCCAACAGCGGCAATCGGTGCGAGCGACCGACCAGATCCGAATCACCCTCGGCAAAGACGGCTACCTGCGGATGTCCTTGCTCCTCAAGATGAGGAAACAATGTCAGCAGATAGGTCTCGATGCCGCCACGCCAGCCGAGATGTTCGTTGAGATGAAGTATCTTCACGCGGGTTCTTTCACCGGAGAACGCGAGGGGGTGTCGGTCCGAGTCGAGTCGGGCCAACCGAGCGTATCCATGTAGCGTTGCCAATACTGCCGATCGCGGCGTTGGGAAAGCAGCCGGCCGAGCAGCGGCAGTAGATCGCAATGAGCGGCCAGGTACGGGCCGAGCGGTTGGGACGATGGTGTTCGCAACAGGCTGCGCAGGAGGCCGCGGGGGAACGTGTAGCCGAAGTACTTTAGGGCGGCGCCCATGCGGTGCTTTCCGGCCGAGCGGAAACGGTGGATGGCCCGGTTGCGCAACATTTGGCGCGTCCTCTTGCGACGTGCCGCGTCGTCGACCGTGGCCGACCCGGAGAAATGAGCAATTTGACCGCCCGTGCAGATACCCAGCTTCCCACCCGCCTCGCGGATTCGCCGACAGAGGTCGTAGTCTTCGTAGTAACTGCCAAAAATCGGATCGAACGGACCGACGCGACGCAGCATGTTTGTACGAATCACCATGGCCGCGGCCGTGATCTGCGGCACTTCATGGCAGGATTCGCTAAGGGACCCAACCGCCGCATCGCCGGCCATCTCGCGCACCAGTTGCGGCAAGCCTTTCGCACAGTCCCAAAACGCCGGGTCCCAATCCTGCCAGTCGAACGTCCGGATCATCGGGCTGACCGCCCCCAATTGCGGATCCCGTCGCAGGCACTCGACACACGCCGTCAGCCAACCTTCTCCGCTTTTGGTATCTTGATTCAAGAAGCAAACGGCCTCGGTATCCCAATCGATATGCTGCAACGCGAAGTTATTGGCCTCGGCAAACCCGAGCGGCTCGTTGCAGTGGAGTACGATCGGATCAAGCCCGTCAACGGCCAAGCTCTCGACACACGTATTGCCCGCGTTGTCGACCAGCACCAGCCGGATCGGCGCTTTGAGCGAATCTCTCAAACTGGTCAAGCACTCGGGGATCCACGAATCCCCATGGTACGCGACGACGATGACGGTGACAGCCGAGGGCATTTCGCTCCAAACAGGGGTCGAACCAGGGACTAGAGACGACCTTCCACGAGTACGTCAAACATTGAATCGACAAACCGATAGTCGAAGCGGCGAGCTTCGTGCCCGGAAGCCAAGGGGGCCATCCGCTTCAGCCATTGATAACCGCCGAGAACACGCAAGCGATTACTATCCGGGCGCATACCGAGTTCCTTGGCCCATTCCGCAATCCGGCCATATTCCGGGCATTCCTCGCCGGACGAACGAAGCCAGTCTCTGAGAGTCTGCCCGAGTGTGGTCTTTAGAGTTTTCGCAAGGTAGTCGGCCAACACGAACGAGAGATCATAGAGCGGCAGTTCCTTCAGCAGCCCGGCGCCCCAGTCGAGAACACCCGTCAGTCGGCATGTAGCCGGATCGAAAAGGCAATTGGCCAACTTGAAGTCGCCATGCCCCAAAACGGGACGCGGCTCCTCCTTCAGCAACGACTCCGTCAGCAGGCCGGTCAGCCGGTCGAGTGCTTGCTCGTACACTTGCGATGCGGCAAGCGACCGGATCTTCTTGGCGGTTGCGCCGATCAATGAGTCAACCAACTCGTTCCAGTTCTCCTCTGTTTCTTCCGTGGCGCGATGCAAGTTCATCGCGAACTCGGCGGCCCCGGCCAGCGCTTGGCTCGCACCGCGAGGTCCCCCGGGAAGGTGCTCGGCGGTGACGCCACTCAAGACGTCAAACACGGCGAAGTATTGCGATTCCAGGGTGCCTTCGCATAAGAGGTGCGGCAACAGTTCTCGCAACGGCGCCAGCGGTGATGATTCGACATGGGCGGTGGCAAAGTACCGGGCCTCTCGCTGGAGCCCCTCTTTGCCACGGTCATGGAGAGGCAATTTCAAGACGTAGTTGGAATTCGTCGCCGCGGAGTCCTTCATCACCGCGGTTACCATGCCCATTTCTCCGTTCATTCGATAAAGCACGGGCTGGGCGCCGGCGGGGCACGTCCTCGGCATTTGCTCGCTCAGATGCCGGCTCAACTTGCTAAGGAGACCATTCTCCGTGCCGCCGTTCCCGGCAACCACCCCAAAGCAGTCGGGAAAGTGTGCCGAGAGCGATCCTTTGACCCAACGGCGCAGCCGCGTCATCATGGGGTCGCCCCGGCGAACGAAGTGCCGGGTGACCCGGCTCCTCTGCTTCGCGGGCACCATCTCCAGGGGGTGATGATATCCCGGAAGAGGCACGTAGAACTGGGACTGGCCGAAACCGGCCTCCCGGAGCAGTCGCTCGTACTGGTGTTTACCGTACAGATAGTTCCGATACGGCCCCTGTCCTCTGAGCCGGCTGTACCAATCGGCCAGTTTTCGTGGCAGCCATGCGACAAACCGCAGGCCCGTGTGGCCATCCGCGTTACGGAACCACGTCTTCCACGCGTAACGGTTCTCGATTGCCATATACAACACGCCCGACTTCCCAAGGACCCGCCTGATCTCGCGCAGAAATGCCAGTTGCACTTCCCTGGGATTGCCCTGTTCATTGCACGGCACCCACTCGAGCACTCCGTTGAGAATGGCAATGTCAAAGGACCGGTCCTCAAACGGCAAATAGAGGCCGTCGCCGGCACACACACATTGTAGCCCTTCCATTCCTTCCTTGGCAGCGCGGAGGTTCAGGAACTGCATCCGCTGCGGTGTACTGTCGATCGCCGTCACGGATCGACAAGACTTCGCCAAGTCGTATGCCAGCGTTCCCCAACCACAGCCCACGTCGAGCACTCGCGCGTCGGGTCCGACGGGCAAGAGAAACTTCCAGCCCGCTCGGCCGGCCCCCATGATGTACTCGCCAAGACGCGCCGGTGCCTGGCTCTCGCGCAATTGCCGCCGCAACGCCCCATCGAGGTTTGTCGAGGCTTCTTCGAGCAGTCGGGCCATCTCGTCTCGTCCGAATTCACCGAAGTACACTGCGTCCGAATTCCGCAGAACGGGTATCCCATCGACCAGCGGGTACTCCCGGGCACAACGCGCGCAGGTAAGACACTCGGCACCTTCCTCGAGCCCCTGACGACACGAAGGACAGTACAACGAAACTTCCCTCTTTGCTCTGGCCAAGGCATCTGGCAATTCGTGCTCCGACACAGGCGTATCCGATTCGTTCATTGAGTTTCCAATCTCTCCGAGCAATCCCAAGAATAGCGGCTTACGGCGCAAACCATCAACTCGCGTCACTTCCCACTGATCAACGGTGTGGAACGGAGCTCCCGCTTCGCGATCGACTCGCAACTCGACTCACCACGGTGCCGATGCGTTCCTGACAAGTGTCCTCACGATACTCTTGCGATGCCTTTGCCCGTCCGGCGGCAGCAAGCTGATCGCGAAGTACACGATCATCGAGCAGCCGTGTCAGGGCATGGGCGAGCCCGTCCGTGTCGCCATACGGCACAAGCAGGCCAGTCTCACCTTCCCGTAGAATCTCACAAATCCCGCCGACGGCGCTGGCGACAACGGGAACGCCTGCCGCAAGTGCCTCGACGACGACGCGGCCAAACGACTCCGAGCCCGAGGGAACGCAAGCGACGTCACAAGCGCCGTAAAAGTCGCGCATGTCGCGTACCGTTCCGACAAAGTGAACATGTTGCTGTAATTGCGATTCTTGAATCTGCGATTCGAGTTCACGGCGATACGCGTCCGGCCCGTCGCCGCTGATGGCAAAATGGCACTTGGGGAATCTCTCCGCCAATTTCGCGGCGGCTCTTAAGAAGAATAGATGCCCCTTGACCGGCCGCACCGTACCGGGCACGCCGATCAACGGTCCCGTGCATGGCAGATGCAGTCGTTCGCGGCAGGCGGCTTGAGTGTCTCCGGCGAGGAAGAACTCCCGATTGGCCGCGTTTGGGACGATCGAGTATTTGGGGCCTGCCGAAGTTCCAACAACGTTTTCCTGGACCGCTCGTGAGATGGTTACGACATGGTCCGGTACGTGTCGAAGTATGCGTCGTACGAAGCTCTTTCCGCCCAGCGGGGGAATTCGCATTTCGCCGCCGACGTCGTCGAACAACTCGCGGACATGCCAGATACACGGGATCCTCAACCATTTCGCCGCCAGCACGCTTGCGATGGATACCAGAGAGTTGGTGTATACAACCGTTGGTTTCAGTTCACGAAACAGTCGAATAAACCTCCTTGCCGCGACGATCTCCCCGCCAAAGCGGCGGACGGACCGAACGGCACCTCCCCCGCCCAACCAGTTGTTATGGGAAATCGCATGGATACCGCACCCGATCTGTTCAAAGAGTTCCACCGCCATTCCCCGGAAGCCGAACACGACGTCGACCTGCCATCCCGCCGCAATCAGCCCCTTGGCAATCAAGTGCCCGCTAATCGTCGATCCGCCCACGTTCCCGCTGTATTGAACCAGCGCCACCCGCCCACGCGTGGCGGCGCCCGGCGATGCTGAGTCCGGCGACACGGACGAAGGGCAATGATGATCGCGTGTGATGATGGTTCAGCTCGTTGAGGTTATTTCGTATGGCTGCCCATGTGTAATACCCGGTCCACTTCCCCCCACATCCGCCGAGTTTCCGCCACTCGTTTCCGGCCGGCTTGAGTGAGTTTGGATACCAAGGGCGAGCGAGATTGTTCTTCGGTTGCCGTGTCGACCGCCTCGTCAATCTCCGCATCCGAAGCGGTTACCGGCAGAACCAACTCCGGGCAGCCGTAATCCTCGAACAACATGCGGTACTTGTGGCTCCAGCCGGTGGCGATGCACGACACGGCTTGCGACAGGCCGCCGACCAGGGCGTGAAAGCGTGAGCCGACGACCAGATGCACGGCACCCAGAATTCCCTTCAACGCGACCGGATCGTCATGGCGCACGACCGGCAATTCGGCCCCGGCGGCTTCCTGAATCGGTCCGACTAGCGGTTCGTCCGACTCGGCGTCGTGTAGCAGCAGAAACGGCTCGATCCGCCGGCGCCGTAGCGTGGCGATGCAACTTGCCAGGAAGGGCACGTATCGCTCGGCGTCGGAGGCGTCAGCTTTTTCGATCATGCGATGGTTGGGAACGATACACGCCCGTCGCCTCTCGGTGTGAAAATCCTCCGGCGGTGTACCCTTGACGAGGTTCGTGAAGTCCGGCGATTGTTTCACGTTCGGCCGGTCTCCGGCAATCTCGACGATATGCTGATACGACACCTCCTCCCGGGCGAATACCAGATCGGCGCGTTCGACGACCTGTCGCATGGCCGTGCGAATCCGCCCCGACGTAAACGGTCCGAAGGCTTGCGGCAGCAGGACGATCTTCTTATCTTGTTTCTTCCAACGCATAACCGAAGTGGCGAACCGTTCGGTCGGTTCGGGGCCATGCTGATCGCCGAAGGCAAATCCCGAGGCGTCGATCACGGCATCGATATCCGACTCGTTGACGAGCCCATAAGCCCGGCGAAAGGAACGCGGCATGAGCCGAATGGCCAGCGACGACCGGCCGAACTTCGTAGCTCCCAGCTTATTGAGCAACCCGTACGCGGCCCGTTGTTCATAACTGCCGAACCAGGCCGTCACGGCCAACCGCGTCTCTGGCGCAACCGCCTCGAAGTGCCGCTTGACGGCCACCGCCATCAACTCGGCCCCTTTGTTCCGGGTACTGCAACCGTGGATTTGGAGGATCATTGGAAGTTATAACGCCGTAACTGGTCCAATGGTTTCTTCTGCGATCGGGCCACCATGCCCTCGGGATCGGGGTAACCCACGGCGATGAGCATGATTGGCCGTTCATCGGGCTCCAGTTGCAGGACGGAATCCATTTCCCGTTCCCGCTCTTCGACGTCGGGCCAGTTGATACAACAAGTACCCAGGCCCAGCGACTCGGCGGCGTAGATGAAGCTCATCGACGCCAACGAACCGTCGACGTAAATCAAATGGCGGTCGCGCTCGTCGGAGTACGCCCGCAAGCGGCCGACGACGACCACGATCGCCGGGATATTCTCGCTGTATCCGGCCGTTCCGTAGGGTAACTCGGCAACGCGACGGACCAGTTCCGGTTCGTCGAACACCCGAAACACGAACGGCTGCCGATTGCAGGCGCTGGGCGACAAGGCGGCCACGGCCATCGCCTGGTCGATCATCTCTCGCGGCACGGGTTTCGGCAGAAACCATCGCACCGAACGTCGCAAGACCGATAGCTCCAAGAGATTCTCGTAGGTCACCGGCGGCGCCGCCGTGAGGTCTCGTTTGTAAGGAACCAGCTTCTCGTCCGCAACGCCGGCCGGCTGTGGCAACACGGCAAATCGCATGCGCAGGGGGTCGATCTTGGGGTGCGAGGCGGTAACGTCGAAGTACATCGCCAACACGTCGTGCGCCCATCGCAGTTCATCGCCGTTGCCACACTCGGCGCGCGAGT
This sequence comes from uncultured Planctomycetaceae bacterium, assembly GCA_964444795.1. GTDB lineage: Bacteria > Planctomycetota > Planctomycetia > Pirellulales > Thermoguttaceae > JABMRP01. The sequence continues at coordinate 9,861 of CAYUIQ010000210.1, forward strand.
CCGTCTCCAGGGCCTGCTGGTAACAGGCAACCATCTCGGCAATGTAGTCCAGCCCGAAGACATCTCGCCGCGGCCGCATCAGCAGTCCTTTTTCCAGCCGATGTGTACAGCGCCGCAGAAACGTCGAACTCCCCCGCGGCCGCGCCGTCTCCTCGGCAAAGCGTTGTCGTCCGGCCAGCACGCCACGATGTTCCCGGCGGAACGCCTGGGAGAAGAAGGCGTAATAGGTTGCGCAGAAGGTCCTCGATCGCAGGGCGAGTTTCCTCAACAACGTATCGCCTCGCGTCCACCACCGCAATGCGCGCCGCCGCAATGCACTTGCGATGCGTCTCCAGATTGTAGATCTGCCGCCTATTTTCGTCCTCCGCCGATTACGTGTCGATCTAACGCGACAGCCAAACGCATTGCCGCGCGTAAGTCCCATCTGTAAAGAAAGTCCTTGAGCCTGTTGCCCGACGAAATGCCAAACCGTCTCATGAGTTGCCGCGCATAACCTCTGCGGCTGGCAAATGCCGCCGACAAGAGTCGGGGACAGTGACGCTTCTCGTCAGTGGTTAGCATTTCAACGTATCGACTATTCCATGTTTCCGCCTGATCGAATTGTCTTTGATCTATCCAGTATTCGGCCAGTTTCAGATACTCGGCTTTACGTCTCTCCTGAAGAGCCGCCTGGCGAGCTCCCTCGCACTCGAATTTGTCTATGGCCCGCAGACGCTGCTGTATGAATGTCAATTCTCTTGAGGAACCGTGCGACATGGACGACTTCACGATTCGGTAGTCAATCAGCACCTCAGGGACGTATATCGCCGAAAATGGCCGAGAGAAGATTTCCAGCCATGTCTGGAACCCCTCCGCGTCAAAACTCTCGTCATATCCACCAATCACGTCATAAACGTCTCGCCGCAACAACACCGACGGAGCGTTGAAGAGCATCGTCTTGGCGAGCACGCCGATAAACATGTCCTCCGGCAGTTGGTAACCCTCAGGATAATAACTGTCCGTCAGCGTCGTGCCGTCCTCGTCGATCCGCGAGAAATTGCTACACGCCATCACCACGCTTTCCGGGAGTTGCTCAAGCGCTTCCACCTGTCGCTGAAACTTCTCCGGTCGCAGTACGTCGTCGCATGCAATCATCTGAACGTACTTTCCACGACAGCGCCGTAGTGCCTCGTTCAACGTCCGGCACAACCCCCGATTCTCCTTATGGATGATCGTGTGCGCGGGGATCCCCTGGGAGCGAAGCCAATCTGTGGCAACCTCTGCCGAACGATCGCTGGAAGCATCATCCGCATAAATGAGTTCCCAATCCGTGAGCTTCTGCCGCCGGATGCTCTCCAAGGTCTCGACCAGAAATCGCTCGTGGTTGTAGCTGACCGCCATGACGCTCACCAGCGGCGAATTGGAATCAGCAGTACTCATGCAGTACCCTCAATCGAAGTCACTCCGAAAGCCTCGCAACAAGACCAGTCGATCTAATGCCCAGCGTCACATGCATGAGGAGGCCTCATCGACGGAATCTGTTCGGCAACACCGATGGACCGTCTCGACAACCATCTCCGCTTGCGCCCGGTCCAGGTGTGGGCCAAGGGGGAGGCTTAGTACCTCACGGTGAACGCATTCAGATATCGGCAATCGCTCCGAGGCAATCTTGGATTCGCGATAGGCCTGCTGCCGATGCGGTGGAATGGGGTAGTGAACGAGCGTGTGAATTCCGGCCTCCCGGAGTTGCTCCTGAAGGGCCGAGCGGTTCGGGTGGCGGACGACGAACAGGTGCCAAACCGGATCGACCCACGGGAGAACTTTCGGTAGAACGAGCGGGGTTCCTGCGAGACCCTCGTGGTACAGGGCGGCAATCTCCTTGCGACGCTGGTTCCACTCGTCCAGGTGTTTCAATTTCACTCGGAGAATCGCTGCCTGGAGTTCGTCCAGCCGGCTGTTGAAGCCGGGGATTTCATTCACGTATTTCTCTCGGGAGCCGTAGTTTCCGAGCATGCGGATGCGATCGGCCAATTGCTGGTCGTTGGTGGTGACGGCGCCCCCATCGCCCAGTGCCCCCAAGTTCTTCCCGGGATAGAAACTCCAGGCGGTCGCGTGCCCCAAACTGCCGACGCGGTCTCCTTTGTATCGCGCACCGTGCGCCTGTGCGGCGTCTTCCAAGACCGCCAAGTTGTGTTCTTGCGCAAGTTCAAGAATCGGCGTCATATCGGCCGGCTGGCCGTAGAGATGGACGGGAAGGATCGCTTTGGTTCTTTCGGTGACGGCTTCGGCGATACGAGTGGGATCGATGTTGTACGTATCGGGATCGGGTTCGACCGGAACCGGCGTCGCGCCAGTGTGCGTGACGGCCAGCCAGGTAGCGATGTAGGTATTGCTGGGAACAAGAACCTCGTCGCCCGGGCCGATGCCGAGTGCTCGCAATGTCAAGTGAAGCGCGTCGAGCCCGCTACCCACGCCGACACAATGCTTGCTTCCGCAGTAGGCGGCAAACTCCGCCTCAAATGCCCGCAACTCTTCGCCCAGCAGGTACCAACCACTGTCCAGCACACGGCCAACCGCGTCGTCAATCTCCCCCTTGAGCTCCAGATAGGCCGGACGAAGTTCCAGAAAGGGGACTTTCATTCTCTTGCGCCGACGGCTCGGGCGAATTCTTCGTAGTCGCGGTAGTAATCCGTTTCGTCGTAGTGCTCCGATGCCAGAACGAGACAGACGGAGCCGGACGAGAAGTTGTCGAGTTCTCGCCAGACCATACGCGGCAGGTAGAGCCCATAGTACGAACGGTTCAGAAAGAACTCCTTGCGCTGGAGGCCGTCGTCGACAACGACGTTGAAACTCCCGCTTGCTGCAACAATGAACTGCTCTAACCGTTTATGTGCATGCCCGCCGCGCGACTCACCTCCCGGCACGTCGTACAGATAATACACTCGCTTGACCGCAAACGGCACGTGCTGCTCGCCCTCGATGAAAGTGAGGTTGCCGCGCGGGTCGGCGATCTTGGGGAGGTCAATGAGGCGACATTGGCTCAACGACGATTGCTGCTGCCCTTCAGGTTTCTTTGAATTGTGCATTACGCACGCTCTAGAGCGTTCAAATAATCTGTCACGAAGCGCGTCTCTCCTCAGCGGTCAGGATGTTTCACGATGCGCGCCGGCACGCCAAGGACCAAGGTTTCAGCCGAGACGTCCTTCGTCACTACGGCACCCGCACCCACTACTGCCCCCGTGCCGACGACAATTCCCGGCAGCAAGATAGCCCCGACACCAATACGAGCACGGTCTTGCACGGTCGGCCCCAGAACATCCATGGCATCGTACCCTTGCGCACCCATGGCGTTATCGTTGGCAGTAAGAACGCCTCCGGAAATGAAGACATCCGCGCCTATGGTCATATTCCCGGCCAGCCAACCGTGATCCATGATCTTCGTCCGATCTCCAACGACCACATTGTAGTTCATCGCGACGAACCTTCCAATGACACACTCATTGCCGATGCGGCAACCCTCCCGTATGGATGCCTGGTCTCCGACGATCGTATCGGACCCGATTTCCACATCGCAGTAGATTACCGCATGAGCGCCGACCATTGCACCGGTCCCTAAGAGCACTTTGCGATCAAAGGCCGGGGGTCTGGAAAGTGCTCTTGTTCCTTTCGGCTCCCTGCCAACGACGGCTCCGGGGAAAACCTCGACGCCTCGAGCCAAGACGACCCCGCGGCCGATGACAGCGTGCGGATGAACGGTAACGTCATCCCCAATAACGACGTCTCTGCGAACCACCGCGAACTCGCCGACCGAGACATTCTGTCCAATCGTGTCTGTGTCCACCTGGGCTCGTGGGCTTATCGTCATCTAAGCCGCCCCGATACAAAGACCGCCAAGGCTCTCACGCCATGGGGAGCAGATTTCAGGAAGGGTCCTCTATGGATCATCGTTTGAACGACCGGAGAAGTCCCACGGATTCCCGCAGAGCATGTCGTCCACCGGGCATTGACAGGTAGCAGGCAATACAGGCAACGGAGAAAAGCACTCCGTCGATCAGTAGATTAAACAAGGGGATCGCCGCCATCACCCGGAAGTAATTGGCCAGCAATACGATGCTCGCGGCTGCCATGGCGGCCGTCGCGGGGCGCCACAAGACGAGCCCAAATTCACGGAAACGGACGGGCGAACCACTCAAGGCGTAGGCCAGAGTTGCCGGCGCGGTAACACAGGCGGAGATACTGAAAGCTATTGCCACGCCGAGTGTTCCCCACACGATCCCGGTGGCCACGCAGGCGAGCAAGACAATGGAGGCCCACGTATTAGCGCGGAGTTGCTTGTCGGTCCGTCCGAGTGCGACAAATACGGGACCGCCCCCCGCACACATCGTACCTACGAGAGCCGCGGGGATCAGCGCCCGGAAGATCACGATCGATTCGACCCACTGTCCTCCGAGCATGGTCAAGATAATGTTCTCCACGTCAACCGCGGCAAAGGCCACCATCGGGATCCCCAGGGTGCCCATGATCTCGACCATCTTGAGAAAATAGAGCCGAAATCGTTCGGGCTGATTCTGCAAGCGACTCAAGACCGGCACGGCCACCGAAAAGAGCGGGCCGCGGATTTGTTGCACGGGTAGCATCAGCAGTTTGTTTGCTTTGGAATAGATACCCAGCGCGCCGGCGCCGCACGCCGACCCGATAAGGATATCCGAGGCACTTATGCGCAGTCGTAAGAGAAACGATGATCCCGTCAAATTCGCCCCAAAAGCCAACATCGGCCGGACGCCGCTGCCGCGGACTGGGGGGCCCGGGCGCCAGCCGCTGGTCAGGATGGCTAGCAACGCGGTGGCGGCGCTGGCGGCGATGGTCATGTAGACTAGGGCCCAGTAGCCGGCCCCCAGGCACGCGGCGGTGATCGCGGCGGTGACGCCGACGACTCGGGCGGCGATGCGGATGCCGCCCAGGGTTCCGAATCGCATGTTGCGGCGGAGCATGGCCAGATGTTGCACGGCCAATCCGCCGAAGATGAACGCTCCGCCCATCACGATGGTGATCCAGATCAGACGTGAGTCGCCGTAGAACCAGGCGATGGCCGGGGCCAGGGCGATGGTGATGATTGTCAACACCAGACTGATGCCCACGTTAAGCCAGAAGAGCGTGCTTACCTGCTGATGGGTGACTTCCGCTCGCTGCACCGTAGCCATCGAGAGGCCCGGGTCGCGAAACATCGTGACGAACGCAGTGACGGCGCCGACCATAGCCACCAGGCCGAAATCGGCCGGAGTCAACAGCCGTGCCAACACGGGCGTGACGGCCAGACCTAGGACAAAAAAGACCGCCTGCGTGCCCGCGGTGACCGCTCCGCCGCGAACGGAACGTCCTTTCAGATCGCGGTGCAGGTGGTTGGTATCGAAAAGGACGCCGTTTCTCGGGGCCGCTTCGGCACAACTCACGTTCTCGCGTTGGCTCGACTCGGCGCTCTCAACACGGCGGTCAATCGAACCGGTGGGTGGTGGTTCCGAACTTGTGGTTTCGGTGGCTTTGTCAGCGGTCATGGTTTGCCGGGTCGGCGGTGTCTCTCTGTGATCGGACGATGCCGTGTGCTCGGTCTGGACTCCGCCCCCGCGGGTGACCGGGGGGGAACCCTTTGACTGGGGGCGGTATTATGGGCTTCAAAGTACTGAAGTATGTTGCACCGAACGGGCTTAGGAAAGGCGGGGGAGCGAGAATCAGGTAATTGATCCGGGCCGGTTCAGCACTGATGACAGTTGGTGGAACTGTATGGGTTGTGGGGATTGGCCGGGGGAGGGGGTGCCCGGAGAAAGTATGGAGGCGGGCCGGGCCATGGGGGATTGGCCGAAGAGTGGCGCGCGGCGGCGCCGGAGGAAAGCCTATCCGGCCGGTTCAAGAGCGGCAGATTGCTCGGAATGCTCGTGACGTCAGGCGACGACCTCCTCGGCAAGCTCCTTCAGAGGTGCATTGGCCTGTTCGGCACTGCCCGCGCCGGTCTGCAG
>CAYUIQ010000211.1:122-15811 GCA_964444795.1 uncultured Planctomycetaceae bacterium
CTTCGGTGGACCCCTCGGGCAACGGCGGAAGGGCGTCGGTTCCTTCGGTGGACCCTTCAGGCAGCAGCGGAAGGACGTCGGTTCCTTCGGTGGACCCCTCGGGCAACGGCGGAAGGGCGTCGGTTCCTTCGGTGGACCCCTCGGGCAACGGCGGAAGGGAGCCGGTTCCTTCGGGTACAGTCTCCGGAAGCAAGCCCTCGGGCAACGTGACCGGCACATCGACACCCGTACCCGGGGTCTGCGGTGTCTCGGGCACCGAAGGTATCTTGAACCCCGAAGATCCGGCGGGAAGTCCCGAGCCCGGTATTGTCGAACCGCCACCGCTGCCAAACGGTTGCATAGGCGGAAAAATGCTGCCCGAACCGAAGTCACTACCCGTGGTCGACGGTGTCGATCCCCCCGGCTCGACGGTGGTGAGCCCCTGCCTGAATCTCTGGCAGAAGGCCACGGTAGACACACGCTGGAGGTCCTCCAACCGCTGGGCGGCCATGCGAGCGCACTCACCATCGCCGTCCCGCACTTCCGTAAATTTCGCCTTGGCCTCCGCCAGATTTTCCTCGTCGCCAAAGGCTTCGGCGACTCGGGCCAGTCCGAAATTGGCCCGTTCGTTAAGAAGCCAAATCGGGCCGCCTTCTTTCTCAGGCTCCAACTCGGCGACCTTCATGTACAATCGCTTCGCTTCGTCCAACTCGTCTTCGCCGGCCTCGCGGTCTCTGAGCAACAGCCGACAGCCCACGCGAAGATGCCTATCGGCTGCATACACGTAGAACCAAGAGTCGACCGGCTCGCGAAATTTCGCCGGTGTGTAGGAATCGCTCTTCTCTGTTTTCCCTTCGAGGTCCTTCACCGTGAGGTCCAGTTCGACAAGGTCGAATTCGACCAGACTGGGTGAACCGGCCATGGTTCGATGGTAGAACTGCCGCCACGAGTCGGCCAACCTTCCGGCCGACGCCTTGAACCACCAGACCATCGCGAGGCAGATAATGGCGGTCAGCAGCGTACCGGCCAGGATAAGCCTGCTGTACGGCTTGATTTTGACGATCGCATTGCCGAGCCAATCGGCCAATTGGTTGGTCTGGAGCTCGTGGCGTCGTTCCGTTTTCATGTTTACCCGTCCAAAACGTGTTGCGGCGGCGAAAACGCCGTTACGGCAGCGAGAAATGGCCTCGTCAAACCCGATAGTATACGGGGCATCCTCACGACCCGTCAAGGTCGGGCAAGCGGCCACCCGTGGCAGGGGTAACGGCCCTCCCCCTTTCCATCGTCGCCGCGGCCTCTTACCATCGGAAGACTGGATTTGGAGCGAGCGGCAGGTGAACGTTTCCCCGCAGCTACGGTCGCCAGACCGTGGCTCAAGCCGCATTCCACCGTATGGCGACGGTAGCTACAGGCAAATCCTCTTCCGCCGCTCGCCTTGGAGTTCGCCATCCGCCCCCCACAAGAGCGGAGAATCGTGCTTCAAGGGTCCTTTTTTGCAGTTTTCTTCCGAGTGTCCCCCAATGGCTGATTCGCTCAATCCCCCCCAACGCGATGCCGTCGACACGCTGGCCGGCCCGCTGTTGGTATTGGCCGGGGCGGGCACCGGCAAAACGCGCGTGGTCACCTTCCGAATCGCCAATCTCATCCGGCACGGCACCCCCGCCGACCGCATCCTGGCCGTCACCTTCACCAACAAGGCGGCTGCGGAGATGTTGCAGCGGGCCACCGCATTGCTGGGCAAGCAGAGCAAAGTGAAGCCGGAGATCTCGACTTTCCATTCGCTCTGCGTTCGTATCTTGCGACGCAATATCCGCCACCTCGGCTATCCGCCCCAGTTTGCCATCTACGATCGGTCCGACCAGGAAAGCGTCGCCCGGGGCGCGCTGCGCGAAATCAAAGTTTCCAGCGGAAGTCTGCGTCCCGGCGACCTGTTGAATTTGATCAGCCGGTGGAAATGCGCGTCGATTCGCCCCCCGCAAGCCGCCGCCGTCGCGCAGACCGACAAGGAGCATCTCGCCGCGGCCGCCTATCGGCGCTATCAGAACACGCTGCAAGCGGCCGGTGCGGTCGATTTCGACGACCTGCTCCTCTGCACCGAGGAACTCTTTCGCCGCTTTCCGAAGATCCGCAAAGCCGAAGCCCGACGCTTCGATCACGTGTTGATCGACGAGTACCAGGATACCAACGCAAGCCAATACCAGATCGTCAAGGCCCTGGCCGAGGGTCACGGCAACCTGTGTGTGGTGGGCGACGACGATCAGTCGATCTACGGTTGGCGCGGTGCCGAAGTAACCCATATTCTCCGCTTCAAGCACGATTGGCCGAAGGCGAAAGTTGTCCGTCTGGAGACCAACTACCGATCGACCCATCAGATCCTCGATTGGGCGAACCGGCTCATTGCCTTCAATTCGCTACGACACGACAAGGTCCTTCGGGCGACGCGCGACGGCCGCGATCCGCGTACGCTGCAGCTTGCCGACGAGAACAAGGAGGCCGAGGCGATCGTCGAGGAGATTCTCGGCCGGGTGAAGGCCAAGTCGGCCCGGCCACGCGATTTTGCCATTCTCTTCCGCACCAACGAACAGCCCCGTTCGTTCGAGATGGAACTGCGCCGCGTGAAACTGCCCTACGTGTTGATCGGCGGGATGTCGTTTTACGATCGCAAGGAAGTCCGCGACGTGCTGGCTTATCTGAAACTGCTGGCCAACCCCAAGGACGAAGTTTCGCTGTTGCGGATCATTAACACACCGGCCCGGGGTATCGGTCAGACGACGGTCCGGCGCCTGCTGGAGACGGCCGTGTCGGCAGGCAAACCGCTTTGGGAAATTCTCGGCCGCTCGTCGGCAGTCGCTCAAGTGCCACCGCCCGCGGCTCGGGGGATCGAGAGCTTGCGCGGCCTGGTTCGCGAATTCCGCGCCGACATCGACGGGCGGCCGGTGGAAGAATTGGTCGAGGGGTTGATCCGGCGTGTCGGTTACCAGCAAGAGTTGGCCCGGCTCTATCCGGATCCCAACGAACAGGAAGCCCGTTGGGCGGCGGTCGAGGAGGTCGTCAACGCGGCCGGCAGCTACACCCGCCGTGCGGACAAACCCTCGCTGACCGGATTCCTCACCGATCTGGCCCTCTTCGGCCGCGAGGAGGATAGCGACAAGGAATCGCAATTGGAGCGCGACGCCGTGGTGCTGATGACATTGCACAGCGCCAAGGGGCTGGAGTTTCCCAACGTCTATCTCGTGGGCATGGAAGAAGGCCTGCTGCCGCACCACCGTTCGATCGCCGCCGACGGCCGGGCGATCGACGAAGAGCGGCGCCTCTGCTACGTCGGCGTCACCCGAGCCGAGACGCAGTTGACCACCAGTTTCGCGCTGGCCCGCCGCAAATGGGGCAAACTCCGCCCGACCATCCCCAGCCGTTTTCTTTACGAACTGACGGGCCAGGCGGAGAATCCCACTTATCTTGAAACGATCAATCCGAAGAAGAGGCGTCGGAAGCGGGGGGCGAAGTAGGGGGGGGGTCTTTCTCTAGTGTCCATGCTTTATCCTGACCCCAACGGGGTGCTCACAACAGAGTCCAGGGTCAGCTCCGGCGGCGTAGCCGTGGAGTGCCACCCTGGGTGACGAAGAACGAGCCCGCGTCAACGCTGAAAGCGTTGCACAACGCGTGGCCATTGTAGAACTCCGTTGCCCGTTGGGGTTCGTATCAGTTCGCGATCCCAGACCTAGGGTGGCGCGGCTGCGCCGCTTACCCTGGGCTTTGTTGTACTACCGCTTTGCGGAAGGGAAGCGACACGCATTCGTCAATTCTCTCGTTCCAGCGTCCCACATGGGAACGCACGCTGGCAACGGTCACCCGTCCGCCGCTGCTGCTGTTTCGGGCATCCGAACGATGGTTTCTGATTCCCTTCTCGGTAACATCTGGAAGAAGAGGGCAAGTGGTGCCAACATCAACCATGTCACTCCCCATTGAAGCATCAAGGCCCTTTCGAGTAGTTGCCCACGGATTCTCCGCCCGGTGATGGACCGCGGATATCGGCGTCTGCGGAAACCGGGTACGCTACGGCGAACGGTAAGCAGACTGGCGGCGGACGGAAACGGAAGCGTTACATCCTCCACGCTGTCGTCCCTCCTTTCGCTCCGAGAGGTCCACCAAGCCAGGGCCATGGATACGAGTCCGAAGGGCATGGCAAGGATCAGGAGATGCTGGTCGAAACCGGTCGCCCATGTGACAGCGCAGAAACCGGCCAGGCAGACCGCGGCGATCGCCTGCCGAGGGTGCCAACGTCTTGGACGCTTGACGACCACGATCTCCGCATCGGATTCCAAGAGGAGCAGGTTGCGATTGAGGTAGTCCCACAATTCCTTCGACGCAACGATCTTATGATCCTTGCAGTCGTCGTAGACGAGCCAGAGAGCGAAGCGAACGCTCTTGGTGGTCTCGTCATTCGTGGCGTGCGTTGCCTCGGTCAAGGCGTCGTCAAACTGAAACGCGGTGATTTCCTCGTCCATGTAGGAGCGGATGGCCGAGGCCATCTCGTTTCTAGCGGGACGGTCAATCATCTTCTTGCCTGAACGACTGTTTGCTGAGCAATCCGCGGGTGCCGTGAGGCGGACAATACCGCACCCATGTCGCTGATCGTACCAGACAAGCCGCGGGGGGACAACGCAATGTGTGGCGACGATCGATGGGCAGGACGAGCGGCAGTTTGTGTTTCACGGCCCGGCGAATGACGGCCGAGCAGTTCGTTGACGCGGTGTGGATGCTCACCGGCACGGCGCCGCCGAAGGCGGACGCAAAGGTGACCTTCCCGAGTGGGTCGCCCGTGTTCATTCGTGTGTCGCTGGTCAACGCCGACGGCCTGCCGCGGTCGCTGGGACGGGCGAATCGGGAACAGGTCGTCACCACGCGGCCGGGGGAACTGACCACGCTTCAAGCCCTGGAGTTGACCAACGGCCGGGTTCTCAACGAGTTGGTCAACCGAGGCGCGAAGAACCTGCGGCAACAGCATCCCGAGCGTTCGGGCGAAGCGACGATTGCGTGGCTGTACCGCAACGCACTTTCCCGATCACCGACCCCGGACGAACTGGCCACGGCCCAATTGCTGCTCGGCGAGCCGATCTCCGAAGAGGGGCTGGCCGATCTGCTCTGGGCCGTGTTCATGTTACCGGAATTTCAAATGATTCGTTAGCGCCGCGTGAAAAAAGGGGACAGGCACCTCGCGGCAGCCGTTCTCCCGAGGATTCGACCGGTTTTGGGCTCGGAGCCAGTCCCCCGTTTTCACTCCTGTTTGCAGTCTGAGTTGTAAGTAGCCGGCGGCGGTCGGGTGTCGGCCGGCGGGGATTGGAAGCGATGGCGTAGCGCCACGGTTCGCGCGGCGCCGGCGTGCCAGCCGACCGGGGCGTGTTCCTTGCCCCGCGATTGGTGAACGTAGAGGTCGACGGCCAGCCGGTCGCTGTCGTCGCTGAAGGTGAGCAGCCGGCTCATCGGCACGCCGCCGGCGTGATGGGCGGTCAGGGCTGACACCTGGATGAAGGTGACGCCCCAGCGACGTTCGGTAAGCCCACGACCCTGGAAAATCTGTTCGGGCCCCATGGCATGTGAGTGACCGCCGATCCAAAGATCGATGGCCGCTCTGCCCTGCTCCTGCTGAAAGCGGTCGAGGAAGACCTCGAACGGCCCGGGGTGTTCGGGCGTGGACGTCGTGTATCGGAAATTCTCCGGGTCGTCGTTTTCGATGATGAAGTAGAGGTAACCCGAGCCTTCGACGCCGCCGCTGTGCCCGTGGAAACCGCGGCCGCCGCCGAAACTCGATCGAGTGGTCGTGTCGCGGAGCACGTGGTGATGCACGGTGATGATGATACGGTTCTGATTGTCCAGAACCTGTTGCTTCCACCAGTCGAAGGTGTCGCGGGTAACGGCGCCGGCGGGAAAACCACCCTGCTGTTTCTGGCGGCTGTGCCCCCGGCCGACCGGCGACGGCGCGCTGTTGCGATCGGCCAGCATGAGAAAGAGCACGTTGCCGGTCTGGAACTTGTATCGCTCCCAAGTACCTTCCACCGGGAAACGCCGACGCCGGGCGTCCACGCCGGAAGACTCCGTATGTTGCCCCAGCGGATCGGCCCACCGCTGAAACCAGGTGCCGATGCCCCGGTCGTAATACATCCCGTCGTGATTGCCGGGCACGTTGTAAACGTCCTCGCGGTAGTGTTTCCTCAGGGCCCGGTATTGGCGAACGAGAATGCGGCCGTCTTCTTCGCTGGGAGGAAATTGGCTGGCGCTGAGGTCGCCCGTATCGATCATGATGTCCCACGAGAAGCCCGGTGCAGCACGCTTGCCGCCGGCCGGAAAGCCCTCGGACTGGCGGATGGCTTCGGCCAAGCTCTCGCGGCCGAATTTCAGATCCTTGGGTACGTGAGAATCGCCCGCCGCCCAAACGCGGAATTCTTGTTGCGTCTGGGCCGACGCACCGGCAACGAACCGCGTCTCGATCCATGGGAGAGAGAGGAGCAAGAACAGTAGCGACATTCGCTTCTTCGTGGGAAACACGAGCGAGAATATCATCCGGCCTCCCCCTCTTGTCGTGGATTGCGTTGATCGTTCGACTCAATTCTACCACGACACGGGCCGCTGCGGAAACGGCCGAGTGACGTAGGGGGAGCGGGCTCCAAGGAGCAGAAGCCCGACCCCATTGGACTGGATCTCGGACCGTTGGATGGTCGCTTCCAAGTGCAACCAACGGGCGAAGAAGCACGGGCGAAACGCCCGTGGCACCCGGTCGCTCGCTTTTCCCGAGTCACTCGCCGGAGAACTGCGGCATCGGTACGGGCCGGCCGGTTGCCTTTTCGACCGGGAGTTGGGCGTCCACCTCGCGCATCCACCGAATCAGCAGATCGGCCAGACCACGCGCTTCGGCCCGATGGTCGGCCAGCACCTCATGCTTTTCCTCCAAGTCGGTTTCCAGATCGTACAACTCCCAACGGCGAGCCGAGTAGAAGTAGTACAGCTTCCAGCGCCCGCGGCGGACCGACGAATGGGGCTCGATTCCGTCGCCGACGCCGATGTCGCGATACCACTGATGCGGATAGTGCCAGAAGAGCGGCCGCTCTGTGTTGCCCGAAACGTCGCCTCGCAGCACCGGGGTAAGATCGACGCCGTCGAGCGGTCCCCGCGGCCAGTTGTCCTTCGGCACGCCGGCAACCGACAGCAGCGTGGGCAGGATATCGACGGTCACGCTGGGAACGGCGGATCGCGAGCCGGCTTTCACGACGCCGGGCCAGTAGACGATCATCGGCGTGCGCGTGCCCCCTTCATACGCGGCGCCTTTGCCGGACCGAATCGGACGGTTGTGGCCGTCGAGCCGGTAGGGGCCGCCGGTGGTGGCGCGGGTGTGGTTCGACAGACCGCCGTTGTCCGAAAGAAAAAAGACCACGGTGTTATCCAGCACATTCTTTTCGGCCAGCTTGTCGAGAATCGCGCCGAGACTGGCGTCCATCGACTCGATCATCGATGCATATCGGGCCTCGACCTGTGGCAGACCGTCCTTCTCGTAGCGACCGACGTAAGGTCTGATCGCCTGGATGGGCGTGTGGATGGCGTAATGGGCCAGATGGAGGAAGAAGGGGACCCGCTCGGCCACCGCCCGGTCGATCTGCTTGTTCGCCTCGATCGTGATCGCGGCGTTGATGTCGGTATCGGTATCGAGATACGCTTCCAAGCCCGGGTGACGCTGGCGCCAACCGGGGTTGGGATAATAACCGGCGGGCGATCCGTGACGGCTGCCGCCGATGTTGACCTGGAACCCGAGCTTCGTCGGGTCCGCTCCAGGAGTTCCCGCGGCGCCGAAATGGGCCTTGCCCGCGTGGATCGTGCGATAGCCACCGGCGGCAAGAAGCCGCGGCAACTTGGGATGACCGTCGTCCGGCTGCAAACCGGCCGCTCGCCAATCCGGCGGGCAAGCGTGTAGGTGGTTACCGTCGCGCTTGTTGACCGTGGCGGTCCAGTTGGTAATCCGCGTGCGTGCCGGATAGCGGCCGGAGAGCAGCGATGTCCGCGTGGGCGAGCAAACACAGCAGGCCGCATAGGTGTCGGTGAAGACACATCCCATCGCGGCCAGCCGTTCCATGTTGGGCGTGCGATAGGTGCGGTTCCAGTAAGTCGCTTCCGGGCCGAAGGGAACGGAAGTATCTTGCCAACCCATGTCGTCGACCAGGAAGACGACGATATTGGGCCGATCGGCACTTTCGGCGGCGCGAGTTTTCGTGTTCGCGGCCGAGAGGGTCGCCGTTACGATCAACGCGAGGATGAGCCGGTTCGTCGTCATGCGTATTTCCTACTTACCGATGCAATACAAAAACTTGTCGCTACGCAACAGCAGCCGGCCGCCAACGATCGCGGGCGTGGCGTTGAAGACACTCGAATCCAGCCGGTTGCGGGCCAGTTCTTCAAACTCCGTCGACAGGGCCAGCACGACCGTTCCGTCGAGCCGAGTGACGCCGAAGATCTTGCCGTCGGCGGCGACCAGCGAGGCGTAGATTTTGTCGCCGCTGCCGGAGATGTCCAACTTCTCGCTGTAGACCGCCTCGCCCGAGTCGGCCTTGAGGCAATAGGCGACCCCCGCCTGGTCGATGGCGTAGATGTGTCCGTCGTGGTAGATCGGGGTGCTTACGCGAGTGGTCCACTTCTTTGTCCACTCCACGTGCGAGTCGCTCACGTCGCCACGTCCGCCGGTGCGGATGGCCAGCAGCATGGCGCTGAACCGGCTGTTGATGATGAAGACGGTTCCGTCGTGGGCGAACACCGAGGGGCAGACGTAATCCGTGGGCTTCTTGCTGAACCAGATCTTTCGACCGGTCGTCGGATCGAGTCCCAGGATCTGGAACTTGTCGACGACCACCAATTCCTCTTTGCCACCGGTCGCCGAGACGATCAAGGGCGTGCTCCAGGAGTCGACGATCCCGTCCACCCGCCACGCTTCCTTGCCGGTCGCCTTGCTCAGCGCCCGAATCGATTGGCTTTCGGCGCTGGCGTTGACGATCACCAGATCCTTGTGCAGGATGGGCGAAGCGCCGGAGCCCCAGTTGTGTTTATCCAGACCGGTTCCGACCTTGGCGGTCCAGAGCAACTCGCCGTCGAGGCTGTACTTCATCACGCCCGACTTCCCGAAGAAGACGTAGACGTCCTTGCCGTCGGTAACGCACGTGGCCGAAGCGTAACCGTGCAGGGCGATGCGCCCGCCGTCGTAGTCGGTCTCGGGCAGTTGGGGTTCGATCTTCTTGTCCCAGACGATTTTGCCCGAGGCGTTGTCGATGCACAGAACGTGCTGCGCCAGTTTCCCCTGATCGCCCGGGGAGTCGGCATCGAAGCCGTAGCCGCTGTAACAGGTGAGGAAGATCTTGCCGCCGGTGACAATCGGACTGGAACTGCCGAAGCCCGGCATGGGTGTCTTCCAGACGATATTCTCGCCGGCGCTCCAAGTCGCGGGCAGGCCCTTGTCGTCCGACATGCCGGAGCCGTCGGAACCTCGGAATCGGGCCCAGTCGGCTCCGGCAAACAGGGCAACAAACAGGACGGCAACGACTACTTGACGGACCATCGTGTGTCTCTCCGCGGAAAGGAAGGTGGGGGAAATGTTCAGTTCTTATTCAGCAGGGCAATCGTCTTCTCGGCGAACCGCTTGCCGAGTTCGGCGTAGCCGGGCTTGTCGTAGTGCAGGCCGTCGCGCGGGCCGTTGAGATCGTCGGTATCGACCCAATCGCCCAACGGGTCCTTTTCGGCCACCGCGACTTGCGCGGCCCGTACGCCGTCCCAGTGTTGATTGTTCTTCAGATGGTCGCTCAACCGGCCGATCACCACGGTGATGTCGTCGCGCTCCAGGTCGGTGCGAAGTTGCTCGACGAGGCCGGCGAGGCTTTTCTCATAGACGGTCGAGTGCGATTCCTTGGCGTCGCGTTCACCCTGCATCCAGACGAACGACATCGTGTCGACCTTCTTACCCTCGATCGCCGCGCGTACTTTGGTGATCAAACGATCGTACAACACGCCGGTGGTCTCCGGCGCCGGGCCCTCGGCCGGTTTCCACTGCTTGTACCACTGCCGGATCGGCTGTCCGCCGACCGCGTCTTTCACCACGATCACTTCATCCTGCGAGAACGCCTTTTCCACGGTCGGCGTAAACGACACCTGCGGCGGCAGGCCGGCCATGTTCGACTGACCCGAAAGAATGAACAGTCGCACCTTACCCTCGGCTGCGGCCGATCTGGCGGTGAGTGATAGAGCAGCGCAACAGGCAACAAGGGCGATTGGTTTGGTGTAGTTTCGGAGCATGGTGCTTCTCCTGCGTTTCTTGTGGTGGGCGAAAGGAGGATGGCTTGCAGCCACCCCCGACCGGCACATCCAATCGCCGCCGATTCTAATCGGCACCGAACTCGCTGTCAAACCATCCAGCCTACTTGCCACGCCGATCGGCCGCGGTCATGGGCGCGTATGCGGCGTCGCCCTCGACACCCGGTCGGGGTAGCAATACGCGGGGATTGGCTTCGACCCCCACCGGTCGGCAGTTCTTACCCGGATTCTTCCCATCGCCCAGGTCATCGCGGGCCGCGGCCAGATAGCCTTTCAGCCGAGCGACCACGTCGGCGTTGCCAGCGGCCACGTTTTGCGATTCGCCGATGTCCTGGTCGAGATGGTACAGGGCGCCGCTGGCAAACAGTTTCCACGGACCCGAGCGCACGGCCCGAAGGTTCTTGCCCTGATAGTAGAAAAACGTCTCGTGCGGTGTCTTGGCGTCGGAATCGCCCAGCAGCAAAGCCGATACGTCGCGGCCGTCGATGATCCGATCCGTCGGCACTTTGCCGCCGGCCATCGCGGCAAACGTGGGCAGCAGATCCATCGTGGTAGCCAGTTGGTCGCACGTCGACCGGGCTGGCACATGTCCCGGCCACCATGCCAAGGTCGGCTCGCGAAGACCGCCCTCGAAAGCCGACCCCTTACCGCCTCGAAGCGGCCGGTTCACGCAGCCTCGCGATCCGCCGTTGTCGGAAGTGAAGAGCACGAACGTCTGCTCTTCGAGTTTCAACTCTCGCAGTGTATGTAGTACTTGCCCCACGCTCCAATCGACTTCCTCGATCTGGGCACCGGTGACTTGATCGGGATTGGCGGCCCGGTCGAGAAACTCTTTCCTGGCCGCCCGGGGGTGATGGACGAAGGCGTGTGGCAGATAGACGAAGAACGGCCGGTCCTTGTTCTCCTTGATGAACGTCACCGCCGCGGCGGTAAACCGCCGGCACAGCTCGGCCTGATCTTCCATGGTCTTCACTTCGCCGACGATCAGCGCATCGCGGACCACCGGCAGCGGCGAAAAATGCCAGCCCGTGTGGCCTTTCCACATGTCGTTGGAGTAGGGGATGCCGAAGTACGTGTCGAACCCCTGTCGCGTCGGCAGAAACTTCGGCTGGTCGCCCAAATGCCACTTGCCAAAGCAGCCGGTGGCATACCCGGCCTTCTTCAGCACTTCGGCCACGGTGATCTCGTCGGGGTGCAGCCCGTGTCGATCGCCGGGAAAAAGCACCGCGTGAAACGAACCGGTGGCCAGCCCCACGCGCTTTGGGTAACAGCCGGTCATCAGCGCCGCGCGAGACGGCGTACACACGGGGGCGGCGACGTAGAACGACGTCAGCTTCATGCCCTCGTCGGCCATGCGGTCGAGGTGCGGAGTGTGGTTGATCGTCGAGCCAAACGGTCCGATATCGCCATAGCCCATGTCGTCGATGAAAATGACGACGAAATTGGGCCCGCGCTCGGCGGCTGGAGTCGCACCCGTCGCAAAGACAACTGCGGTGAGAACCGCGAAAGGCGCCAGAATTCGCAATCGCACAGGAAGAACCTCCGATGACAGGGGCATGGCGGCCGCTTGACAGAGCCGTCGCCAATTGGGAACATTACTTGGCGGTCATTGTATACCATCGCACGGTATGCGAGCCAGGGCCGCGGCCACATGGTGCGAGTTTCCGGACACAGGTCATGCAATTCGATCAGATCTCTCCCCAATTATTCGTCGGTTCGTGTCCGGAGGACTCCGGCGACGTCGACTACCTTGCCGACCAGGCGAGCATCACGGCCGTTCTGAATGTGCAAACCGACGAAGACTTTGACGACTGGGACATCAACTGGCCGGCCCTGGAAAGTCATTATCGCACCCGCGGGGTCGAAGTATGCCGCGTGCCCATCCGCGACTTCAGTCCGGAGTCGCTCCGCTTGCGGCTTCCCGCTTGCGTTGACGCGCTGGCCGAGTTGCTCGACCGAGAGCACAAGGTGCTGGTTCACTGCAACGCCGGGATCAATCGATCGCCCAGCACGGTCATCGCCTATCTGCACTGGATCGAGCAGTGGGATCTCGACGAGGCGGTCGCCCACGTTACCCGATGCCGGGCGTGCGACCCGTATCTGGAATCGATCCGCCTGGCGACCGAGGATCGACGCCGCAAGCCGGGCGGTGAATAAGCTCGAATCACGGATCGCCGTAAAACACCGAATGATCGTACGTTCGCGCGTCGGCCCGTTTCTGCTGGTGCTTTTCCAACGGGCCGTGATACTGGCAATGGAAGAAGCGGCGGTCGAACACCGGTGCCGGCAGCAACGCCCCCCTACCGTCGATCGTCGCGGCAAGATGCAAAAGCGCCAGCGGAACTTCGTCGCCGGTGCGTGCATGGCTGCGGCCTGGTCGGGGAAAGAGGCCCGTGGGCGTTTGTGTCTTCAGCAGGTTGTCGGCGACTCGGCAAGCATGGTGCAACAGGCGGCGGTCCTGGGTGGCCCGATAACACTCCAGAAGAGCGTAAATCGCCCGCCAATCGGTACACTTCGTATCGACGTGGACTGAGCGCTCGTCGCCGCCGGGTTGGCCCACGTCGCCCAGATCGAACTGCCGGCCGATCTCTCGAACCATCCGCCAGTGCGCCTCGTCGGCTGTCAGCCGATACGCCATGGCATAGCCCCAGAGGAGAAAGCCGTCGGCCTTGCGCGGTGCAAACGACTCGGCGACGTAGTAGCCCGTGCGCGATTCCCGCCATCGAATGGGCGTTCCGTCGGTCATCATGCCGACGAACCGGCCGGTTTTCGCATCGTAGCCGTGCCGTGCGTAGGCTTTCAGGTCGCCGGACGCCCACTGGAGGAACTCGCGTCCCACCTCGGCGTATGCACCGCCCTGTTTCACCAGCGTTTCGGCGGCCTGCATTTGCGCCAGCGGCAAGTGATGATAGCGGCTCACCTGATGATAGGACGCAACGATCTTCGCCTCGTTGATCTTCGGATGGACGTGTCCCAGGGCCTCTTGAGCACGGTCCTGTTTGCGATAGCTGAGTTGCCCGCCACAGAGGCCGGTTTCCGGATGCCGGGCCTGCTGCCAACGACGGATCAGCCGGCGCGTCCAGGTCAGCGCGTCGAGGTCCTTGCCGAGGACGGCCAGCATGACCCCGCTGTGCAGAAGCGGCGGTGTGACGTTGGCAAACGACAAATTACCGCCCTGAGCAGGGAACGGCACTTCGATCTTCTCGCCGAACGGGCTGTCCCATTTCGGACGCCGGTCGTTGCGAACGCTTGCGTGGCGGTTGTAGTCCAGAAGCGACCAATCGAGGATATGCCCCGCCCAAATCGCCTCCGTCAGCCGGGCGGTGGCCGGGGCGTCGACACGCCACATCAGCCGGTAGTACGGTTGATGCCCCTTCACTTCATGTGCGTCGGCATACTGCCCGACGGCCTGATCCTGCTCGAGATCCCAGGCCATATGCCCACCCCAGTAGAGTAATCCGTTGGGCGTGACCAGATGCTTCAACGCATGTCGCGTTGCGTCCTCGGCGGCCTGACGATATTGCTTCTGGCCGGTCAACGCGGTCAGGCCGTCCAGTGTGCGCAGTAGCGGCTGCCCGCTGGCGAAGTTCGACAAGACCCACGTCCGCTGGGGGCCCTTCCATCGCACCGGCTCGAACGTTTCGACGTGCAGGCCGTCGACAAACAGCGGCGTGGTCTCCTTGCCATACGTATCGCGTCCGCGCTCGATCACCGTGTCGGCAAACCGGCGAACCGACTGGAGATAAGGCCCGCTGGCGGGTTGCCGTTCCTCGCAAAGTGCTTGGCCGGCGAGTATTGCGAGTAGTACCACGACCAACGAAAGCTTCTGGAGATATTGGCTCTTCATGGGCGAGATCCTCTCTGGAATAACCCTACTTCTCCTTAACGCTTTTCCGCTGCTTCTTCGGCCTTTCTCCGCGTTTCTTCTCCCACGCTTGCGCCGGCAGGGGATCATAACGGGGCGAGGCGTCGCGTTCGGGGAAACCGGCGACTGCCGCTTCGAGTTTCTTCCTTGCCGCCAGGACTGTGGGATCTTCACTGGCGATCAGGTTCTTTTCTTCACCCGGATCCTGGTCGAGATCGTAAACCTCCTTGGTCCGGCCTTCGTCGTTGACGATCAGCTTGAATCGCGTGTCGCGAATCGTCCTTGATGCGTAGGGTTTCGCAGGGATCACACGACCGGCACCGGTGAGCTTGGCCACGCCGCCGCCCATGGCCATGATCCATTCGCGCGGACCCTTCTCCGTTCGCCCCAGTATGACCGGGGCGATCGACTTGCCGTCGATTTCCAACCCGGCCGGGAGTGCCACGCCGGCCAGTTCGCAGAACGTGGGCAGAAGATCGGTGAAATCGGTCAGACAATCGGTCACCACGCCCGGGGGTACCTGACCGGGGCCGTTGACGATAAACGGAGCCCGGCAGCCGCGTTCGCTGAGTTGTCCCTTGCCGCCGCGAACGATGCGTCCGTCGAGATGGCCCGTGATACCGCCGCTGGTGCCGTTGTCGGTCGAAAAGATGACGATCGTTCGCCGGCGAATGTCCAGTTTATCCAGCGCCTCGACAATCCGCCCCACCGAGAAGTCGGTATAGCGGACCATCGCCTTGTGCATGCCGAGTCGATCGGTCACCTTGGGTTCGTTGGGCGTGGCGACCAGCGGACCGTGGGTCAGTGCCATGGGAAAGTAGACCATCATCGGCTTGTCTTTGTTCTTTGTGAGGAACTCGATGATGAAGTCGCTGAACACTTCCGCGCCGAATCGGTCGGGGTAGGTCTTGCTGCCGGCTCGGGTGTGGATGTACGGGTCCCAGTATCGTTTCCCGCTAGGCGGGTTGCCCGTCTCGTAGCCGGTCCACATGCACCAATCGTCGAACCCGAGTTCTTCGAGGACATCCGGCTGCACCCGAAAGTCGTTGATCTGCCACTTACCGGTGATCGCCGTGGTATAGCCGGCTGTCTTCAATAGATTGGCGAAGCTCGTGTTGTGCTTGGGGTCGAAATGGCAACCGGCGCCCCAGCGGGGAACGTCCCAGTGGTTCACCCAACCGTGGCGAAACGGATACTGGCCGGTCAGCAAGGTCGCCCGGGTGGGCGTACACTTGGGCATCGAGTAGGCCGCGGTGAATCTCATGCCGCCGGCGGCCAGCTTGTCGATCACCGGAGTCTCGATGTCGTCGGCACCACAGCAGCTCACCCATTCGGGGCCCAGGTCGTCGACCATGATGAAGATGATGTTGGGCTTCTCGACAGAGTCGGCCGCTGGCGCGGTCGTTGCGACGGCCAAGAGCATGACAGACGCGAGGCCACTGGTGAAAGTGTGAATCATTGGTATAGTTCCTTTGTTTCTTGACTTTTGTTTAACGCCCAGCCGAAG
>CAYUIQ010000212.1:0-15734 GCA_964444795.1 uncultured Planctomycetaceae bacterium
GCGACGATCCGGCGTTTGTGTTCTTGGCCGTTCCCCGTACGGGTTCCCGTTCGATGCAAGCGGCGCTTCGGACGGCCTTTCCCAAGTCGCGCGATGCCCGGCGGCATCACGGCGTGGATATTCCGCCGTCTTGCCGCGACTATTTCACCTTTGCCTGCGTGCGAAACCCCTTTAATCGCGAGCTGTCGCACTACCTTTACCGCCGATCACGATCCCACAACAACATGGTCGATTGGTGCCGCCGGTGGACGTTCAAGCAGTACCTGCGTTGGCTCGTCACGCCGGACGCCCAACCGGTCGCCCCGCACGATCCGTGCCAGAGCGCCTTTTTGGCCGGGGTGCGGTTGGATGCGGTGGTCCGATTCGAGGATCTCCCCCGCGCGTTTAGCGAGCTGCCCGTCTTCGGAAAGAGCGTGCCATTACCCCATCGCAATGGAAACGGGCCGTATCGCCTGGAAGCGTATTACGACGAGGAGGCGATGCACCTGGTGCGTGCCCACGCGGGCGGCGATTTTCTCCGGTTCGGTTACGACCCGGATGTGCTGCCTCTGCAAAGCGCGAGGAAATCTACTCGATGAATGCGATACGACAGAATCCAATCCGTCGCTGGGCTGTCGGCGTGACGACCGCGCCGCGACCGCAATCCACGCTCGAGTCGACACTGGCCGGACTTCGCAGGGCCGGCTGGCCCGATTGCCGTGTCTTCGACGATCGTGAAGGAGTCGGTGCCTGGCGCAATTGGATCGACGCCCTGGCGACGCTGTTTATCCAGCGGCCCGACGCCGACGCGTTGATGCTGGTCCAGGACGATGCCGTCTTCTGTCGAGGCTTGCGCGTCTGCCTGGAGAAGAACTTGTGGCCGGCCGCCGATGTCGCTCTGTGTTCGCCCTATTGTCCGTCGCCCTATCGGAAGCCGTCGCGAGGCTGGCATCGCGAAGACCACGGTTGGTATCTCGTGGGGGCCGTCTGCTGGGTGATCCCTCCGCGGGCGGCTCGGGCAATCGTGCGCGACCTGGGCGATGTGGACGCCCGGGATCGAATCGACGCCCGGGTGGGACGCTGGGCGGGGAAAACCGGGCGATCCGTCTGGTACCACACGCCGAGCTTCATACAGCACGCGGGCAACGGCAACTCGGCGTTGGGCGATCCGTTGGTCAACCGGCTCCGCATGGCCGCCGATTTTGTCGGCCAGGAGAGCGACGCGAACTCGTATAGTAGCCATCTCGCTCCGCGAGATGTGGCCCGCAAACGCCTGGCTCCTCCACGGCTACATCTCGCGGAACGAGATGGCTACTATACGCGCGACCGGAAGGGGCCATGAAAATCGCTGCCATTTGCTGCACGTATCTCCGGCCCAAGCAGTTGGGTTGCCTGATCCGTTGCTTCTTGGAGCAGGATTACGACGACCGCGAGTTGGTGATCCTCGACGACGCCGGCCAGTACGCCAATCGGCGGGGCGACCGCTGGCGGTTGGTTTCGGTCGGACGTCGGTATCCGAGCTTGGGCGAGAAGCGCAACGCGGCCGTGGCGCTGGCTTCGGCCGGCGCCGAGGCGCTTGCAGTTTGGGACGACGACGACGTCTACCTGCCCTGGGCATTGTCGGCCTCGGCGGCCGCGTTGCACAAGGCGCCCTGGTCGCGTCCCAGCCTCGTGTTGCACGAGCGGCCCGACGGCAAATTCCGTCAACACCGAACCGGCGGGCTTTACCATGGCGGTTGGGCATGCACCCGCGCGGCTTTTGACCGAGCCGGAGGATACCCGGCGCTGAACAACGGCGAAGACCAGGCGTTTGCCCGGCGGATGAAACGCGCCGGCGTGGCCGAGGCCGACCCCTGCGGGCTCGGCTTCCAACCGTTCTACGTCTATCGCTGGGAGCAGTGCCACTGGGGACGGGGCGGCGGATACCACTTGTCGAACATGGGGACGGGCGGCTACCGGCGGCTGGGGCGTCGGGCCGTGCGCAAGACTCGATTGCGAATCACCTGGCCGCGCGATTTCCGCAACGTGGAGATACTCCCCGGCATTCATCCTCGCATGTTCTGAAAGACGCGTAGGGGGACCATGCCGCGCATCCGATTGATCCGCGCCGTCGATCGGCCGGCCCGTTGCGGGCCGCTCAACGGGCAATACGCGTTGCAGCGCGCACTGCGCGCTCGGAACATTGCCTGGTTGACCATGGGTGGGCATGCCCGGGGAGACGAGATCCCCTGGTTCTGGTGCTGGATGGATCGACAGGCGGCGGCTCGACACGCGCGCAGCCGGCGGCCCTTTGTCGTAGGGCCGAATATCTTGTTCGAGGACAGCCGCCGCCCGTGTCGCGTTCGGGCCGAACGGGAGATCTGCCGCGCGGCGAGTTGCCGGCTTCTGTTCACCGAATCCGATTGGTACGCCCGGCTCATCGATCGGCATCGGGGCAGCGGCAATCGGGCGCCCATTGTGCAGTGGCCTTACCCCATCGACCCTCGTCCGGGGAATCCGCTGCCGGCGCGGTACGAGTTACTCGTCTACGCCAAGAGCGGGTATCGGCAAAGCCTGGTCGATCGGCTATGCGCGCGCTATCGCAGCGCCCGCGTGATCCGCTACGGAAATTACCGGCGCGAGGAACTCTTCGACGCGGCCCGGCGATCGCGAGCGTGTCTCTATCTGTCCGACGACGACCGGGGGCCGTTGGCCCTGGCCGAGATCCTTCTGGCCGGTTGTCCGGCGGTCGGCATCGCTCGCGGCGCGCCATTTGTCCAGGCCGGCCATACGGGAGTGCTGGTCGATCGGTTGACGCCTCGCCCGTGCACCGAAGCCATCGAAACATGCCTTCACCTCGACCGCTACGAGGTCGCCACGATCGCCGCCGAACAGTTCGACACCGAGCGAATCGTCGACACGGTGCTGGCGGCGTTGGGGGACGTGGTACGACAACGCTAAGCAGGCTCCTCTTTCACCACCACCTTCTCGTACATCAGATCGAGGATCCCGCCGATCACTTCGGCCTGGCTGCTTTCCAGGAGCAGGGCCAACTTCTCGTGCAGGCGGCGATTCTGGTTCATTTCCTTGACCGTGGCCACGGTGCCTTCGGCGGTGAGCGGGCCGCCGTGACCGAAGCGGCTGTGCAGTTCGTCGAAGTCGGCGTCGGTCCAGCCGTCAAACAGAGCCGCTTGCGCATCGATCACCTCGGCCACGACCGGATTGGTTTGCCGATCGAACTGCCGGTGGCGGAGCACGGCCGGGTCGAGAAGCAGTTCGTCGACCGAAATGCCCAGTCCCTTGGCCAGGCGGTGGATCGTTCGCGCGTGCGGCTTGTTCGTCCCGTTGACGATCCCCTTGATCGTACGCTCGTCCAGGCCGGTCTGCGCGACGACCTGTTTTGCGGTCAAATCGCGCTGGGCCATCAACCGCCACAAATTACTGGCCGCATGTTCGCCCATGGCACGCCATCCAATGAAGACCCAAGTCCGACCTCTCCGCCGGAAAAAAGGGGCGGACAGGCCTTGACAGGAAGATATACACATGTATACTGTCTGGTGAGCCGGTTGTCAAGGGCGGGTCGGGAGAAGGCTCGCCCCATTTTTGCGAATCTCGACATAAGGGGAAAGACCGTGGCGGCAGATGGCCCACAGCGCTACCGAGTATGGATTGTCGGTATTTCGCCCGAACAGTCAGGAGATTTCTCGGCCGAGACCCCCCCTCGTGCGATTGCCCAAGAGCCGGCCGAGGCCGAATCCTTGTCGGTTCGCGAGGCTTTTTGCTACGTGGGCGTCTTCAATCGGGCGATGAAGGAGCGGGGAAAGAGGTTTCAGGCGGTGGCCATTCCCGTGAAAACCGGCTATTTGGGGGACTTGACACCCGGCAAAGAGGTGACCGTCGGAGTGAGCGACACCTGAGCCGATTGGCGCATAAAAAAAGCCCGCCAGATGTCTGTTAGGTATCGACACAGGACGGGCTTCCACCGCGGGAAAAACACCTAACGCCTCAGTGCGGTGTCCCTGTCGGGGCGGCGTCGGCGAGGCAGCCGCACCTACACGCCCTGACATTGAAATCATAGCTTCCAAACTCCGCCGGGGAAGCAAGAATTTCGGAAAATGGGGAAATCAGCCCGGTTGGGGGGAGTATTCCGCGGTCGCTTCCACTTGCCACGGATTCTGCCAATCGCCCCATCGCTCGATGTACGTCTGGTAGGCGGCGATCTGGTCGCTTCGCTCTTGGAGCCACTGTTTTGTCTCGGCCACCAATGATTGTTCCCTCTCTAGAGGGATTTTGCCCGTGATTACTTGGCTACGCAAGAAGACAAAATACGTATCCAGCACGTCGCAACGGCAATAGTCGTTGATTTCGGCCAGACGGCCTTCGTCATACATGTCTTGGACCATGTCCCCGTGGACATCCATCTTGCCTGGTTTGCCCAGTAAGTTGGCCGCCAGATTCAATCCGCCGTTGAATCGGCTGGAGCCGAAATTCGTGAGCAGTTCGTGCAGATCGAGGTGCGATCGGGCGTTGTACCGGCTACGCGGCTGATCGAAGCTCTTGGCCCCGACGGCAAACCAACTCGGCATACTCAGCCCATACCGAAAGGCGGCCAACTCCAACAGGGGGATGTCGAAGGACCGGCCGTTGAAACTGACCAGGGTGGGGCGGCGATACTTCTCCCAGCCGCGCCAAAAGTACTCGGTCATCACATGCGAGCGAAACTCCGGCTCGTCCAGGGCCACGACGTCGAGCAGGCGGAAGTCGGCCGCCACTTTGCCCACCACCACCGAGACGGGCACCTGATAGGTGTAGGGAATGAAATCCGAGTCGCGCTTTTCCATCAATTCGGCCCGATAGCGGGCGACCGCCTCGGCCGGCTCCAGCGACTTGCCCGGATAGCGAAGCTTGGCCACCAGCGGCGCGTCGGCGACACTTTCCACGTCGAATACCAAGTATCGGACGGCTGAATCGGGCATCGCAAGGGCCTCCCGTGGCATGGGGGGAGCAGGGCTCCAGGGGATGTACCGGAAAGAGCCGGAAAACGGGACGGATACCCCGACTCCGGACTTTTTCCAACTTTCCACGCGCTGTAGCCTACCAAAACTCGCACCGATTGAGGATGATAGTGGGCCGACTTTTCAATAAATTTGCTCAGGAAACCCGCCGATGATTAACCGCCAGCGACTCTTGGAACGTTTTCTACGATATGTTCGCGTCGATACGACCGCCGGGGAAGACACCGCCGGGCAGAGCAACGCCGGATATCCCAGTTCGCCAGGTCAACTGAAACTCGGGAAAATGCTGGTCGAGGAACTCCAAGCCCTGGGGTTGGCCGACGCCCGGCAGGATTCCTTCGGTATTGTCACGGCCACGGTGCCGCCGTCGCCCGGCGACGAGTCGGCTCCGGTGGTCGCCTTTTGCGCCCATCTCGACACGTCGCCGGAAACGTCCGGCGCGGGTGTCCAGCCGCAAGTGATCGAAAACTACGCCGGCGGCGATCTGATCCTGCCCGGCGATCCGCAGCGGGTGATTCGCGTGGCCGATTGCCCCGAATTGGAGCAAGTCCGGGGAAAAACCCTGATCACCACCGACGGCACGACTTTGCTGGGGGCCGACGACAAGGCGGGTGTGGCGGTGATCGTGGAGACGGCGGCCTGGCTGATCGAACACCCCGAGTCGCGGCGCGCCCCCGTTCGCATCTGCTTCACCTGCGATGAAGAAATCGGCCACGGCACCGATCACGTCGACCTGGACGAGTTGGGGGCAGCCGTCTGCTACACGCTCGACGGCCAGGGTGCCGACACGATCGACGTGGAGACCTTCTCGGCCGATCTGGCCGTGGTGACGGTGCGCGGCGTCGAGATTCATCCCTCGATCGCCAAGGACCGGATGGTCAACGCGGTGCGCGTGGCGGCCGATTTCCTCGACCGGCTGCCTCGCGACACGCTGACTCCCGAGTCGACCGAAGAGCGACAGGGTTTTCTTCACCCCTATCGTATTTCCGGCGGAGTGGGCGAGACGACGGTGCGGATTCTGCTCCGCGATTTCGACACGGCCGCGTTGGCCGATCATGCCGAAGTACTTCGCCGCGCGGCTTCGGTGACGATGGAGGACTTTCCCGGCTCGCGGATCGACGTGGAGGTTCGGCCGCAATACCGCAACATGGCCGAGGGGCTGGATCGCGAACCCCGCGCGGTGCCCTTCGCCGAACAGGCGTTGGAGAGCCTGGGGCGATCGGCCCGAAAGACGATCGTGCGAGGGGGCACCGACGGCTCTCGTTTCACCGAACTCGGGCTGCCCACGCCGAACCTGGCGACCGGTCAACACACGCCCCACTCGCCGCTGGAATGGGCGTGTCTGGAGGAAATGGTCAGTAGCACCGAGTGGCTGGTGGCCCTGGCCGGTCGATGGTGCGATCGCCCAGCCTGACGGACACTCGCGCGAATCGATCGCCGGGCCCGTCGCGACCAGTTTGCCATCGCCCGAAAGGTCGATCACGTCCATGTTCGCGCCGAGAACGTAAGACTCGGAAAGCGTGAACCGGCAGCAGGCATGGCTGTGGCCGATGCTGCTGGTAACCTCGCCGGTCTGCCGGTCGAATATGTTACCACGGCCCCGCGGAGCGGCGGAGAAGATGAACCGCTCGCCCACGGTGACCACGTTCAGCGCCGACCGTGTTTCCTCCGGCGATCCGCCGGGAGTTGGCGGACCGGGAATGAGAGGCCGCTCAGTTGGCGTCGGCCGATGATGGTCCGCTTCGGTCGGTGTTCGGCTCGAGGTGCTTCAGCCAGCGGGTGGCCATTTCTTTCCAGCGCCCGGCGGCGTCTGGGTGGCCATCTCGCTCGGCCACCTTGGCCAGGTAGAGGCAGCGGACGGCGTCGACGGCGGAGTTTGCATGGGGGCGGTCCTGCATGGCGGGCCTCCGGTGCTTTCCTCTTGCAGAATCTGATATTTGGAGGAGCCCACGGCCGGGATGCCTGCCCCTGCATCCCGGCCGGCGGATTCGATGGCCCAAGGTTGTGAGTCAGCACCATGAACCGGATTAAATTGCCCAACGTGGTGCGTCCAGACGCATCCTACGCCCTTACACCAGCATCAGAGCCAGGTCGTCGACGAGGCTTTCGGTCAAGGGGTCGGTCTCGTCGTCGTCCGTCGGATCGAGGTCGGTCAGGGCCAGTAGGGCCAGGTCCGTTTCGGTGGCGGTCGCTGTCGACGTGGCCGAAACCGGTGCTGCGGTAACAGTCATCGACCAGCTTTGCAGTGTGCCGGTGATGCTGTCTTTGACCGTGTCGGTGACCGACAGCGTCCAGGTGCCGTCCAGGGCCTGGTCGACGAACGGGTTCGGATCGGCAACGCCCCACGAATCGCCCAGCGAGTCGTAGACGAGATTCTGCGGGCCGATCGCCAGAGCCGAGTTTTCCAGCGTGACCGTCAGCCCGGCCTCCGCGCCGTGCGTGATGTCCACTGCCAGGACCAGCGAGCCGATGAGATCGGCCGAGGTGATGCTGATCTCCGAAGTGGTCGTGCGCGGTCCCTTACGGGGATGCGGGTCGGCGATGCCTTGCGGCGTGTCGCCGCTGGTGTAGGTCTGCCCGGCCGAGGGGTCGGTGACCGTGACATGAACCGTGGCCGTATCCTCCCCGCCATTGCCGTCGCTGATGGTGTAGGTGAAGGAGTCGGGGCCTGTAGCGCCCACATCGGGCGTATAGGTGACCGTCCCGTCGCCGTGGTCAACCACCGCACCAGCGCCAGGAGTTCCAAGCGAGGTCACCGAGAGAATGTCTCCAACGTCCGGGTCGGTATCATTGGCCAGCACGTCGATGGTCACGGGCGTGTCCATGTCGGTGGTGGCCGAGTCGTCCACCGCATCGGGCGGGTTGTTGGCAGTCACGCCGAACGTCTCATCCAGACTGCCGTCCGTGTTGTAGCGGGCCAGAGCGATCTGGTTGCCCGAGCCGCCATTGGCGAAACCCGAAACAACGATCTTTCCGTCATCCTGAATGTCCATGGAACGGGCTTCGGCGCTATTGAGAATCGGCGTGAGTACCTTGCCGCCAGAACCAAAGGTCGGATCAAGCGTCCCGTCCGGGAGATAGCGGCCAACGGTAAATTGTCTCTCGGGGAAATCCGTGAACCCGACCACCACGATGTTTCCGTCGTCCTGGATGGCCACGTCATAGGCGTTGTCATAGGCGTTGCCGCCGAAATCCGTCAACACGAGTCCGCCAATCCCGAAGGTCGTGTCCGGGGTGCCGTCGCTAAGATAGCGAGCCACAGCCAAGTCATAGCCCCCGCTGCCTGGGACGAGACCAACTCCTACAACGACAATCTTGTCCGGTGCATTCTCGTGTGCCTCGATGGTGATCGCTTGCCAATAAGCATCGGCGTCGAACTCGGAAGCGACGATTCCGCCGGTTCCGAAACTGGAGTCCAGACTACCATCCTGCAACTCATAGCGAGCCAACTTGGTCTCGCCGGCCACCAGTATCTTGCCCTCGTGCATGGCAAGTGCATGGGCGTAATCAGCTGTCGAACCGACGTCGGTCTGGACGATACCGCCATTGCCAAAGCTAGGGTCGAGTTCCCCTGCCTCGGTGTGGCGGGTGAGTGTGAAGCCTGCAACGCTGTTGCTCTGGCCGGCCGACACGATCATTCCGTCCGGCTGGACCATCACGTCGTTGATTCTGTCGTTGGACTGATCACCAATGGCCGTCACAACCTCGCCCTTGAAGCCGAAGTCTCGGTCCGGGCTGCCGTCGGCGTTATATCGCGCCAGTGCAAAATCCATACCCGTCTTCGACTGTGCCCAGCCGGCGAGCAGAATCTTACCGTCATCGCCGTAAGGCACGCCGGCATTGGCATAATCGTACCCGTGGGCGACATCCGTAGTTACGACGCCCTCGTCGCCGAAGGACGGGTCCAAGGTGCCGTTGCCTTGGTAGCGGACGGCGGCGAAGTCGGTTTCGCCCAGGTTCGAGTCCACGCTGAAGCCAGCCACGACGATTTCGTCTCCTTGAAGGAAACTGTCTAAACCCACGTCCCAGCCCGTGATCGAAGTGGTAACAACACCGCCTGAGAGAACAGTGCGCTCTTCGAGCGATTCCAGGCGGAGGTGCCGCTGGCGGGTGGATTCGCCACTCCTGAGACGGCGACACTCACGGGCAGACCGCCTCCGCAGCCGGCATGATAAGGAAGATAGCATGGCCAGGTCTCCAATGATCGGGCGGCCTGCGGTATAATGAAATGGTCGTGCTCCCGGGCGCGCAGACCTGCCGCCGGCGGAGCCGCCTGGCCGGTGAGGAGCGTGGTTGCTAGCCTAGCCTCACCGGCCGCTTTTTGTTTTGCCTTGAGTATTCAGGTCCTCCGCGTTGGTGATGCTCCATGTGCAATCGAGGCCCTTGAGTCCGGGCACTCCTGAAGCCGCCCCACGCCGGTCAAGTGCTCATCACCCCATCGGGTAGCCCTCCCCTATCAATGCTGGCCGGCCTCGTAGCGCCCGCTCGGTGACTTGCGCCCGATACAAACACCACACGCATCGACCGCCGACCGGTCTTGCGGGCTATCTTTCATCCGCTTTCCCTCCCTGCTTAACCTGTTGTCGTTGGTCAACTTCCT
Organism: uncultured Planctomycetaceae bacterium; assembly: GCA_964444795.1. Classification (GTDB taxonomy): domain Bacteria; phylum Planctomycetota; class Planctomycetia; order Pirellulales; family Thermoguttaceae; genus JABMRP01. Next base: position 9,574 of record CAYUIQ010000212.1, read on the forward strand.
CCGTAACGCCCAGCAACTCAGTTGCTTCCGTGCGGAGCAGTTTCACCAGCAATCTCTGCGGCCACGTAAGGAAGCACCCTCCCTCCTGCTCGCTCTTGGTGGCCATGCGATCGATCCATTCGATCCCCTTTCTGAGCGATTGCTCGGCTTCGCCTTGGAGTCCTAGTCGGTGGTAGGCCATGGCGAGGAAGAACTGGGCATAGATGGGAGACACTCGATTTCTGCTGCCGGGTTCCTCCCGAAGCCGGGCCGCTTCGGCAAGCTGTTTGGCCGCATCTTCAAGTTGTTCGGCTCGGTACAGAATGGCGCCCCGCGTCGTCGGATCCCATTCGACGCTTTGCCTGGCCGAGTCGACCAGGCGGGAGAAATCCGTGACCGCGTTAGCGCGCAACGCGCAGGTCCACGCGACCACCTCGGCCACTTTGGGTTCCTCGGTTTCCGCGAACCGCTCTACCATTTCCGCGCATTCAGTGCGGTAAGCGTCGGTATTCCCGGACCCCAAGTGGCATAAGGCCCGGTGATGCGAACAGCCTGCGCGGGGGGACAGATCATCGGCATCGAGCAGCGAGATCGCATCGGACCAAGCCACAACGGCCCTAGTCCAGTCGCCTAGGTTTGCATAGTTGGACGCCAGATGTACGCGGAAAATCTGGATCTTGGGGTAGTCGCTGGCCAGTTGCTGCCGTACGCTCAGTTCCGCCCGGTAGGCTTCCATCGCTTCCTCATCGCAGGCCATCCGCCTCAGTACAGCTCCCAGAGAAGAATAGCTGGTTCCCAGTTCTCTTCGGCTACCTGCATCCTCGGGTGATTCCTGGGCAATTTGTTCAAAGAGGCGAATCGCTTCGCGCAGGTTCGCTGCCGCTTCCTCGTAACGCCCCATCTCTTTCTGCGCCATTGCCAGGTGGTTGTAGCTCGCGGCATGGCAATGCTGCAACGCAGGCGCCGGTGGGTCATTGTTGCGGACATGTTGCTCGCAGAGGCCTAACGCCTTTCGGAAGGCCTCTTCGGCTTTCTCGAATTGGCGCATCTTGCTTTTCAGCAGTGTGCCAAGGTTGATGTAGCTACCCACCATCGCATATACGTCCCCGGGAACGGCTCGCCTAGTAAACTCCTCCTGAATGTCAATTGCCTTGTGATGGTACTCCTCCGCTTCCTCATAACGCTCCATGCCTGATAACGCGCATGCCAGGTTGTTGTAGACGGTTGCCAACTCCCGTTGGAGACCTTGATTCCCGGGGAATTCTTGGACCAGTTTCTCCCGAATGTCCAGCCCTTCCCGAAAGACCTCTTCGGCCTCCGCGTGCTTGCCGGTACTCCATAGTCCTTCACCCAGGCTGACGTAAGCCCCTGCCAGACGCGCTCGATATCTCGGAATATTTGGGGCGTCATGCGCCAGCCGCTGCCAGGTGCTCAGCAGATCACGACGGGTTGCCAAGGCGTCCTTGCTGCGGCCCGACGCACCCAGCACTGAAGCCAACACGTTTTGCAGAAGTGCCGGCATCGTCCGATATCCAGGAGAGTCAGGGAAGTCGACGACCAGTTCCTGTGCAACGCTCAGCCCCTCGCGTAAGGCTTCTTCTGCTTCCTTATGACGGCGCGTGTTATATAGCACCGTTCCGAGCCCGTTGTGACTCAAGGCCAGCGACTCGCGGTATTGCGGATTCTCCGGAAACTCGCGGACCAGTTGCCGATAGATCCTCATCGCCTGGCGATCCAAATCTTCGGCTTCTGAGTATCGACCGGTGTCGCCCGTAGTCGCGGCCAAGCCACGGCATGCGCGAGCCAAGGTGTATCGGTATTTCGGGTTCTGCGGGAACCTGGCCACTAGATCCTTGCTGAGACGAAACGCTTCCCGATCAGATTCCTCGGCCTCTTCATGGCGATCGGTCTCATCCTGTATCGAAGCCAGGCGATCGTAGCCCTCGGCCAGGCCGTGCAGGTTCTCGCCTTCGTTGGGAAACTCGTCTCGAAGCCCCTGGAAGATCCTAATGGCGTTACGAGACGCCTCTTCGCCACGCTCATAGTCGACCAGGAGTAGCGAGATGAGGGCCACTCGTAAGTAAGCTCGGCCCGCCTCCCGCCGTACTTGCGGGTCGGTACTGTCCTCTTGGAGAAATCCCTCATGAAAGGCCAGCGCCTTCTCCAGCAGGGACCGGCGTACCGGCTCCAATTGAGGTATCTCGGCCAAGTCCTCATCACCCACCCCGCTCAACATCTCATCCACTGCTTCCATGGCCTTCTGGAAGTTGGCCTCGGCGCGGTCGCGTTGCTTGTCAACCTCCGTGAGCCGCTGTTCGGCGAGCTCCCGCTGCTGCTCGGCTTCGCCCTCGGCATTCGTGGCTCGAATGGTCTGCCAGGTTGTGCCCGCCAGTCCCACTACCAGCGCCAGGGCAACGGTCGACGTTGTGACCAGTGCCGCCTTGTTTCGTCGCACGAACTTGCGGACCCGATACGCCCGCGACGGCGGGCAGGCTTCCACCGGTTCATCGTCGAGATGCCGTTGAATATCACGGGCGAAACCGTTGGCCGTCTCGTAGCGGCGCGAGCGATCCTTCTCCAGGGCCTTCATCACGATCCAGTCCAACTCACCGCTGACCAGTGTGCCCAGCTTCTTCGGCTCGATCTTCCGATTGGCGGCAATCGAAGGCAGCGAGTCGCTCGTGCTCAGGCGTAAGCTGGGCCTGGGCGGGTCCTCCTCCCGGATGATCCGCAGCAACTCGTCGAAGGCCGCCGCATGAAGCCGCACGCGGTCGAAAGGCGTCTCGCCCGTTAACAGCTCGTACAGCAGCACCCCCAGCGAGTAGACGTCGCTGCGGGTATCGACATCGAGTTCGTTCAGATCGGCCTGCTCAGGGCTCATGTACTCGATCGTGCCAACCACCTGGCCGTGGGTGGTAAACATCGTCTTCTCGGCCAGCCGCTTCTCGATCGCCTTGGCCACGCCGAAGTCGATCACCTTGGGTACGGCCCGATCGTCGTACTCGGCAATCAGCACGTTGGACGGCTTGATGTCGCGGTGGATGATGCCCTTTTGGTGGGCGTGCTGGATGGCCTGGCAGACTGGTACGAACAGTTCTAGACGCTGGCGAGGGGTTAAGTGGTGTTCGTCGGCGTACTCGGTGATCGGCGTACCCTCCACCAACTCCATGACGAAGTAGGGGCGACCGGAGTCAGTGGTGCCGGCGTCGAGCACCTTGGCGATGTTCGGATGGTCCATCATGGCCAGGGCCTGGCGCTCCGCCTCGAACCGGCCGATCACCTGCCGTGTGTCCATGCCCGGCTTGATGATCTTCAGCGCCACCCGCCGCTCGACCGGTTCGGTCTGCTCGGCCATGTAAACCACGCCCATCCCCCCCTCGCCGATCTGCTGGAGCAGCTTGTAGGGGCCAATCTCGGAGCCGGGCTTTTCGGTGATGGGTTGGTTGAGGGTGGGCGCCTGATCCGAGGCATGAATACTGCCCAGGTCGACGTGCGCCCGTAGCAATTCCTCGACCCGGTCGCGCAACGCCCCATCGCCACCGCATGCGTCGTCCAAGAACGCGGGCCACTTGTCCGGCGAATGCTCCTCAATCGCGGACATGAAGATCGATTTGGCGTTCTGGGCATCGTTGGTCATGGCAAACCTCGGGGGGATCTTGCCTCTATAAGACAGTGCGACGTTTGCCCCCGGGTTTTCTCGCCCCGGGGAAGAAACTTTCTCGCCGGTCGACTAGGGACTACCGTCGGACAGCGCGGTCCGCAGCCATGCCCTGGCGTAAGCCCAATGCCGATAAGCAGTTGCGGACGAAATATCGAGCATTTCGGCGGCCTGACTCAGCGAAAGGCCGGCGAAATATCGAAATCTGACGAGTTCTCCCGCCAGATGGTCTTCCGTACCCAGTCGAGCAACGGTCTCGTCGATGGCCAGGAGTTGCTCGGGCGTAACGGCCGAGAGGAGATCAAGCTCCTCGAAATCGACCCGATCCCAGTCTCCGCCCCGTTTGTGCCGGGCCTTGCCGCGAGCGCTTTCGACCAGAATCCTTCGCATGGCCTCCGCCGCTGCCCCGAAGAAATGTCCCCGGCTGTTCCAGTGCTGGGCCTTCTCCACATCCACCAGCCGCAAATAGGCCTCGTGGACCAGGGCCGTCGCCTGAAGCGTCTGGCCCGGCTTTTCCAGGACCATTTTCGCTGCCGCCAGCTTCCGTAACTCCTCATAGACCAGCGGCAGAAGCCGCTCGGCGGCCTGAGCATCACCGTCTTCGATGGCGGAGAGGATTCGCGTGACGTCGCTCATGGCGTATCCCTGCTTCCGAGGGGCGTGTCGGAACCATCATACACCGATGGCCGAGGAGCTGCAATTCGGCTCGCTGGTGGCGGCGGGAACGTGGACAGCGATGGGGACGACGAGCTGGTGCTATGAAACTCGATGTTCGGGGTTTCATCACACCCTTTGAGCCGTTCTTCATCAGGTTTGTCCCTTGCTTTGATCGGTTCCGTGCCCGAAGATGAGTACAGTGCCGTGGTGTTCTTCGAGGACGGGAAGAAGGTGGAGACACTGGGGTGTGCGTCCAAGACGCTCAAGACATCGCCATGAGAATCATCGGGCAAATCGACCCCGACCATGACCGACATCAAAGGTGACCGGCTGTACGTAAACCTGGGCGCTTCCCAAGTCAGGCGGAGGCTCAAGGGGTACGGATTTGGCGTGCGGAAGGTCTTCAGCGACGGTAAGAATCGGGCCGTGATCATCCACACGGCCACGGGAGACCACCTCCGTGCGCTGGCGGCCCTGTTTCAAGACGTGATCGAGTCGCCGGAGGAGGCCGAGTAACCGCCTGCGTGCGAGACCGTATGACCAGAAGAAAGGTCCAGACTATGCTTCTCTCACGACGTAAACTGCTGCAGCACGCCGTCGGCAGCGCCGCGGCACTCTCGGTTCCCGTAGAGTTCACACGGTCGTTGCTGGCAACGGAGCCGACGGCCGTGAAATCGCGGCCCGACGTCGTGATCCACGAAGGGACGTACCCCGGCTGGCCCTGGATCACGGCCGGAGCGGACGGCACGCTGTACTGTGTGTTTCGGGAGGGCACGATTCACGGCTACTCGCCCGTGGGCAAGGCCATGTTAACCACGAGTACCGATCGGGCAAGGACCTGGTCGCCAGCCCGAGTCATCGTCGACGCGCCGCACATTGATGACCGCAACGTGGGAATCGTCGAGTTGCCGAACAAAGACCTGCTCGTCTCCTACAACACCTACAGCAAGACGCTCGATTCGGTGGCCATGACGGTCCGTTCCGCTGACGGCGGCCAGAGTTGGTCGAAACCGCAACCGATCGGCCAACCGAATACGCGGACCAAGGCGGCCGTCCTTCCGTTGGCCGACGGCACCTTATTACTGCCTTTCTACGTGGCGCCCGGCAACGGGTCCCTGGCAGCATTGTCCTCCGATCACGGCGCCACCTGGACGGTGGTTCGCCTGCCCGATGCGGATGGTTTCGTCGGCGACGAATGGGACGCGCTGGAGGTCGAGCCGGGGCGATTGATCGGCATTATCCGAAACAGTCATCGCGAGACCGACGGAACCTTCTGGAAGACGGAAAGCCACGACGGCGGCCAGACATGGGCGGTACCACGACCGACAAATGTCCGCAGCCGGCGACACCCGTCACCGGCCCAGATTACCCGCCACGGCAAGACGCCGATCCTGATCTACTCCGACCGTCGAATGGTCTCGGTCTCCGCGGTGAGGCCATCCGATCCGGAATTCCTCCGTTGGGACGTCGAGCATCGGCTGCCCTGCTACCGCTACAACCCGAACGAGAGCCCGATCCCCGACGCCAGTTATCCGGTCTCGGTACAGATCGGCCCGCACCAGCGTTTCCTCGTCGACTACGAAATTCGTGCGGACGCAAAACGCATTGCCGGCTATTTCGTTTCCATCCCGGAGGGTTGGTAACCCCCAATACCCATCGATTGCCGCCGGTGGGGCTTCTCATTGGACCGCGGCCCCCCCGCCCCAATGGTTGACACGGCCCGCCGGTTCGCCCAGAATTGACGCCCGTAGGCTCAATGCGCCGGCCCACTGCGGGAGGGAAAGGGCCTTGCGCTGAAGATGTGAGGCTCGTCTAGCCCTTAACGAAGCGACCCCTTCACGTTAATTGCATGAAAAAACTCGAAACC
>CAYUIQ010000213.1:0-15657 GCA_964444795.1 uncultured Planctomycetaceae bacterium
ATTTGGCCTGGCAGCCGGCGCCTCCGGCTGGGCGTTAAACGAATGCACCCCCGCTGCGAAGGGTATTTTCCAGGTACCGCCGGGGGCATCGCTGGTCGCCACGGTCGGGCATCGGCTATATTGGTCGCATGAGCGACGATCTCACGATAGAACAGGGCCAGGACGACCGAGACCGGGCACGTCGGCAGAGCCAGGAGCGTACGGCCCCGCCGACGGAGGTTCCCGGCTACGAACCGGTCCGCCATCTCGGCGCGGGGGCGTTCGGCGAGGTCTGGGTGGCGGTGGACAAGAACACGGGCCGGCACGTGGCGATCAAGTTCTACACGCATCGCGGCGGAATGGATTGGTCGCTTCTGTCGCGCGAGGTCGAGAAACTGGCGTTTCTGTTTGCCGACCGGTACGTGGTGCAGTTGATCGGAGTGGGCTGGGACGCCGATCCGCCCTTCTACATCATGGAATACCTTGAACGCGGCTCACTGGCCGAGCGTTTGGCCGAGGGCCCGTTGCCGGTGGCCGAGGCCGTGGTCATGTTTCGCGACGTGACGACGGGGCTGATCCACGCCCACGGCAAAGGGGTGTTGCACTGCGACCTGAAGCCGGCCAATATCCTGCTCGATCAGGACAACAAGCCGCGGTTGGCCGATTTCGGTCAGTCGAGGCTGTCGCACGAACAGCTTCCGGCGCTGGGGACGATGTTCTACATGGCACCCGAGCAGGCCGATCTGTCGGCGCTGCCCGAGGTGCGATGGGATGTCTACGCGCTGGGCGCCGTGTGCTATTGCATGCTGACCGGATTGCCGCCGCACCGGACGGGCGGCGCGACGCAGCGGATCGAACAGACCGAGAGCCTTGCCGACCGACTCCAGCAGTATCGGCAGACGATTAGCGAAACACCCGTACCGGCGGTCCACCGCCAGATTCCCGGCGTGGACCGAGCGCTGGGGGAGATTGTCCAGCGGTGCTTGGCCCCCGATCCCGAGCAGCGATTTGCCAACGCCCAGGCCGTGCTCGACGCGCTGGACACGCGCGATGCCCAGCGGGCCGGGCGCCCGATGATGGTGCTCGGGGCGGTGGGTCCCGCTTTGCTGCTGTTGGTGGTTGCGTGGTTTGCCTGGCACGGGTTCCATTCGGCCGTGACGCAGTCGGAAGAGGCGCTCACCCGGCGGGCCCTGGAGAGCAGCCAGTTTGCGGCCGAGTACGTGGCTCGGGCGGCGGGCAACGAATTGCACCGGCGCTACCGGGCGGTCGAGGGAGTGGCCGCGTCGCCGGACCTGACCGCAGCGCTGTCGGAGATGGTTTCACGAGACGAGATGGCCCGCCAACTCGACGAACTGAGTCGGGCCGATGCCGACGAGGCGGAATTGGATTTGAAACGGGCGGCCTTTCGCCACGACGACGAGCACCGTCAAGTGATGCAGAGAGCTTTCGCCGCCGTGGTCGACGACCCGGCGCTTCCCGAGGCGACCGGCTGGTTTCTGTGCGACGCGCGGGGCGTGCAGATCGCCCGGGTCCCCGAGCGTCCCACCATCGGTAAGAACTTCGCCTGGCGCAGCTATTTTCAGCGCAGCGGCGCCGATCGGGATCCTTCCTGGCGCGCACGGCCGGAAGATATTGTCGACGGGACGACCCTTTCGGCCGTCTTTCGCAGTCAGGCCACCAATGGCTGGATGGTTGCCGTGTCGCACCCCATCGTTGACCCCCAGAATAGAGACGAGCCTTTGGGCGTCGTGGCGCTGATGGTCGAGGTGGGACGATTCGTCGAAATGAAGGGGGGCGACGGTCAGTTCGCCGTGTTGGTCGATTGGCGCCGGGGAGACCAGAAGGGCGTGATCCTGCAACATCCGTTGTTCGACGCCGTCTTGAGCGAGGGCAACGGTTCGGGCGATCAAGGGAAACTGCCCGAGCGATTCCAAAAGTACCAAATTGGGCCGTCTCAATTACCCGATACGCCCGAGAAGCGGCGCTGCTATACCGACCCCATGGCCGTCGAGGACACTGCGTTCGACACGGATTGGCTGGCTTGGAGCGAGCCGGTCATCGTTGACGGGGAGGATGTCGAGTGGCAGGTGATCGTACAGCAACCCGAAAACCAGGCGATCGGTTCGGCGATCGGACCGCTACGTTCCAAGCTGATCGTCTACGGGCTGGTGGCCCTGGGCATGGTCGGCCTGGTGGTTGTCGGGTTATGGGCGTTTGTTACCCGCACGGCACGTACCTTGAGGAAGAACTGACGTCATGGCCGACCTGATTGCCCAAGGCATCGAGCCGCAACAGCGATGGCGGCGCACGTTCGCCAAGGACCAGCAAGTGGTGCTGGGACGAACGGCCGGCGTGTGGGCCGTTCCCTGGGACCAGCACGTGTCGCGACGGCACGCCTTGCTGCGATGGACCGGCCAGAGGCTCGAAGTGGTCCGGATTCCCGAAGCCCACAACCCGATCTATCTGCGGGGGAAGGAGACGGCCGAGTTTTCTCTCCAGCCGGGCGAGCATTTCATTATTGGGCAAACTCGATTCACGCTGGCCGATCAGCGAGTGAATATCACCGCCGCCCCGCAACCGGTGCAGCAGCAGGCCTTTAGTGCCCAGTATCTCAAGGGCATCCCCTTCCGCAATGCCGACCACCGCCTCGATGTGCTCAGCCGTCTGCCCGAGGTGATCTCCGGATCGACCGGCGATCACGAACTGTTCGTGCGTTTGGTGAGCATGCTCATGGCCGGCGTGGGTCGGGCCGACACGGTGGCGGTGGTTGCCGTGGTCGAGGAGAATTGTCCTTCCGGAGAAGAAACGCCAGACGCCGAGACGCCAGATGCCGAGACGCCGGATGTCGAGACGTTGGTCGAACCGGCCGCCGGTGCCGAAGACTCCGAAGGCCGATCGGTTCGCGTCTTGCACTGGGACCAGCGATTGGTTGCGGCCGCCGATTTTCAGCCCAGCGAGAGACTGATCTTCGAGGTGATTCGCCAGCGGCAGAGCGTGCTGCACGTGTGGCGGGGCGAGTCCTCGGCCATGTCCAGCCTGTTTACCGAAAGCGAAAACTACGATTGGGCCTTCTGCACGCCCGTGCTGGGCAAAGCGTGTCGCGGATGGGGCTTATACGTGGCCGGCCGTTTCGACGCCGAATTGGCCGCCGCGCCCACCTCGTCCGATCCGACCGATCTGAGGGAAGACGTCAAGTTCACCGAGTTGGCCGCGGCCACGCTCGGTTCGCTCCGCGAGATGCGGCTGTTGGAGCGGGAGCACGCCAGTCTTGCCCAATTTCTCTCGCCCGTGGTGCTCGAATCGGTGGCCAACGAGGATCCCGAGGTCGTTCTGGCGCCCCGGGAAACCGAGGTCTCCGTACTTTTCTGCGACTTGCGGGGATTCTCTCGCCAGAGCGAGAAACATGCCGACGATCTCCTGGCCCTGCTCAACCGGGTGAGTCAGGCCCTGGGCGTGATGACGCGGCATATCCACACCCAGGGCGGAGTGGTGGGCGATTACCAGGGCGACGCGGCGATGGGATTCTGGGGGTGGCCGCTGGCCCAACAAGACGCGGTCGAGCGCTCCTGCCGAGCGGCCCTGGGCGTGCGCAGCGAGTTTGCCGCCGCCGCCCAGGAATCCCAGAGCACGTTGGCCGGATTTCGCGCCGGCATCGGCATCGCCACCGGCAATGCGGTCGCCGGCAAGATCGGAACCATCGACCAGGTGAAAGTGACCGTTTTCGGGCCGGTGGTCAATCTGGCTTCTCGACTGGAAGGGATGACCAAGATCCTTCGCGCGCCGATCCTCTTGGACGAGCCCACCGCCGCGGTCATCCGGCAACGGGTCCCCCGAGACGTCGCCCGGGTGCGCCGCCTGGCGATCGTCAAACCCTTCGGGCTGGACAGCCCGCTGGAGGTCAGCGAACTGCTGCCACCGGAATCGGAGTATCCGCAGTTGACCGACGAGCACCTGGACCATTACGAAGCGGCGGTCACCGCCTTCCTCGACGGACAGTGGGCCGAAGCGTTCACCCATTTGCACCGTGTCCCGCCCGACGACCGGGTGACCGACTTCCTCACCGTCTTCATGGCACAACACAACCGCACCCCGCCGCCCAATTGGGACGGGGTGATTCCCATGTCAAGCAAGTAAAGAAGTGCCATGCGCTATCTTGTCACCGGCGGTGCCGGATTCATCGGGTCGCACTTGACCGAGTCGTTGCTCGGCGACAACCATGAGGTGTCGGTCCTCGACGATTTTTCCACGGGTCGGGCCGAGAATATCGCCCACCTGACGCCGTGTGGTCGACTTGAGGTGATTCGCGCGAGTGTCACCGAGGCGAAGATTGTCGACCGGTGCGTGCAGCGCGCCGATGCCGTGTTCCACCTCGCCTCGGCCGTGGGCGTTCAATTGATCATCGACGAACCGGTGAAGACTATCGAAACAATTGTCGACGGCGCGCAGGTGGTCCTCGAGGCCTGCGCCCGGGGCGATAGGCCGGTACTGATCACGTCGACCTCGGAAGTCTACGGGAAATCGACAGAGGTGCCCTTCTCCGAAGACGATGATAGTGTCATCGGCCCGCCGACCTACCGCCGCTGGGCTTACGCTTCGGCCAAAGCCTTGGACGAATTCCTGGCCATGGCCTATTGGCACCAATGCCGCTTGCCGGTGGTCATCACGCGTCTTTTCAACACCGTGGGACCGCGCCAAACGGGCCGCTACGGGATGGTCCTTCCCCGGTTCGCGCGGCAGGCTTTGGCGGGGGAGCCGATCACCGTGTTCGGCGACGGCACGCAAACCCGATGCTTCTGCCACGTCGACGACACGGTCCGGGCAATACGCGATCTACTCGAAACGCCGGACGCCCGTGGCGCCGTCTTCAACGTGGGCAGCGATCGAGAGGTGACCATCGCCGCGCTGGCCGAGATGGTGCGATCGGCGGCCGAAAGCGACTCCGAGATTCGATGCGTGCCGTATCGGGAGGCCTACGGCGAGGGCTTCGAGGACATGGTGCGCCGCGTGCCCGATCTGACGCGCGTGCAAGAACTCATCGGCTACCGCCCACGGTACTCGCTGGAAGAAACGATCCAGGACGTCATCGAGTCGGTGCGGGGCGAGACGGACTAATCACTCGTCTCGCACCCAAACGGTCGAACTGGCCGCGGGACGATCTTCGGAGTCGCCGGGTGGGCGGTTGTTTCGGGCGTAGTTGGGAATCGCCGTCAGCGGCGAACCATCGGCCCAGGTGCCGCGAATCACCATCACCCCGCCGAGAAGATCACCCCGCCACTCGGTCTTCAAGGCCGATTTCGGATCGAGCACCTTATCCAGATCCTGGTCGACGCTTTCGACGCTGTAGATCAGCGGGCCGTAGCGCAAGGCCACCTGACCACGGGTCGCGGCGATCCGGTCGTCGGCCTTGATCCTCTGAACCTTCATCGGCAGTACCAGATCGATCCTGTCGCCCGCTTTCCACTGGCGGGTGATTATCGCGTAGCCCTTGGTGACCGGCGGATCGATCGGCGCGCCGTTGACCGCGATCGAGGTGATGCCATTGGACGCCGGCGCCGGCGTATACAGTTGGCTCACGCCGCGATTCGGCACGCGGATGCGAATACTAAAGTTCTTCTTCTCCGCCGGATTGACGGTGATCGACACGTTGCCGCTCCAGGGATAGTCCGTGGCCTGAACCATCTCGACGTCGGTGCCGGCGACGTCCTCGACCGTTATGGTGCCGCCGACGAAGAGGTTGACGTAGATGCCGTCGTTGCTCTTCACGTACGTCCAGGTTGGCAGCATCAACAGGACTCGGGGGATATTGCCCACGCAACACGGACAGCCGTGCCAGTCGTAACGAGGCCGGCCGGCAACCAGCGGGTTTTGGTAGTAGAAGTTTTTGCCCTCAATGTCGAGCGAGCCCAGCAGGGCGTTGTAGAGCGTCTCTTCGTAAAGATCGGCGTACTTCGCGTCGTGGTAGGTCATGTTCAGCTTGTGCTGGAAATAGATCTCGCCGCAACTGGAGCACGATTCGCAGTAGGCATTGTGACGCAGCGAATAGTCGGGCCCGAACCCTTCGGAAGTTTCGCCGCTGCCCACGCCGCCGGTGACGTAGTACTTGCGGTTGACGATATTGTCCCAAAGCGACGCGACGGCGCTCTGGTAGTCGACGTCGCCCGTTTCCATGGCCACGTCGGCCATGCCCGCATAGGAGTACGACGCGCGAACCGCATGACCCACGGCCTCGTACTGCTGCACCACCGGGACATGGCTCTGGTCGTACTTGTGCCCGTCGTCGCGGCAGTCCAAGAGGAATTCTGCCAGGCGGATGTATCGGTCGCCCCGGCCGTCGCCGTCGGTCTGGTTGACAAACCGGCCGAACCGGACCAGGGCGATCTCCATGGCCTGATGGCCGTCGTACCAGGCCTTCTTCGGCGCCGGGCCGATGTTCGCACACCAGCAATCGCCCAGCTTCTTCGCCGCATTGTACAGCCGGGCGTCCTTCTTATCGGTCATCAGGTAATGGGCGATGCCCGCCTCGAGGAAATAGCCGGCAACGTAGCCCTCGTGGGCGCCGCGGTGTTGGGGAGACCAATGGTCGTTGCCGGTGAGCGTGAAGAACGTCTGGATATAGCCGTCGGGTTCCTGGGCGGCGAGAATCTTGGGAATCCAATCCTCCAGCGTCGCCCGCATGGCCTTCTGGGCTTCGATCATCTCCCGATCACCCTTGGGGTCGATCATCAGGGCGACGCAGATCGACTCGATCGTGTTGTATACCCAGGCGTTGGAGAAGACGTAGCCGCGGTGTTTTTCGTGCGGCTTGCCGGCCAGTTTGTTGGCTGCGTCGATGAAGTTGTTGATCCCGCCCTGCGGCAACTCGGGATCGGAAATCTTCGCGATGCAGTGCGGGATCCAGTGGACGATCAGCGCCTTGGCCCGATGGTTCCACAACGGGCTATCGATCGTGTAGTTCTTCGTATCGATCAAGTCGAGATGCCGCGCCGGTGGCGCCGCAATCACCTTGACCGCCAGGGTGGACGAAGCGCTCAACGGCCCCTTACGAGCGGTCAGTGTGAGTACGTAATCGCCCGCTTCGGAAAACGTGGCCGTCGTCTCCTGCTTGCTTGCATCGGCGAAATCGACCGTACCGGGTCCCGATGTCTTGCTCCAGGCCACGGTCGTCGCGGCGCCCTTCTCGCCCAGCGTCTTCGACTCGCCCGCCAGATACGTCTTCCCGCCCAGCACGACGGACCGATCGATTCCCGCGGTCACGGTCGGCGGGAAGTCGGGCGACTTGCCCGAGTCGAACACCCGCCACTCAAGGATACCGGTGGAGAAGTTGCCGTCGCCGTCGATTTCCAGTCGCAGTTTCGACGTGCTGACTTCGTCGAACGTAGTCGTGTTGTATCGACTCGCCACGACGCCCAAGCCCATCGGATTGCCCACCGCGACAAACTCCTTGCCGTCCCAGTACAACAACCGACACGCCGCGGGCAGTCGCACACCCCGCTTATCGTCCCACCAGAACACGTCGATCTCCGCCGTGCTGATTGCCCGGCTCCACTCGTACTGCACCCACTGCGTCCCCCGCGAGGGCCAGTTGCCGTACGAACCTCGCCCTCGCACATGCGAACTATCCGGCGCCGACCCGTCGTTCAACGCCGCCAACGATGTATCGCCGGAAATATGCGAAGTCGACGTCTTCGCCACCGGAGCGAGGTTCACGCCGGCCGCGATTGCCGTGGTGCAGAGCAGTGTAACGGCCAGGGCGGCGAGAAGCGGGGTCGCGAAACGGTGTGTAAAGCGGCTATTCATGGGAGGTCTCCTTGGGGAATGTAAGCCTCGTTGTTGCGTGACTTCTGTAGCTGAATTGTGCGGTGTCCACGGCATTTGGTGGTTTTCGTCAATTCGGCTCTGCCGAGCCGAGCACCTCATCCAATCGTTCCTTGAAGGCCTTGAAGCTCGGCATGTCGATCCGATGAACGTCGACCCTCTTGTCGTTTACCATCTCGCAGAGGTCCACTCTCGATGGCGAATAGCCAAGCCAATCCTTCAATTCGTCTTTCAGCGAATTGGGCGAGTTGTCGTTGCCGGACCGTTTCTCCAAGGCGGCGCAATTCTGATAGGGATTGTCTCGCAACGCGCAGAGCAGCCACGCTTCGGACTTGGGTTTCGGTATCATGGGAACGCCGGTTGCGAAGCCTTGCTCGTTGAATCCGTCGATCATCGACCGCCACTTGTCCTTCCAGAGGCCGCGCCCGGCGGAAACCGTTCCGTCCGAGTCGTGAAAGAGTATGGCAACAACCTCGTCATCCAGTTCCGCGGCCTTGGCTTTGGCGTATGATGCAAGCGCCCTGGCGTTTCCATGGAAATACTGTGTTTCCTTGGCTCTTTTCCTTCCTGGAAGTCGAGGAGATTTCTTCGCCGGCTTGAGTTTCCTTGTCAGTCTGGAAAGGTGACTTTCCGAGAGAAACCCGTAGTGTTCCGTGTCCAAGAGGGAAAAGTTCAACCGGCCATCCACGAGATGGTCCACGATCACCGTCATGGGACCGTGATCGTACTCGGTGCCTTCGCACGCAGAGACAGTGATACGACATCTGCCGAGATCTTTCGCGCCTTCCCCGCTGAACAAGAAATACACGTCACCCGTCCTCCGTCATCTCGGCGATTTCTTCGCCCAGCGCGGTGAGGTCCGTATCGACAAACGCCTCGCCGGGACCCATGACGGAGAGTTTCTTCTTCAGCGAGGGGATCGAGAAGAAGGGGATTGCTTGCGTCGTGCCTTGCGGCGTCTTGTACAAGTAGTTGACGGCGTCTTTCGCAACGTCGTCCTCCAGATAATTGAGAATCATCGGGCTGTGCGTGGTCACCAGCACTTGTTGGTCGGCGGATACGAGTGCGTCCAGCACGAACTCGACGAGTTCCGGGTTGATCCCGTTTTCGATTTCATCAAACAACACAAAACGATCGTCCGTTTGCAGTTCCGCCAACACGGCAAGCAAGCGAAGCAACCCGTCGTTGATGTGCCGGGCTTCGGTGGTCACTTTTGGCAAGAACCTCGATCCCACGCCGTCAGGATACAACTCGGTGATCTCCAGTTGCTTCCAGCCGGATCGCAACGACTTGACGTGCAACACTTCAAGTTGCGGGTAGACACGCTTCAGGCTGTCCGCCAGATGCTGGCGTTTCTCGGATCCCAGTTCGTGCAGGAAGGCCGACAGCTTCTGTCCGCCGAGGCCCAGTGAGCAGGCCGCTTCGCGGGTCTTCTGGCGCAGGTACTCTGGAGAAAGAAGCTCGAGCGATTTGATGCTATCAACATAGCGTTTGCACTCAAGCAAGGAATCCGTTAAGAGGTCTTCCTTGAGGCCGGACAAGATCGACCCCTCGTATGTGAATGCAATGGGAGATTCCCAACTGCTTGAACTGCTCGACTCCTCTCCATAAGAACTGTGCGATGATACTGTCACCTTGCCCTTGTTGACTATCAGCACAGTACCTGGTAGTTCAATGCGTTCCCATGTGCAACGATTCGTGGAAGGGTTATATTCGCCTTCCCAATGTCCGGCGGATTCGCTATTCGCATCGGTGAAATCCACGACGAAATCAACGTTCTTCTTCGCCGTCAGCTTCGACCGGACCTCGCTGGAGTCCCACTTCCTTTCGCGAAACCACTGCTTCATATCGCCCCGAACCAACTGCGCCAGAAAATCGATGAATTGAAGCACGGTGGACTTGCCGGATCCGTTCAGGCCGATCAAACAGTTGAACTTCGCCAGATCGATCCGGAAATCGACCAAAGACTTGAAGTTATTAACCGCGATTGAGCGAATTTGCATCTGTGGCAGTCCTTACTAATCGAGACCGCGGGCCTCGTCCTTACCCAACGCCGCACACCACATTACGCCCCCAATTCGGCTGCGTCAAGTACGACTTTTCAACTTAGCTCCGGGTTGGACGTTCAGGGGACAGCAGCGGAGCCCGATCAATGCTAGCTGGCTTCCGTATAGTAGCCATCACCTCACCGTTCATTCACCCAAACGGTCATTGGCCCCGGCTCGCGGTTCTGCCAAGCGTAATAGGGCAGGGCGGTCAATGCGATTGGGTTTTGCTGGCCGTCGTGGCCGGTCGCGCGGAGGACCATCACGCCGCCCAACAGATCCTTCCGGTGCTCGGCCGCTAGTTCCGCCTCGCGGGGCAGCGATACCTTGAACAGGTCCACGTCGCCGTGGTCGGCCGCTTCCAGACAGTAGACGATCGGGCCGCGCATCAACGCCACCTTGCCCCGATCTTCTTCGACCTTCTCGTGGGCATAGACTCGCTGGATCGACATCGGCAAATCGATTTCGATCATATCGCTAGCTTGCCATTGGCGCTGGATATGCACGTAACCGTCGTCCCCGGGCGTGGCGTCGACTGCCTGGCCGTTGACCTTCAGAGTTACCGGCGGGACCTTTTCATCGGCGAAGCGGTACAGGTCGCTGGGAACCGGCCGCCCCAGCGCCCAACTCGGGATGCGCAAACAGAGCGCAAACTGCGCCGCCTGCTGGGGGGCGACGGTGAGTTTTACCTGGCCGTTCCATGGATAGTTGGTCGTTTGACGCAGTTTGACCGTCGTGCCGTCGTCGAGTTCGATCGTCGCTTCGCCGGCGGCGTACATGTTGACGTATACCTGCCGCTTGTCACGGGCATAGGCCAGACCGCCAACCTGCGGGATGATGCGTGTGAGGTTCGTCGGACAACAAGCCAGCCCGATCCACGACGGCCGCTGCCGATTTCCTTTGCTGGCCAGTTGGTTCTGATAACAGAACCGGTCGCCGGCCACCGCGATTCCCGAGAGCATGCCGTTGTAGAGCGTCAGTTCCATCACGTCGGCGTACTTGGCGTGTCCGTGGAGCAGGTTCATCCGGTGCTGCCAGAGCACGTGGGCGACCGCCGCGCACGATTCGCCGTAGCCCGACATGTTCGGCAAGAGGTACGGATCGCCGAAACCCTCGTCGTGGTACTGGGCCGTTCCGATACTGCCGGTGAGGTACATCTTCCGGCCCACCACGTCGTCCCAGAGATGGTCGACGGCTTTCTGGTAGTCGGGGGCATCGGTCAGCCGGGCCATGTCGGTCATCGCCGCGTAGACGTACCCGGCGCGAACCGCATGGCCGACCGCTTCATGTTGTTCGACGAGCGGCTTGTGGTCCTGCATTCGGCCGTTACGCCATTTCAATCGGGCGTGCCATGCCGCGCGGCGTTGCTCCGGTGTGAGCGGGCCCTCGGGCGGTTCGGGTGCCGGCACCTTGGTGTAGTCGTAGGGCTTCCGCTCGGTCCCGTGTGCATGGCCGCGTTCGTCAAGGAAAAATCGCGACAGGGCCATGTATCGCGGCTCGCCGGTGGCCAGGGAGAGCTTGACCAGCGCCAGTTCGATCTCCTGGTGCCCGGGCACTTCGTACCGCTTGCCGGGGCCAAAGGTCTTGTCGATGTGATCGGCGAACCGCTTCGCGGCGTCGAGCACTCGGGGGTCTCCGGTGAGCCGCTGATGGGCGACGGCCATCTCGAAGAAGTGGCCCGCGTTGTAAAGCTGATGCCGCAGCCGCATGGTCTGCCACTTCTGATCTTGCTCCTGGACGATGAAATACGAGATCAGATATCCGTCGTCCTGTTGGGCCGCCAGGATGCGGTCGAGGATCTCTTCCACGCGGCGGCGCAGCGGCGGGTCGTCGAAATGTCGCAGGGAGTAGATCGCGCCTTCCAGGGCCTTGTGCAGATCGGAATCGAACGCATGATGGCCTCGCAAGGGACCGTCGAACACACCCGCCGCCTTGTCGAAGTTGGTGGCGTGCCCTCCCCGCTCCAGGCAGTCCAACGCATGAGGGACCGTCACTTCGTGGTGCGTCACGAGCCGCGGGCCCCAGAACCCGCCGCGAAGCTCTACCCGCTCGTGTTCCACGGCGTCAAGGCCGCGGGTTTCGGGCGGCTCGGCGCACATCTCCACGCCGCCAAAGCCCAGTGCGAGGAGGGTTATCCACGGGCACGCGGCCCTATGAAACCACGAGTTGGTCATCAGCGGATCTCCTGTTAGATTCCCGGGCTAAACTCATCTCGGCGCGCGACGCTCCATCTTCGGGCGGGCCGTGATGACGACGTCGGGCGCCGCCGGCAGGGGTTTTCCTTGTTCTGGGCTCAGGCAGAGCACCTTGCCGTCGGCGGTGGAAAGATAGAGGCGGCTGGCAGCGGCGATCAGACCATCGAAACGGGGCATCGACTCCAACCGATAAGCGGCCAGCTTGCGGCCGTCGGTCGACGAGACGGCCACCAACAGCGCGCCGCGACGACCCTCGAACGAGGCCGATTGCTCGGCGAGTCGCCGCTGCGTGTCGAGATCACTGATCGCCTGAACCGAAGCTTCTTCGTCATTCACGTCGGGCGGACCGGCGACGAAGAGTGTCTCACCGGCAAGCACCATGGCGGTGGCCTGCACCGAGGTATCGTCTGACCACGCAGGCACGAATCGAGTTACCGACAAGACCCGCGACTGACCGGTTCGCTTGCCGTCTTTCTTGATCGGCTTCCGTTCCGTGCCCGCGGCAACGATCTCCGGCCGTTTGTCGACGGCGAAGAGATGGTACTCCAGCGGCGTGGTCCAGCGGTAGTACTTCCAGAGCCGGCCGTAGCCGTACACCGTGTCGTCGTCGAAGACCAGCAAGCGACCCGCCGGCGCGACCCGCCCGGCCTTATGGTAGCCACCGGCGCCGGACGCAAAGGCGCGGCCGTAGACCCAGTACGTGCGATGCCAAAGCGTATCGTCGAGCAGTCCGGTCGGGCTGAACAAATGGACGTCGTCGCCCTGCTGCTCCTTCACATCGACATACGTCACGAACTTGCGTTTCCCCTGGAGGTCGAACGGCAGCGACCGCATGTAGACGTACTTGCCGTCGCTGGAGAGGACGTCGGGCAGTCCGACCGGCATGTTGAGCCCGCGGATGTGGGTTTGCAGATTGTCGCCGGTGGCCGGATCGCGGTCGTCGAGGATCGTCTCGGAGATCTTCTCTCCGGTGGCCGGATCGAGCCGCAACATACGCAAGCCGCCGTCGAGAAACATCGAGCGGCCGGCGACGCAATAGACCTGATCGTTTTGGACCAACACGCTGCCATGCACGGGCCAGACCGATTCGAGTTGCTCGAAGGCGCCCATCCGGCGGTCTTCCGGCGCGGCCCGATATCGCCAGACCAGTTGGCCGTCGGAAGCCCGCAGGCAGTAGACGTGTCCGTCGGCAGATCCGAAGATCGCCCGGCCCCGCCAAATCGTCGGCGGCGAATCAACGCGTCCGCCGGCGGTGAAACTCCAGGCCGGTTCACCGGTGGCGGCGTCCAGTGCATGAACCGTGTGCGAGTCGATCGACGCGAGGAAGAGTCTACCCCCGGCGACGACGGGGCTGCTGAGCCGGCCGCCGAGTTTGGTTTCCCAGGAACGTTTCAGGCCCACCGGTTCGACGACGGTCTTCGTGGCACCGCTGCGCGCGGCGTCGTGCCGATGCGTGGGCCAATCTTCCCCTCTCCCTTTGGGAGAGGGATGCGGCGCAGCCGCCGGGTGAGGGCTGTTGGCCCTGCTGGTGGTCCTTCCAACTTCATTCGCAGCGCCACGCCCCTCACCCCCGGCCCCTCTCCCAAAGGGAGAGGGGAGAGTTGCCGGTCCACGTTGCAGCCGTTCGGCATCGGGCACCTCGCGGCGAGCTTCGCCATACTTCGACGGCGGGGCCACTGCGCTGAAACCGTACAGCTTCGCCTCGAGGTAACAGGCACACGGATGCTGAGGCGCGTAGATCAACCCGTTGCAGGGCATGATGCCGTACAGACACGCACCGCGGACCCAATGGTGACAGGTCCAATGTTCCTTGGCCGGGTCGATGAACTCGATCCCCGTTCGCGAGAAGAGCAGGTACTTGTCGGTCGCCTTGGCCCGGTAACAGCGGTGGTGAAACCAGTGGGTCTCGACGTCGGGGAGAAACTCGCTTTTCACTTCGCCGGTCTTTGGGTCACGGCCGAGCATGACGCCCGAGTCGCGGCCTTGGGCCACCGCGCCGCTCCAGACGAGTCCGCCGGCCACGAGGATGTCGTCCGGCGTGCCCATGTGTCCGCAGGGCGGATGCTCCGCTTTCCAAAGCATCTTGCCGGTCTTCGCCGAAAGGGCAAACATGGTGGTCGAGCGCTGCTGATATTTCTCGACGGCGATCTGGCCGCTGTACAAAACCACGTCGTTGTACAGCACCAGCGTGACACCGCCGGAGCTTCTCATGCCTTCGCGCTTGGCCAGCGGTTCGGAGACCCAGCGCACTTCGCCGCTTTCGCGGTCGAGACATTGAATCCGCTGGCCGTCGTGGAAGAGCACGGACCGCCGGTCGGCGGCCAGCGACATGGACACGACGTGGGACTCTTTCTTCCAGAGCACCTCCCCCGACTCGGCATTGACGGCCATGACCGTGCGCGGCGCCTCGGTCCAGAGTGGCTCGGACACCGCCGCCTTGATTTCGGCCATGTTGCGAAACGCTCGCTGGGGATCGCTTCGCAGCGGCTGACCCTTGGCCGCCACGGACAGAAAGAGGACGCCCTGGTCGAGGAGAATCTCCTCGGTCACCTTGGTGTTTTCGTAGGTTTTGATCGTTTCGCCGGTGGCCGCGTCGAGGACCGACAGGGGGGCGTCGATGCCAAGCGTCACGTAGACCCGATCGCCCACGGCCACGAGCCGCCGCGTTAGCAATTGCGGACCGCTCTTCAGCGGCCAAAGATGCTGGTGCCACTTGTCGATGTCGCGTTGCCAGAGCAGCGTGCCGTTGAACGCATCGCGGGCGATCAGGCGCCATTGCGGCGGAATGAGGATCGACGCTCGCGGCGCCTCGTCGAAGATGGTGAAGACCCGGCCACCGGACGATACGACGGCGCTGACGCTGGACATGTGGTCGTGTTGCCGCGCGTAGCGATGGCCGCCGACCCATTGATAGCGCGAGGGTGGTTCGATCAGGCTGTCGTGGGCCACGGCATTATTGGTCGGATCGTGAAGATAGTGCGTCCATTGGTCCATTTCCTTCGGCCGCGGTTTGACTGTCTTGGTCCACTTCTCCCCGTCGTCGTCCGCCAGCGATATCATCACCACCCCCTCCGGGGCAAGCACTCGCATCACTTCATCCATCGGCACGTTGTCGAAATCTTCGGCCACGATCAGGTTGACCATGTTGTCGACGTACGGCAGGCGCCGGCCCGTCTGCCGCTCGACCGACACTTGGCTGCCGTACAGGCCGAGCGATTGAATGTGCTGTCGCGCCGCCTCGACGTTCTCGGCGTCGGCGTCCAGGCCGTGAACCAGATAGCTATCGTTGACGTGCAGCGCCGCGGTGCGCCGGCCATCGCCGCAACCGAGATGGACGACCACCCCGCCGCGGACGCCCGCCGTATCGATAAGCTGCCGGGCGAAGGCTTGCGCGGAAGTCTCGGCGCCTTGCAGAACCGTATTGGGCAGAAGCAACATGCCCAGAAGGAGCAATCCCGCGGTCGAAACGCTTGTTACGCGTCTTGGTTGGCTCATGGCCGGCCTCCAGAGTCTTGGAAAGGGAGAAAGTGACGGCTGTAACACTCTGGTTCTCAGTAACCGTTAGATTGATGGGTGCCTGGGGTCGAGTGCAGCGAGCCCCCAGAACGCAACGAACTGGGGGC
>CAYUIQ010000214.1:0-15649 GCA_964444795.1 uncultured Planctomycetaceae bacterium
ATCATGGTAACTCGAAGCGTAAGCGAGAGACGACTGACAAATTCCCTCGCTTACGCTTCGGGTTACTATGGACTCGTGAATAGCCCGAGTTAATACAGCGACGGAGATCCCCCATGCAGCCACCCACGCAAATCGACCACCTGGGCATTGCCGTGGAGTCGCTGGACGAGGCGTGTCGTCTGTACCGTGACGTTCTCGGTCTGTCGTGCGACGGGATCGAGGAAATCCCGGACCAGAAGGTTCGCGTCGCACTGTTTCAGATGGGCGAGGTGCGCATCGAACTGCTCCAGTCGACCACCGACGACGGCCCGATCGCAAAATTCCTCGCCCGCCGCGGACCGGGCCTGCATCACGTCGCCTACCGCGTCGCCGATCTGCCGGCCACGCTGGCGGCCCTGAAGTCGGCCGGCATGCAACTCATCGACGAAGCACCCCGCCCCGGCGCCCACGGCATGCAGATCGCCTTTGCCCACCCCAAGAGCACCGGCGGCGTACTGACGGAATTTTGCCAAGAAGGACCATCGGACGCTTGACGCGAAGGTGGGTGTTTGCTGCCCGTTGAGAAAGGTCCTTCCGGGATTTGCGTCCTTGGAATACGCACACCCGAAGTACGGGTGCCTGCTCCAGATAGCGGGTGGGGTTGCGTCGGATGAGCCGTCATTCACTTTTCAGTACGGCCCGAAGCCTCTTCCGTTCCTCAGGCCGCAACTCAAAACCAAAACTAAAATGTGGTTCATTCTTAACGGCGTCACGCATTCGGAAAGGCACGTCGGCATAGGTGTTCCACGGTTGAGAGTAGGACCCTTGTCTGCGGGCCAATGAAATGAGCGTTTCGGCCACGGTGCGTTCCAGTTCATCGATGACGTCGTCGTCATCGTTGTCGTTATCGTTATCGTTATCATTGGCGTCATCATGGAAGGCTTCGGCAAACGTTGGCCCCATGCGAACGTTGCACAAGTCGTCATACGCAACCGGATGGGCCGTGGAGCAGGCATGAATCATCACATCCATGATTCTCTTCAGGCCTCGCCACGTCTTCTCCGCGTGAATCGGCTTCATGTTCGCCTTGTGGCTGATACCGAATAGCACATCGCTTTTCACTCGTGTGGCGAAGTTCGACGAAAGCGTATTGAGGTATTCGGTATTCTCATCGAAGTACTCGTATAGGGATTCGTCCGCATGTCTCGTGAGAGCGGATGCGGCGGCCATCCGTGCCATCGCATTCGATTCTCGATTCTCCAGGCACGATTGCAGGAATTTCCTTGCCTCCCTCAGGCTAGGAAGACGTCCTACCGCCTTAATGAGCTGGAAGTCCTCAAGGTGCGTTGCACTCTTTCGCAGGCTCACGATATCCAGTTCAAATCCGCTACGTTCGATCACTCCCTCAATGAGTTCGGAAGCCGTTTCATGTGTGTTGAAAGCGGCATCGCGGGACAATGCGTCAATCGCGACTCCCATGCTCTTCTTTTCGGAAACGTGCGAACTGAAAGCTTCTCTCCATTGAAGAGGATTCCTGTAAAGAAGGAGTTCCAGAGAGAATTCGCCTACAGAGATCTCGGAGAGGACGCAGCCAATAGGGAGGTAGGATACCCAGGCACTATCATCAAGGTGCTTTCTGAGAATGTCGTCAGCGTCAGCGGCATCAGAATTGGCCAGACAGTACAGCCCCATGCATCTCTCAATCGGGTTCTTGCTTTCGATGAGGCTCTTGAAGTCCGTCGAGGAGCCGTGCTCACGGATCGTCTTGGAAAGGGTATAGAACAACCCCTCAGTGTTGCCGCCGATACCTACTGCGGATCCAACCACGCCCTCAGCTTTGGTTAGACGGTCAAGAGCCTTCTGAAGCTCGGTCGCGTTCCCTTCGGGTGCCGCAAGCAAAGCGGTCGTGAGAACGGTCATAGGGAGCATTCGTAGGAGTACGGCCATTACCATTTCCCATTGGACAGAGTCGAGTGAATTGCCGGGCGCGCCGCCGATGAACGCGCCGTCTGACCTCGCTTAATTCTACCCCGCATCATGTGGGGGGTGCAATCGGCTGGCTGAGGCCGTGCAGCAGGCTGAATCGCGGGCTGGCGGAGTGCGAGGGCAAGCACCAGGAGCGAAGAACCACCTTGCCGAGGGGGTTCGCCGACACGAAGGCTGCCCCAAGCCCCTTCTGGCAGAGGATCTGCAATACTCGGCGGCAATCGGACCGAACAGTATAGCGGTATCGTTGCGCGCATGCCGAATCACCAACTCTCGTCGCGATGGCCGTGAGGTGAGAACTGACTTGACGTGCCGCACTTGCTTTCGGCACAATGAAAGGGATAGAAAAGTAACCCGGACAAGCCTTTACGGCGAGGCATCCTCTCGCCGGGGCTTAATCCGCCGCCATAAGGGAGAGAACCGATGGCAACTTCCGAGGGACCATGCAACGGCGGGCAATGCAACGGCGGCCAGTCGAGACGCGAATTTCTCCAACGGGTCGGGAAGACGTGTGCCGTGGGGTCCGCCGCGGGTGGGATCAACATCGCGTCGTTGGCTTGGGGACAAGAGAACTCGGGCGAGGTGACCGATTGCGGCCCGCCGCCCAAAGCCAAGCCGCAGCATCGCACCGGTGGCGAGTCGTTTGCCCCGCTGCCACTGCCGGTCACCCCGTTGCGACGCTCGGAAAAGAAACGCCCGCCGAGCCCGCCGGCGCTGATCGGCAAGACGGCCCTGGGACGCACGCGCTGGAAGACGCAGGAAGGCAAGCGCGTACAATACCGCGACTGGATGACCGATCCGGCCGACATCAACAGCCTGCTGGTGTGGACCAATGAGAAGCTGGGGATCAGCTACCGGTCGATCGAGACCGATTTCGCCCACTTCTCGTTCGACCCGCGCGAACTGCCCGCCCTGCTCTTCTCCGGCCATAACAAGTTCTCGCTCAAAGACGAGGTCCGCCGGGCTTTACACCGCTACGTGGCCGACGGCGGGATGATCATCGGCGACGCGTGTTGCGGGTGGAACGATTTCGCCGAATCGTTTCGCGCCGAGATGGAACAGATTTTCCCCGGCCGCCCTTTGCGCAAGATGCTGCCCGAGGAGCCCCTGTTCTCATCCTATTACAAGATGGAACAGGAACTGACGTACAAGAAGGGCGACGGATCGACCTACTCCGACGAACCGTGCCTGGAATCGATCGACTTCGGCTGTCGTAGCGGCGTGATCTTCTCGCCTATCGACATGACGTGCGGCTGGGACGGCCACGAGCACCCGCGCGGCACCCGGATGGTCGTCGATCAGGCTCGCCAGATAGGCGCCAACATCGTCACGTATCTTCTGGGAACCTACCAACTCGGCCGATTCTTAAGCAGCACCAAGGTCTATCACGAGGCGGGTGCCCCGACCCGCGACGATTTCGTGCTAGCCCAATTGAAGCACGAAGGCGATTGGGATCCCGACCCCTCGGCCGTCCACAACCTGCTGAAGTACGCCCGCGACAATTCGACGCTGGAAGTGAAGTTCAAGCGGGTCGACGTCGAGTTGAAGGAGACGGTCGGGCTGAACTATCCGCTGTTGTACATGACCGGCCATCGCGAATTCCATTGGAACGCCGACGAAGTGGCCCAGATGCGTCGCTATCTCACCTCGGGCGGACTGTTGCTGGCCGACGCCTGTTGCGGCCGCATGGCGTTCGATCAGGCCTTTCGAAGTCAGATCAAGAAAGTGCTGCCCGAGAGCCGTCTGGAAACACTCCCCCTGGACGACCCGCTGTTCCACTGCCACAACGACATTGCCCGGGTCGACTACACGCCGCGGGTGCGCGAGGACTTCGGGCCGATGGACTCGCCGGAACTCGAGGCGGTGAAGATCGACGGACGTCTGGCGGTCGTCTACAGCCGGTTCGATCTGGGCAACGGTTGGGAGCAATTTCCACACGCCTACAGTTACGGCCTGAAGGATGAATCGGCCCTCCGGATCGGGACCAACGTGATCGTGCATGCGATGATTCATTAGGGATTCGCGATTGCGCTATGTAGACCTCGTTCCCAACGCTCCGCGTTGCGGACCCGATTCCGTAAGCTATACATGATCAGGTGACGATCACGAGCAACGGAATTCGGATTGCGAGGGTTGTGTCGAATGAACGAGCACGTCCAACGACTGGTTGTCAGCGGAAGCGACGTGAAGCAGCGTAGCCGTTTCGGTCGGCTACGGGTGATGGGGACTCCGTTTTGGGTCCAGACAAAGCCCGGCCGTCGCGAGTCCTTCGTTGTCTGCCAATGCACCTGTGGCACGATCTGCGCGGTCGATTCCATGGGCCTCACCGCCAACCGCTCCGCCTCCTGCGGCTGCGTCCGAGGCAAGCTGGCCAGAACCGCCCGATAGCGGGAATCGCGGCCCCGAAGATAGCATCTCGGGTCCGGCAACCCTCAATCCGCGATCTCAAACGGTTGACCCACCGATCATCTTCCCGCGGCCGGTTCCTTTCGATTTCGGCCCGGCCGAAAGAGACGGGAATCGCTAAGTCCTTTCCCGGTAATCACTTCCGGTTCTCGTTCCAATGAGAATCGTTCGAGGAGGGTTGCGTACGGGGAGGTTGATGAGTAACGTCACGAAACGTCAACACGTAGTGCCCAAGTCCACGGATGCCAAGTGGATGGCAGCTTCAGCTACATCTCACGGAGCGAGACGGCTACTTCAAGGAGCAAACCGAAATCGACCCACGAAGGAGACCCAACACCATGTTCACGCTCAACATCCCCAACACACTACGTCCGCTTCTCATCGCGGCCTTTGCCGTGACGTTCCTGCCGACCACATTCAATTCCCTCGCCGCCCAAGAACCATTCACACGTCCCAACGTCATCATCATGTTCAGCGACGACCAGGGGACGCTGGATGCCAACTGCTACGGCTCGACCGATCTCTATACGCCGGCAATGGACACGCTGGCGAAGACGGGGGTGCGGTTTACGCAGGCATACGCGCATACGGTTTGCTGTCCGGCGAGGGCGCTGTTGATGACCGGGCGGCATCCGCAGAGGGGGAATGTGAACGTTTGGACGCAGGGGAACGCCAAGGGACCGGCGGGCGTCAATATGTTCAAGGAAGAGGTGACCATCGCCGAGGCGTTGAAAGCGTCCGGGTACAGGACGGCCCTGTTTGGGAAGTGGCATCTGGGGGCCGATCTGGAGCATGGGCCGACGAAGCAGGGGTTCGATCGGTTTTTTGGGCTGCGCGGCGGGTTTATCGACAACTACAACCACCATTTTCTCCACGGCAACGGCTTTCATGATCTGTACGAGGGCACCGAGGAGGTCTTTCGTAAGGGCGAGTATTTTCCCGACCTGATTACCGATCGGGCGCTGCGGTTCGTGGAGGAGAATCGGCAGCGACCGTTTTTTATGTACCTGGCGTTCAACGTGCCCCACTATCCGGAGCAGGCCGACGAGAAGTTTGCCCAGCGGTATCGCGAGATGCCCATGCCGCGGCAGTCGTACGCCCGGATGATCTCGACGACTGACGATCGGATGGGCCGGGTGCTGGCGAAGCTCGATGAGTTGAAGCTCCGCGAGCATACGATCGTCGTGTTCATGAGCGATAACGGCCACTCGGCCGAAAACAGCACGATCCGCACCGACAACCACACCAGCGGCCTGCCCAAGGGCCATTATTACGGTGCCCATGGCGGGGGCGGTAATACTGGAAAATGGCGGGGACACAAGGGCACGTTTTACGAAGGGGGCTTGCGCGTGCCGGCGATCATCAGCTACCCGGCCCGATTGCCGCAAGGCGTGGTCCGCGATCAGGCGATCACCGCGGCCGATTGGATGCCGACCCTATTGGACCTCTGCGGCGTGCCGCTACCGAACGTCACGCTCGACGGCCGTAGCCTGCTGCCGATCATCGCTTCGCCCCGTGCGCCCACGCACCACAAGGTCATGCACTGGCAATGGCACGCCGCCTGGGCCGTGCGCCGGGGCGATTGGAAATTGCTCGGCAGCCGCGACGGGGCCAAGTTTCTCGGCAATCTGGCCGAGGAGCAGCCCGAGGTGAAGAACCATCTCAAAGAGCAACCGGAAATCGTCGCGGAGCTACTCTCCCTGCACAAGCAGTGGGCCGAAGAGGTAACACCGCAGCGGTGATGGCCTGGGGACCACGACTCTACATCACCGCGAAGTAGTTTTCCACGGCGAAGTCGAAGAAGTCGTTGGTCAGTTCCATCGGCAGCTTCTTGTAGGCGCAGTAGTTGCGAATCTGTAGCAACAGGTCGCGGGGTTGACAGCAGCGGAAGGGACGGTCGACGGCCCGATAGTGGTTGGCGATCAGGTAGTCGATCGGCTCCTTGCGATGCTCGAAGCCGAGCAGCTTGGACATCATCACGAATAGCTCGCGGAACTCCGCTTCCGTGGGATCGACGGCCTCGATCTTGTAGGGAATCCGCCGCAGAAACGCCTCGTCGACCAGATCGCGGGGCTCGAGGTTGGTCGAGAAGATCAACAGCTCGTCGAACGGCACGCTGATCTTCTTGCCGCTGGCCAGATTGAGGAAGTCGTAGCGTTTTTCCAGGGGTACGATCCACCGGTTGAGCAGGTCGTCGACGCTCATCCGCTGCCGGCCGAAGTCGTCGATCACGAACGTGCCGCAGTTGGCCTTCAGTTGCAGCGGCGCTTCGCTGATGCCGGTCGTCCGGTCAATGGTCACTTCCAACGACGACATCGTTAGCTCGCCGCCGGCGACGATCGTGGGCCGGCGAATGCGGACCCATCGCTTGTCGATTTTCCGCTGGTCGAGCAACCCGTCGTCGTCGTCGGGCGGTGTTTCCTCGTGGTTGATGGGATCGAAGAGCCGGATGATCTCGCCGTCGACGCCGATGGTGCGCGGGATCCAGATGTGTTGCCCAAAGGCAATCGTCACCCGCTCGGCGATGCTCGTCTTGCCGTTGCCGGGAGGGCCGAAGAGAAACAGGCCGCGGCCGGAGTTGATGGCCGGTCCCAGACGGTCGAACATTTCCGAGCTGATCAGCAGATCGGCAAACGCGCGCCGCAGGTCGTCGGGCGTGGGATGTTGCCCGGCCAGCGATTGGGCCGTCACGCTGGTGACGTAATCCTCCAGCGAAACGGGGGCCGAGCCGAAGTAGCTGCACTGCGAGGCATAGCGACGAGCCCGTTCCCGGCCGACGTCGGTCAACTGGTATTGGTAGTCGTTCATCGGGGCCGCGCCGCGGTGGACGACCAGTTGATCACTCTTCATCTGGTGGAGCAGGTCGTTGACCGGTGTGAAGGTGAGCTTCACTTCCTCGGCGATGCCCCGGCCCGGCGCGTCGCCCCGGGCCAAGAGATATTTCAGGATCAACGCCTCGACTTCCGTATCCGTCAGACTGGCCTCGCGAAAGGTGGCCGGTTCTTCGGGAAAGAAGGTGTCGTCCGGCGTCTTGGTTTGGCCGGAAGCCGGTTCGGGCGGTGCCTGTGCCGGTGGCTCAACCGCGGGAAGCGACGGTTCGGGAGGTGCCTGTTTGCCGGACGGCTCCGCGGGCGGCGGGGCCGCGTTGTCCGGATCGGACTCCGTCGCGGGAACGCTGGCCAGATTGTTGATCCGGTCGAACAACTGGTCGAGTTTTTCGTCCTTGGCTTCTTCCTCGGGCTGTTCCGGCTCGGTGGCGGCCAGGGCATCCCAATCGTTGGCGCCTCCGGCGGTGCCTTGAGCCAAACGTTGTAGTAGATTTTCTTGATCCGAACCGGCCATGAGTGGTTCAACTCCGGGGGAAACCTGTGTTACTAACCTCAACCCAAATCTAGGTCTCCCCAATCCACGGGTCAAACGGGCGTCAGGTGCCGGCGGAAGTATCGGATCGACCGATCGTAGCGATTGGATGCGGGAGTCCGAAAATGGGGACAGTCCCCGTTTTTCACTTCCGTTTACAGTTTGACGCGGCGCCGCGGCAGCCGGCCGTATCTGGCAACCAGATCCAGCGCGGCCAACTCGGCCGCCCAGATTGTCAGATTCGCGGGAAATCCCAGGTCGGTCTTGAGGATCGCCGCTTTCAGTGCGTAGTCGAGAAGGACCGAAACAACGAACACGGTCAGGCTTCGGCGACCGAACATCACGATCCAGCGCACGACGGACCAATCGACCAGACGATCCCAGAACCGGACCGTCAGGAGCCCGATCAGCGCCATCTGCAAGCCCACGTAGCCCAGCCGGGCGATCGACAGCGGATGACGCGAGAAGTCGAGCGATTGGGGGAGTGTGTCGCTGGGGATACGGCCGGACAAAACAGCCAGGCGGTAGGCAAACACCAACGCGAATCCCCCGAGACACGCCGCCATGCACAGGCGGAAGTTCTTCTGCCCCCAGGCGGTGATCGCCTCGAAACGTCCGCCCAACAGCAGACCGAGTACGAACACGAGTTGCCAGGTATTGAAATCGAACGCCCCGTGACGGTTCAACTCCAGCGATGCCGCCCATGAGAACCTGCCGTCGGTCGCGAGATTGCCCGCCAGATAGACCGCCATGCTCAAGGCCAGCAAGGCCCCGCGGCCAAACGCGCGCTGCACGCCGAGAAAGATCGGTGTAGCGGCGAAAAGGAAGACAAACACCGAGAGGATGTCGCCCAAGTAGGGTTGATACTCCATCAGGAAGACGGCCCGGACCCAATCCGGCCCGGTGGCGGTCTCTTCGCTGCCTGGCGCGTTAAAGATGAGCCCCAGGGCCACAACGACGGCGTAGTGCAGGAGCAACAGTTGTATCGCCCGGCGGAGGTAGTGGGTTACCCGTACCGAACGTTGGGCATACTTGGCGGCGCCGAGCCCGATCACCAGCCCGGCCACCAGGACGAACCCCTCGGCGACGAAATTGAACGTCTGGATCACGCCGAAGGAGAACCAGGTCGGATACGAGGGATCGGTCAACAGGTGCCACGAGACCATGCCAAAAATGCACAGGCCCCGCCAGAAATCGATCCGCTCGTCGCGGCCGGCACCGGGGGTCCGGAGGGTGACGTCGCCGGTCGGTTGCTCGCCTTGGTTCATCGGCCGCGCCTTTACTGGTCATCCACGGAGCCGGTTTCCCCGCCAGGGACGAGTCCCCCCGGCTCGCGTTCACTTCGATTCGGAGCCAATGGCGTAGAGATAAGTTGTGGCGGAGAAGTAGAGCACGCCGTTGGCGACCACCGGCGAGGTGTAAATTGTGGTGCCCATGTTGAGTTCCTCGGCCAGGATTTCCATCTCCCGTGAAAGGCGGAAGATGGTCACGTCGCCATCGGTATCGACGATAAACACCTTGCCGTCGACCACCAGGGGCGAACTCCAGCACCCCGACATCATGTCGTAATTCCAAAGCGGTTTGCCGGTGGCCGCGTCGAGACAGAGAAACAGCCCGCTGCCGTCGGCCAGGAATAGCAGGCCGTCCTTCACCGCCACGGTACCCATCGTGCGATGCAGCGTTTCCTCGAAGCGGAACTTGCCGTCGCCGTTGGCGTCGTGGCGGTCGAAGTGCCAGAGGAGGGCCGAGTTGGGGTTGTCCCGGGCGACTTCGCCCTGCTCGGGATCGACCGCCTGGATGCGACGCATCGGCAAGGGTTTGCCGTCGGCGTCCACGGCCAAATGCGGGCTGACGTCGCCGCGGCGCGTGGGATCGATACACCAGAGATCGCCCTCCCCCTCACCGTACTCCGGGTCCGTACCCGTGGCGATGTACACGCGTCCCTGGTGAATCACCGGCGTGGCAAGGATGCTGTTCCGATCGCCCCGGCCGCCGTGAATCCACTTCGACTCCTTGGAATTGCAGTCGAACTTCCAGAGCAGTTGGGCCCGGCCGTCGGCGGTTCTCTCGGCCAGGAAGCTGTAGAGCCAGCCGTCGCCGCCGGGAAAGATCGCCTGGGGTACTCCTCCGAGCACGCCACAGGCAGGCGAACCCCACTGCCCGTGCAGGATGTTTTTCCCCGGTGAGGCGTCGGCCCAAACGACCTTGCCCGTCTTCTTCTCCAAGGCCAGAAAACTGGGTGCCTCGGGCGCCGGGACCACTTCGTGCTCGTCCTCGTCGACACCGTTGGACGTGACGACGAATAGCAGATCGCCCATCGCGGTGACCGAACAGGCAGCCATGTTGTGCTGCCGGACACCCAGTTCGCCCATCATGTCGAACACCCAAACGACGTCCGCCTCATCGACGGCCGTGTGCTTCTCATCGGTCACCGGGCCGTCGTTCGTGCCGTCGCGAAACCCCTGGGTATCGAGGCAGACGACTTCACCCCGATTGGAAACGAACCACATCCGATCGCCCTCGACCAAGGCGGCGCAGCAGATCCCCTGGTCGGGCCAATCGTGCGCGCGGCCCGAGGCCAATTTCGGCGCCGAATACTGCCAGAGAAATTTTCCGTCGCTTTCGGCGAAACAGAGCATACAGCCGAGATCGATCTCCGCGGGCAACCGCTTCAACCGGCCGCCGGCGTTGTTGGTGGCCACGAAGACCTTGCCGCCGGCGATCACGGGACTGCCGTACGCGTTGCTCCCCAGCTTGGCGACCCACTTGATGCCCTCGGCCTCGTCGCCCTTCCACAAACCCGTTTGCCAGTCCAACTCACCGGCGTTCCAGATTTTCGGGATATTCCGGGCTTGCGGGGTATTGTTTCGTAGCGACGAACCACCCCATTGCGGCCAGTCACCCGAAACAGGGGGTGCCGGGGCGGGTTCCGCCGCAAACGTGGCAACGACAACGGCAAAGGGAACGACGAAGAGCATACGCGATATTCTCATGGCGGGAGGTATCTCCAAGTTGTCCGGTGGGAACAGAAGCAGGGGGTGGTGGAAGGGGATAATATCGGTGGGACGGTCAGAAACACGGCTATCGTCCAAGTATAGCAGACCCCGGACGGGCAGGCGAACGTGGCAATGTCGTCTGGCGGAAGCCCTTGGAATGACGTATGCTTGGGGCGGCGATGCCGGATTGCCCCTGGCGCTTGCAATCGGCCGCCCCACGAGGAACAATAGAACGACAGCCCCGAGCGAGGACATCCCTTGGAATGGGGGGCCGGCGCGTTTTGCCGGTCGCACCCCCGACGATTGCCTCGCGCAAGATCCACCCGACTCCGCTCTCCCGTTACCCGATCCATGGCCACCGGCACGGCACCCGCCGCCGTGGCACCCGCAATTTTCGCCCCTTGGTTGGAAGGAAGCTACCGAATGATTCAACGCAGCCTGATGTTCGCCCTGTTTGCCTGCCTGATCGCATCGCGACTGATCGCCGCCGATCCGCCCAAGACCGATGCTTCCAAAGCCGCGGCCGAAGAGAAAGCAAAGCCGGCGGCCGAAGAAGCCGAGAAGCCCGCGACCAAAGCGAAAGAAGAATCCAAAACGGTAAAGGTGAAAGCCGAGCCGATGAAGATTGAACTGGCCCTGGACGGGAAGTTCGAGGCCCAGGTCATGGCCGATGTTGTGCTGCGTCCAGAGAAATGGGCCACCCTGAAAGTCGTCTCCGCCGTGGCCGAAGGTACCCGGGTGAAAAAGGGCCAGGTGATCGTGCGGTTGGACCTCAAAGGAATCGACGACGGGATCGCCGACTTGCGGACCGAGTTGAAGCTGGCCGACCTGGCGCTGATCGAAGCCGAAGCGGAACTGGCCTTGCTTGAGGCAAACACTCCCCTCGACCTGAAGGAAGCCCAGCGGTCCGAGCAATTCGCCCGAGAAGATCTAAAGCGATACCTGGCGGTCGACCTGCCGATGAGCAAGCGAGCGGCCGACTTCTCCCTGAAGAGCGCCAAGGATCGCTTGGAATACCAGATGGAAGAGCTGCGCCAGTTGGAGAAAATGTACGCGGCCGATGAACTGACCGAGGAGACCGAGGAGATCGTGCTCAAACGGGCGCGCAACGCGGTGGAGAGCATGAAGTTCATGGTCGAGGGGGCCGAGCAGGACCACAAGCAAGCGGTCGAAGTCACCTTCCCCCGTGCGGAGGAAGCGAAACGTCTCGCCCGGGAGAAACAGGCCTTGGCCGCCCAACGCACCCGGGCCGCGATTCCACGGAAGCTGATCACCGCGCGCATCGAACTGCAGAAGACCAAAGTAGCCCTGGCCCGAAACAAAGAGAAACTCGATAAGCTGCTGGCCGACCGGGTGACGATGAGCGTCAGGTCGCCGATCGACGGGATCGTCTACCACGGCCAGTGTTCGCGCGGCACCTGGTCCGGCGAGTCGGCCGCCGCCGATAGTCTGCGCGAGGGAGGCAGCCTGACCGCCGGAAAAGTGTTCATGACGATCGTCAACCCGCGGCCCGTCTTCTTCCACGTTGCCGTGCCGGAAAAGGAACTCCATCAGGTAACTCCGGGCCTGAAAGGAACGATCCAGCCCGTGGCGTTTCCCGAGTTGAGCTTGCCGACCGTGCTACGGAAAGTGGCGATTGTTGGCAGCAGCGACGGAAAATTTGCCGCCCAGCTCTCCGTGGCCGCCTCGCCGCAAGCCGACGCCGTGATGCCCAAGATGACCGGTAAGGCGACGCTCGTTATCTACCAGGCCAGGCAAACGCTGACCATCCCCGCCGCCGCGTTGGGAACCGAACCCTCGGGCAAGCGGCGGCATTTCGTCACCTTGCCCGGTGAAGACGGCGGCCAGAAACGGTTCGTCACGATCGGCCGGCGCGGCAGCGAAAAGGTCGAGATCCTCAAAGGCCTTGCCGAGGGCGACGAGATCATGGCCAAGCCCGCTGCGGACAAGTAACCTAACGCGACGAAGAACCGATACGACCATGATCCATCAGAAACTCGTCCTGCGGCCGACCGTTGCCGCGGTGCTGCTGCTTGTGTTGACAACCATCGCCGTCGCCGACCCGCCCCCGCGTCCGTTGCCCGTCGAACAGCCCGCACCGGAGAAGATCGACAAGGCAATCGATCGCGGCGTGGCGTTCTTGATCGAGCGTCAGAATCCGGACGGTTCGTGGGGATCGGCGCGTAATACCAAGGGTTTGAATATCTTCGCGCCCGTGCCTGGAGCCCATCACGCCTTTCGCACGGCAACCACCTCGCTCTGCATCTCGGCCATGATCGAGGTGGGCGACGACGGCGAGAAGGGAACCGCCGCGTTGGATCGGAGCGAAGCGTGGCTGATCGAGAATCTTCCCCGACTTCGCCGGGCGACTCCCACGGCGCTGTACAACTCCTGGGGACACGCCTACTCGATCGGTGCCCTGGTCCGGATGTACGATCGCCGGCCCGACGACAAGGAGCGCCGCCAGCGGATCGTCGAACTGATCGAAGGGCAGATCGACATGCTCCGGCGGTACGAATGCGTCGACGGCGGCTGGTGCTACTACGACTTCAACGCCCACACGCAGCGGCCCAGCGGTTCGTCGATCAGTTTCGTCACGGCCGCGGTGCTGGTCTCGCTGGACGAAGCCCGGGGAATCGGTGTCGAGGTGCCCGACCGGTTGGTGCGTCGAGGCATTGCCTCGATCTTGCGGCAGCGCAAGGGAGATTTCACCTATTGCTACGGCGAGTATCTCAAGTATCAGCCCGCTCGCGGCATCAATCGCCCCGGCGGCAGTCTGGGGCGTTCACAGGCGTGCAACGTGGCCTTGCGACTCTGGGACGACGAGGCGATCACCGACGACGTTCTGAACGTTTGGCTCGACCGGCTCTTCGCTCGCAACCTCTGGCTCGACATGGGCCGCAAGCGTCCGGTCCCCCACGAATCGTGGTTCGCCGTGGCCGGCTATTTCTTCTATTTCGGCCACTACTACGCGGCCCATTGCATCGACCAGTTACCTTCCGATGAGCGAGCCGCCCATCAGGACCAGTTGGCCCAGATTCTGCTCCGTCTACAAGAGAAGGACGGTTGCTGGTGGGACTACCCCCTCTACGACTACCATCAACCCTACGGCACGGCCTACGCCCTGATGTCGCTGGCCCGCTGCCGGCGATAAGCGACCGGTCCGCATGTATCGTGTGCCACTGCTTGCTTGCAAGCAGTGTGTCATCGGGAAACCGATCCGCACGAGACAAGGTTGGCGTGTCTCCTCGATCCTGACGCGACTCGCCGTGGGCTGTTCTCTCGCGCGCCCAGCACTGCTTGCAAGCAAGCAGTGGCACACGAGAATCGTCCGGCTTACAACTCCCAACCCTCGCGATACTGCCGAACGAGATATTTGTTCGCATCGGCCGCGTTGGTGATCTTCAGGTTCTCGCTATCCAGCAGCACCTTCTTCCCGGCGCGCAGGGCGACGGTGCCCAGGTTGACGGTGTCGGTAATCGACGCGGCATCTGCAAAACTTCCCAGCGAGGGCGGTCCGCCTTGGACGGCCTCAAGCCACGGGGTATGGCGAGCGCCGTGTCGCTGGGACGCTTCCCCGCCAACGGGCTCACGCTTCCCCTTGGCGAATCGTTGCGGATTCTGCCCGTGAAAACCGGCCATGATCGTTCCCTGGTCGCCGACAAAGAGGATCCCCTCGCGGGGCATGTCGACGTTGTGTACCTCGATTTCCTCTCCCAGACGTGGTTTCATCCCGCCGTCGTACCAGAACAAATCCACCGCGGGCGCGTCCGCAGTGGCCGCGAACTGGAAGCGGATCGTACAGGCGGCCGGATACGAAAAGTCGTTCCGGACGCGGCGGCTCACGTTATCGGTGATCGAGCAGGTGTGGGTCGCCCGGGCCTCGGCGCTTTGCGGAACACCCAACTCCAGCCCCGCAAATACGGGCCACAAGCTGTAGATGCCCATGTCGGCCATCGAGCCGCCGCCGAAATCGTACCAGCCGCGAAAGACCGTGTGCGTGTAGTGTGGATGATAGGGACGATCCAACGCGGGCCCCAGCCACAAATCCCAGTCGAAACCCTTGGGAACCGCCGGCTTGTCCGCGGGAATCTCCGGATACTGCGGCCAGACCGGCCGATTCGTCCAGTTATGCACCTCCCGAAGCGTGCCGATCAGACCTTCCTTCACCCGCTGGGCAATCCGTCCGTTGCCCGACCCGCTGCCATAAGCCAACAGGTGCGTCGCCACCTTCGTCCGCCGGGCCGTCTCGACAACCAGCCTGCCTTCGGCCATCCGATTGGCCAGTGGCTTGTGCATCAGGACATGTTTACCCCGGTTCATCGCCGCGATCGAGATGGTCGCGTGGAGATGGTCGGGCGTCATGATCTTGACGGCGTCGAGGTCCTTCTCTTTCTCCAGCAACTCCCGAAAGTCGGCATACGCGGAGCACGCCTTGAAGTTCTCCTCGCTTCGCCCGGCGGCATAGTAAGCGTCGACGACCTCGCGCCCCACTTCCCGGCCTCCCGGGCAACCGCCGTCGTTTTCTCTCCACGCGGGCTTTCCCAGGAGCTTCCGGATCGTACCGCGGACGCTGCCCTTGCCCCACTCGACGTAATCGTTGCTGTCGGTGTTCGGATCGCACACGGCCACGATCTGTATCCCCGGGTCGGCCAGCAGGCCCCCCAGTTCGCGGAATCCCTGCGTACCCATGCCGATGTGGGCCAGCGTGATCTTGTCGCTCGGGGCGACGTACTCGGTCCCGCCCAAAACGTGTCGGGGCACGACGGTAAGCACCCCGGATGCGACGGCGGTTCCCATGAACCGGCGGCGATGGATATCGTGTGTCATAGAGTTGCTCCCACAGTGGACCAGCAAGAAATCCGTGTCACATGAAATCAGCGGGTGGCTGGTGGTCGAGCGCAGCGAGCCCCCAGTACGCC